>DASWAI010000192.1:0-9760 GCA_036391215.1 Gemmatimonadales bacterium
CCGCTGCGGACGCTGCGGGCCGACGTGCCGGCGCGGGTCGAGGCAGCGGTGCTCCGCGCGCTCGCGAAGGAGCGGGAGGCGCGATTCGCGACGGCCGAGGAGTTTGCCGCAGCATTGGAGCCGGCGGCGGGGGCGGAAGCGACCGCCGTGGCGGCGGCGCCGACCGTGGTGGTCTCGACCGCACCCGAAGCGGACGGCGGCCCCGCGCCCGTTGCCGCGCCGGCCATCGCGGTCCTCGACTTCGTCAACGTGAGCCACGACCAGGGGCTCTCGTGGCTCGCCGGCGGAATGGCGGAGACCCTCCAGCTCGACCTCCAGAAGGTGCCGGGACTCGTCGTCACCGGCCGCGACCGGGTGGCGCGGGACGCTCGTGCCCGGGGCGGCGAGGTGAAGACCGCGGCAGACGCCGCCCTCGTGGGCCGGGCCGTAGGCGCCCGTTGGGTGGTGCTGGGCAGCTTCCAGTCCGCGGGGCCGAACCTCCGCATCACCGCCCAGTGCGTGGCCGCCGAGAGCGGCGAGGTGCTGGTGGCGAGCCGGTTCGACGGAACCCTCGACGAGATCTTCGCGCTGCAGGACCGAGTCGTCGCGGCCATCGTGGAGCGGCTCGCGACGGAGGTCTCGGGCGTCCGGGTCCCGCGCACCGAGCGGCCCGAGCGGCCCGAGCGGCCTGAGCGCCGCGTGGTCGCCGCGTACGAGGCCTACGCCAGGGGACGGCAGGCCTTCCGGACCTTCGGCCCGGCGGCGTTCGACGAGGCGGAGCGCTGGTTCCGCCTCGCCCTCGACACCGACCCGACCTACTCCCTGGCCTACTCGGGGCTGGGCTCGCTCTTCGCGTTCCGCTACATCACCGGCACGCGGCGGGAGGACCTCGACGCCGCCGTGACCCACCTGGAGCGGGCGATCGAGCTGGATCCCGATCTGGGCGAGGCGCGGATGTGGCTCTGCTACGCGTACTCCCGGCTGCACCGATATGCGGAAGCGGAGGCGGCGGGTCTTCGCGCCGCGGAGCTGGCGCCCGACAACTTCCACGCGCACTACATGCTCGCGATCGCGCATCACATAGGCGCGCTGCACGAGCGGCGGCCGCGGGACCTGGGCCGGGCGGTGGAGCCGTATCTCCGAGCGATCGCCGCCGAGCCGACCGGCCAGCCGGCCTACCTCGGCCTGGGCTGGCTCTATGCTTTGGACGGGCAGTACGAGCCCGCCAGGGCACTCATCGACTGCGCGCTCTCGATCGAGCGGAGCGGCGTGACGCGGGAGGTGAAGTTCGTCGGCGCGCGGACGCTCCGGGCCGCGCTCCACCTCCGGGATCGGGAGCCGGAGGCGGCGCGGCGGCTCCTCACCGAAGCCGTCGAGCTCTACCCGCGCATCGACCATGTTTACTCGGCGTCGTTCACCACGATGAGCCACTGCCTGCTGGGCGAGCTGTCGCTCAGGGCGGCCGCGTACGACGAGGCGATCACGGCCTTCCAGCGCGCGGGCGATCTGGCGGATGCCTCGCCGCACCGCATCGGCATGGGGTACCTGGCGGTGCGGACGGGCTACGGCCTCGCGCGCGCGTTCCGGTGGCTCTTCATGAAGCGGGAGGAGGCGCAGGCCGCGTCGGCCGCGGCCGAGCTCCTCGAGAAGCGGGCCGGCTACGCCTTCGACTGGATGTGGGGCGTGAGCGACGCGGAAGCACGGTACGACACGGCGGCGTACGCTGCTGCGTCCGGTCACCTGGACCGGGCGATCGAGCAGCTGGAGCAGGGCGTCGCGGCCGGCTGGCGCGACACGGCGCTGCTGGAGCACGACTCCGAGTTCCAGAGGTACCGGAGCGAGCCGGCGCTCGAGGAGCTTCGCGCGAGGATGGAAGCGATTCCCAGGGTGCCGGTGTCGCCGGCGATCGCGGGCCTCGCGAGCCGGCTCGGCGATCAGGGAGCGCCGCGCCGGTCGGGATAGCCGGTCTCGAGCGACAGGCGCAGGTCATCGCGCCAGACGGGGATGGTGAGCTCGGTGGAGGCGAGCCAGCCAGACGCGCGCGCCTCGACCACGAGCTTCACCGCCGTCACGGCGGCGGGCTCGCCGAGCGGGCTATGGCGCCAGACGTATTCGCCGGGCAGCGGGCGGGACGCGAGCCGGAGGCTCGCGAGCGAGGTGGTGCGGGTGAGGAGCACGAGTGCCGAGCCGCCCTCGTGCGCGGCGCGGGAGACGCGCACCATCGCGGTGGTGTCGGGGTCCACGCCGTCGAGGACGACGAGCCCGAATCCGCCCGAGCGGGCGAGCTCCTCAGCGGCGCGGAGTCCGGCGACCGGGCCGTCGGGACGGACGAGGAGCGGGCCTTCGCGCCAGCAGGCGCCGGCAACCATGTGGCAGGCGTCGATCCAGACCGAGCGCTCGCCGCCGGATACGGTCCGGAGACAGGCGGCCCGGAGCAGGGCGGCCGCGCCCGGCCCCGGGCTCCAGACCGCGATCCGCCCGCGCTGGAATCCGCCCTCCGGCAGCACCGAGTCCAGGGCGGTGACCCCGGAGGGGATGATCCCGCGGGTCCAGCCACGACCGGATACCGCGTCCGGAAAGCGTTGGGCCAGAACGGCCTGGACAGAGGCGACGCGGGAAGCTGGCATGCGCTTCGAGCCGGCAGGACCTGGATCCGTGAACCGAACAAATACCGAAATAACACAATACAGGAAGGTGGGACCGAGGGCAAGACGGGTAGGGGAGAGAACGGGGCGGTGGACCGAGCCCGGGCGGCCCGGTGCTCAGGGCACCGGGCGCGCCTCGGGCACGAGAGCCCTGCCGATCGTGTTCGCGTCGGTGCCGAACCAGAGCGCCTTCGTCCCCGGGTGGTACACCATGTGGCGGACGGTGACACCGCCGCTCTCGGCGATCGGCGTCTCGCCGAGGAACTTCTCCGTCTTCGGGTCGAAGCCGACCAGACGGTTGGGCTGGGGGCCGGTCTCGACGAACCACACACGGTCCCGGTCGTCCGCCGCCATGGCGTACGGCGCCGCGCTCCCGCCGGCCGGCATGGCCCACTCGGAGAACTTCGCCGTCCGCGGATCGAAGCGCCCCAGCATCCCGCCGGCATAGTCCACGTACCACACGCGGCCGTCCGAGGTGATCGCAATGCGCCGGGGGCGGGCGCGCGGGCGCGGCAGGGTGTACTCGGTCACCCTGAACGTCGCGGGATCCACCGTCGCGAGCTTGTTGCTCCCGAACTCGACGAACCAGGGCCGGCCGGTCCCGTCCACGCCGATGCCATAGGGCAGCGCGCCGGGGGTCGGCACCGGCACCAGCCGTACGCTCCCGGTGGCGACCGTCATCTTCCCGACGAAGTTCGACCGCTGCACCGTGAACCAGATGTCGCCGTTGCGATCGAAGACCAGCGTGTGGGGGTCGCGCGCCGCGGGGTCGGGCATGGGATAGCGCGTGATCCGGCCGGTGGCGGGGTCGATGCGGCCGATCGTGCCGTTGCCGTTCCCCGCGTACCAGACGAAGCCCTTCGCGTCCACGACGAGGTTGTGCGGTAACGTGCCCGGGTCCAGCTCGTAGCGCTTGAAGCGCCCGCCGACCGGATCGAGCCAGGCGACGTAGTTCCCCGCCTGGCCCACGAACCAGACCCTTCCGTCGCGGTCGAGATAGGGGTCGCGCGGGCGGGACTGGTCCCACGGGACTTTCCATTCCCGGATCTCGGCGGTCTGGGCGCGGGCGGCGGCGCCGGCGGCGGGTCCGATGGCCGCGATCGCGGCAGCGGCGCTCCAGCAGAGGCGGACCATCGTTGCAGCCGGCATATTGCCTCCCTTCGGGGCCGGGCCTATCGGGTCCGGCGACATGCGGTAGTCTATCTTCCCAGCACCCACGCCCGTCAACCATGGCGATCACGTTCCGGCCCGGCAGCCTCGAAGACACCGCAGGGGTCTTCCGCGTCTTTCGCGACGCGGTGATCGAGCTCGGGAGCCGGCTCGGCGTCACCACGATCACCGGCGGGGACGACCCGGCGGTCCTGGCCGACCTGTGGGAGACGCGTCGGTCGCTCTTCGATCACCTCGCCCGAACCGGCGCTCATTTCTGGATCGCCGAGTCGGGCGGCGAAGCAGTGGGCTACGCGCGCTCGACGCTGCGCGACGGGGTGCTCGAGCTGACCGAGCTGTTCGTGCTGCCGCAAACCCAGTCGGCGGGTGTCGGGCGGGAGCTTCTGGCCCGGGCCTTTCCCCGCGCGGGCGAACGGCACCGCCTGGTCATCGCCACGCCCGACGTGCGCGCCCTCACGAGCTACATGAAGGCCGGGTGCTACGGCCGGTTCCCCATTCATCACTTCGCCCGCCCGGCACGGGTGGATCCGCCGGCGTCCGACCTCGATACCGAGCCGATCGACGCCTCGCCGCGCGCGCTCGAGCTGCTGGCGCAGGTAGACCAGAGCGTGCTCGGCTTCCGGCGCGATCCCGACCACGCGTGGCTCGCGAGCGCACGGCGCGGCGTGTTCTATCGGCGGGACGGCCGGCTCGTCGGCTACGGGTACACAGGCCCGAGCAGCGGCGCATTCGCCGACGCGGATCGCGGCCCATTCGCCGCCTTCGCCGACGAGGACCTCCCCGCGATGCTGGCCTCGGCGGAGCGATCGGCCCAGCCGGGCACGGTGTTCGGGGTGGATGTCCCGCTGGTCAACCGGGCCGTCGTGGACTACGCGCTGGGCCAGGGGTTCCGCATGGATCCGTTCGCCACTTACCTGATGAGCGACGCACCGATGGGCCGCTACGACGCCTACGTCTCCACCACGCCGTCGTTCTTCATCTAGGGCAGGGACACGATCCGGTAAACGCCGCCCTGCGCGGTGAGGACATACACCTCGCCCGCCGCGTCCTCGCCGAAGCTCGTCACGTTGCCGCTCGGGCGCAGCGCCTGCCAGTCGCGCTGGTCCGTCGCCTGGCCGCCGGCGAAGCGGAAGCTTCGGACGAAGCCCTGGCAGTAGTCGCCGTACAGGTAGACGCCCTGCAGATCGGGGATGGCCGCGCCGCGATAGACGTAGCCGCCGGTGACCGAGCAGCCCTGGCCGTGATCGTAGTCCACCACGGGGAGCGTGAGCCCGGCGCGGTCGCAGGCATCTCCGGCTGTGGGCGGGTAGCAGTGGGCGCCCTCCATCCGGTTCCAGCCGAAGTTCAAACCGCCCCCGCCCCCGCCCCCGGGCGCGGGCGCCACGTCAATCTCTTCGTGCGCGTCCTGCCCCACGTCTCCGATGTAGAGATCGTGCGTGAGGCGGTCGAAGCTGAAGCGCCACGGGTTCCGGAGCCCGTAGCTCCAGATCTCGCCGCGGGTAGCGGGCCCGGCCGCGGCGGCAAAGGGATTGTCCGGTGGCACCGCGTACGGCGTCCCGCCGTTCAAGTCGATCCGCAACAGCTTGCCGAGCAGCGTGGCCAGGCTCTGGCCGTTGCCGTTGGGGTCGCCGCCGCCTCCGCCGTCGCCCAACCCCGCGTAGAGATACCCGTCCGGGCCGAAGGCCAGCCCGCCGCCGTTGTGGTTGGGGAAGGGCTGCGGCACTGCGAGGAGCACGGTCTCGGTGGAGACATCCGCCACGTCCGGGTCGGCCGACACACGGAACGCCGAGATCCGGGTGTCTCCGTTCAGATCGGTGTAGTTGACCACGAAGCGGCCGTTGGTGGAGTACGCCGGATCAAAGGCGAGGCCCAGGAGCCCCTGCTCGGGCCCGCCGGACACCCGATCGTGCAGGTCGAGGAACGGCGCCGGCAGCACCGCGCCGTCCTCGATCACGCGGATCCGGCCGGTCTTCTCGACGACGAAGAGGCGGGGATCGTTGCGCGGCGCGGTGAGATCCAGCGGGAAGTCGAGCCTGGTGGCCACGGTCGCGAGCGTGAGGGGAAGATTTCCGGGCGGCAGCGGGTTGCCGCCCGACGGACCGGTTGAGCCGGAGCAGGCGAGGCTCGCGGCAAGCAGGCCGGGGATGGAGCGAAGCATGGCCATTAGGATTCCCTGATGCGCGCAATCGTGTATACCGCCGTGGGCGGTCCCGAGGTGATCGCCGTCCGCGAGGTCCCCACGCCCGTGCCGGGGCCGGGACAGATCCGTGTCCGGGTGAAGGCGGCGGGCTTGAACCGGGCCGACGTCTACCAGCGCCGCGGAGGCTATCCGGCACCGCCCGGATGGCCGGCGGACATTCCCGGGCTCGAGTACGCGGGCGATGTGGACGCGCTCGGCGCGGGCGTCAGCCGCTGGCGCCTCGGCGACCGGGTGATGGGCCTGGTCGGCGGCGGCGGCCAAGCCGAGGCAGTGGTGGTGCGCCAGCAGGAGGCGCTGCCGCTACCGGCCAACCTCTCGTACGCCGAGGGCGCGGCGATTCCCGAGGTGTTCTACACCGCCTACGACGCGCTGGTGGCGCGGGGACGGCTCGCGGCGGGCGAGCGGGTGCTGATCCACGCGGTGGGCAGCGGCGTCGGCACCGCTGCGGCGCAGATCGCGAAACATCTGGGCGCCACCGTCATCGGCACGTCCCGGAGTGCCACGAAGCTCGCCCGCGCCCAAACCTATGGTGTGGACGTCGGGATCGACACCAGCCGCACGGACTTCGAAGAGGCAGTGGGCGATCCGGTCCACGTGGTCCTCGACGTGCTGGGCGCGGGCGCGCTCGCGGCCAACCTCGGCGTGCTGGCGCGCCGGGGACGGCTCGTGATCCTCGGACTGATGGCCGGGCGCCGGGGAGAGATCGATCTGGAGCCGGTGCTCAAGAAGCGCCTCGAGATCATCGGGAGCGTGATGCGGAGCCGGGGCCCGGAGGAACGGGCGGCGCTGGCAGCGGAGTTCGCCGAGCGGATGCTGCCGCTGTTCGAACCGCGGGACGGTCGCGCTCCGATTCTTCGGCCGGTGCTCGAGCGGGCGTATCCGATGGAGCGGCTGGCGGAGGCGCACGAAGTGATGGAGCGGAACGAGAACTTCGGGAAGCTGGTGGGGGAGTGGGGAAGTGAGAAGTGAGAAGGAGGATCAGTTGCCGGTGCCTACCGCCCGCATCAGCCCTGGATCCGGGAAGTAGGCGAAGATCACTGTTCCGCCCTTGATCCGATCGATCACCCGGCGGGCCACGGCCGGGTCGAGGGCAGGGCAGCCCTCGCTCCGCCCGAGCCGGCCGACCTTGGCGATGAAATCCCGGGTGGCGTACCACGCGCCGTGGATAACGATGGCGCGAGTTTCGGCGTTGTCGTTGAGCCCCCGGTCGAGGCCGCGAAGCCTGAGCGAGTAGCCGTTCTTTCCCGAGTAGCTGTCTCCCGTCACGAACGTTCCCAGACTCGACTCGAAGCTGCCCGGCTCGTTGGAGAACCGCTCCGCCCGGTCGTCGCCGGTGCGGCGCCCATGAGCGACGAGCGCGCGCTCCAGCACCGAGTCGCGCGCGAGGTCGATGACCCAGAGGCGGCGGTCGCGCGAGGGCCGGGTGTAGTCGATCACGGTGAGGAGCGGACTCGTGGTCTCGCCCGTCCGCTCCGCCCGCGCGTGAGCCTCGAGCGCCAGCCGCAGGACCTGGGGCCGTAGGCCAGCCTCGTCGGCGGCGCGCACAAGACGCGACTCCCCGCCGCGCGCGGGAGCGGCGGCGAAGAGCACGGTGGTCAGCACGCCGGCCAGCTGCCGGAGGACGGGGAGGAGTAGAAGCATCTCCCGGGAGGATAGCCCGCTGGTACGAGATAGGGCAACCGGCACGATGGCGCGTCAGGAGCGGAAGGGCGCCCCGCTCTCGAGCGCCATCTTCATCTCCGCGTCGTGCTTGTAGATGTCGTCGTAGAAGTAGATGGCGCCACCCGGCCGCACGACCACCGTGGTGTAAAAGATCACGACGGTTACCGGCGTGCGGAGGAACGCGCGGGACGTTCCCTCCGCCTCCATAGCCTCGTCGATCCTGGGGAGTGTCCACTCGGGCTGGTCGCGTAGCGCCCAGGCAGCGAGGGCGGCGGGGTCCTCGACCCGGATGCATCCCGCGCTGAAGTCCCGCCGGGGCCGGCGGAAGAGCTCGGAGTGGGGGGTCCCGTGGAGGTAGACCTGGTGGTTGTTGGGGAAGATGAACTTGACGAGCCCCATGGCGTTTTCCGGGCCCGGCCGCTGCCGTAACTCGAGCCTGCCGCGCTCGAGGCGGGCCAGCACGACCGGCGTGGCCTCGGAGCCCAGCACGCGATTGCCGGCGCCCAGGACTTCGAAGCCGTGCCGGGCTAAGTACGACGGGTCCTTCCGCACCTCGGGCAGGATGGTCTTTCGCACGAGGCTCAACGGCACGGTCCAGTACGGGCGGAACTCGATGTAGCGCATGCTCTCGATGAAGATCGGGGTATGCGTGTCGAGCGCCTTGCCCACGATGACCTTCATCTCGAGCGCCGGCCGCCCAGAGGCGCCGACCGAGTCGAACGCGAACAGCTCGAAGCCGGGGATGTTGACCGCGACGATCGGCGGGGAGAGATCCGGCAACCAGCGAAGCCGCTCCAGCGCGAGGTCGAACTGCCGCACCCGCTGGGCGAGGGGGACATTCAGCTCGGCGAGCGTCAGGCGTCCGATGATGCCGTCGGTCTCCAGCCCGTGGCGGGACTGGAACCGCCGCACGGCGTTCACCAGGGGCTCGTCGTACATCGGGGTGGTGTCGCCGCCGTCGACGGCGGGGAGATCGCCCAGGGCCACCAGCAGACGCCGGAGCGCGGGCGCGGCGGGCAGCGGATCGCCGGGATGGACCGGCGGGCCGGCCCTGATGGGGCCGAGCGTGGAGTCGGCGGCGAGGGCGCGGTATCGGGGCAGCACGCTCTCGAGCAGCCGGTACTGGGCAAAGCGCGGCTCCAGGGCGCGGACCAGCGAGGCGAGATTCTCGCCCGCGCTCGCGCGGCGGATGACGGCGGCGACGTCGAACCGCTTGACCGACTGGTCGAACTCGAAGCCGAACCGCCGGGGGTCGAGCCGGCCCATCCGGTGGTGCACGAGGTAGCGGGTGAGGCCGAGGGTGAGCTCGGTGTCGAGCAGCGCGAGGTCGGCGGCCGACGCGGGCGGCCCGCTCCCCAGCGCCGCGAAGCGTGCGGCGAGGTCGGCGGCGTCGTAGTCCGCCGGGTCGAGACCGTGGTCGCCGGCGCCCGCAAGCTGGACGACCGCGTCGCGCGCGGCCTGGGTCGGGCCGCCGTTCGCGATCCAGAGAGGCTGATATGCGCCCGGCTCGTACGCGGTGCGCAGGTCGGCCGCGAGCGCGGGGAACTCCGGCCACCGCGCCCACGGATGATGGCCGGCGGCGATGACGCTCCGGGTGGTCGCGGCGAAGGAGTCGGCCGGCGCCTGCGCGAGGGCCGGCCGGGGCGCCAGGGACGCGGCGCAGAGCGCGGCTGCGAAAGCGAGGCGGCGTGAGAGCGGCGGCACCATGCCGCCAACTTAGCTAGAGGAGAACCGGTTGTGCGTCGGGCTCGCTCGCGGGTCCGGCGCCGACCGGCTGGAACCGCTCGCTCGAGAAGCCGTACTTGCGGCGGAGCGAGCGCAGGCGGCGGGAGAGGGCCTCCTTGTAAGCCCGATCCACCGAGTGCCGGCCGGCATAGTGGCGCGCGTAGCGCTCGGCCAGGCCGGGGAACTCGCGGGCAAGGTGGGGAAGGAAGCGGCGCCGCGCCGCGGGGCCGAGGCGGAGCGCCGTCCCGACCACGTAGCGGGCGCCGGCTTCCTTCGCCGCCCGGAAGAGCGCATCGAGGGCCTCGCGGCCGTCGGTGACGCAGGGGATGATGGGCGCCACCAGGAGCCCCGCGTTGATGCCGGCGCGCGTGAGGCGGGC
>DASWAI010000193.1:0-5001 GCA_036391215.1 Gemmatimonadales bacterium
GCGCGGCGAAGTCGAGCGCCGGCAGGTCCACGCCGAACGCGTGCCCGTACTGCCGAATCTGGTCGAGACGGATGAGCCCGTACCGGCCGTCGTTCAGAACGAGGATCGGCAGCGTCACCCGCTCCTTCACCGCCGTGAGCAGCTCGAGGCCGCACATCGCGAGGCCGCCGTCGCCGGTCACCAGCACCACCGGCCGCTCGGGCGCCGCGAGCCTGGCGCCGATCGCGGCGGGCAGCCCGAAGCCCATGGACTGGAAGTCGGTCGGCACGATGAGCCCGCGCGCGGCCAGCACGGGGAAGTGCCGGCGGGCCAGCATCTCGTGCAGCCCTGAGTCGGTGACGAGGCAGGTCTCTCGCGGCAGCGCCGTCCGCAGGGCGGCGAAGAACGCCGCCGGCTCGGCGCCCGCCACCCGCGGCTCGACCGGGAACACCGAGGACTGTGCCAGCCGGGCGCGGCGGGCGTCCAACTCGTCAGGAGCCCAGCCGGGCCCGACCGGGGCCGCCGGAGCGCGATGAATCAGCTCCTCGATCCAGGCCCCGACGTTGGCGCGAATCGGGAGGCGGGCGGGATAGTTGGCGCCCAGCGAGTCGGGCGATTCGTCCACGTGCACCAGCCGCCCCTCCGGCAACCGGAGCTGGAACCCGAGGGCGCCGTTGTGGCTGAATTTCACGCCGAGGGCCAGGACCAGATCGCTCGCGGCGACCAGCTCGTTGACTCCACCCGCGCCGCGCAGGTCCGTCTGCACCACGAGCGGATGGTCCTCCGCCACGACCCCGCGCGCCGACGTGGTCGTGATGACGGCGGCTCCCAGCCGCTCGGCCAGCAGGCGCACCAGGTCGCCGGCGCCATTGGCGCCCTGCCCGGCAAGGATCACCACCCGCTTCGCCCGCCCGAGCAGCTCGAGCGTCTCCGTGATCCCCTCGATGCCGGAGGCGCCGTCGCCCGCCCCGGGCGCTTCCGCCGGAACGGCCGCGGTCGTCTCCGCGCCGAGCAGCGCGGGATCGTAGTGCACCATGACCGGCCCCGGCTCGCCGGCCAGCGCGAGCCGGTGCCCCTCGGCGACGGCCCGCGGGAAGTCCTCGATCCGACTCACGTCCAGGCGCGCCTTGATCAGCGGCCCGGCGATCGCCGCCTGGTCGATCGCCTGAAGCTGGAATCGCTTCCCCGGCCCCCGGGCGGGCTGTCCGACCAGATACAGGATCGGCACGGAATCGAGCCGGGCCTCGGCGAGGCCGGTGAGCGCGTAGGTGAAGCCGGGGCCCGGAATCGTGGTGAGGACCCCGACCCTCCCCGAAGCCCGGCTGTAGCCGGCGGCCATGAAGGCCGCACCCATCTCATGCGTCGGGACGACCGTGCGGAATGCCGCGCCGCGCAGCGCCTCGAAGAGCGGGACATTCTGCGTGCCGGGCAGCCCGAAGACGTGGGTGACGCCCAGGCGCTCGAGGGCCCGGCAGGCCAGGTCGGCGCCGGTCATCCGCGTGGCTTCAGCCGGCGAACGGCGGCCCCGGTGAGCCGCCGGGTGCGGCGATATTCCGCCGTCAGCCGCTCGGCCAGCGCCACCCGGCGGTCCTCGGGGCGGGCGAGCACGAAGCAGGTCTCCAGATCGCCCCCCAGCTGGCTCTTGAAGTGGGTGACCGGATTGAGGGGGGCGTCGGTCAGGTCGTTGGCCGCGTAGCCAAGGGCCGAGAGCGTCTCGAACGCCTTCCAGCGCAGGTAAGCGCTGGCACCGAGCTTCAGGTAGTCGCCGTGCGCTGCGGCGCTCACCGTGTGGGTCACGGGGTGCCGTCCGAGCAGCGTGAGCTGCGACGCGATCGAGAGCCCTTCAGGCAGGCGCGCGTGGAACAGACGGCAGAGACCGGCGCTCTTGAGCCGGCGGAAGAAACGCTCGAACGCCGCACGCGGCAGATACAGGGGCGCGCCCTTGCGCTCGTGCAGCTCGAGATGCGACGCGAAGAAGCTGTCGAAATCGTCGTCGTCCGTGAAGAGAATGCCCTGGCGCCCGCAGCGATCGATGAGGCGCCGGAGGTTCTGCTCGACCCGTTCCCGCTGCGCAGCCAGATCCGCGATCGGCACGACGTAGGTGTAGGTCGGCCACGCCCGCCATCCGGCCGCCTGGAACGCGCGGATGTCGGACAGCGGGCTCCGGCCCCGGAACCGGAGCCGCGCGTAGGGCAGGCCGCCCAGGGCTTCGACGAGGGCCTGGAGAATCTCGACCCGGCGCGCCGTCCGCTGCGAAGGATACTTGGTCTCGTGCCGGCGGAGCACCGGGCCGCAGTAGTACAGCAGGAGGCGGGGCGCGACCAGCGTCCCCCAGAACCTGCGCTCCTCGTAGAGCGGCACGCCGCCCACCAGCTCGTCCCCGCGGAACGCTCCGACGATGCGGAAGGTGCCTCCAGTGGCCTCACAGAGGGCCGCGAGGTACTCCGGAGCGGCGTAGATGCTTCCCTCCGCCGACTGGGCGACGAGGTCCTCCCAGGCCTCGTACTCCGGCTCGCCCAGCTGGCGGACCAGGATGCCGGGCCTCATCGGCGCACTCGCCTTCGGATGGCCCCGGTTCCCCGGGACAGGAAGTCGCCCACCCACGGCAGCGGGTCCGCCAGCTGGAACACCGGCTGGCGCGCGCCGATCCAGGACCGGTACAGCGCGAGCCGGCTCGGGCGCTGGCCGCGCGGCATGGCGCGCCAGGCCGGCCCGTCGTACGACGGATACACGCAGCGGCGGCCCACCCGGTAGCTGGTCACGTCGGGCACCGATTGCTCCAGCGCATCGAGCCACGCGAGCCGCACGACGTTCACGCCGCACCACGCGGCGTACTCGACGTACCACCAAGCGCGCGGGTTCACTTCCAGCAGCTTGAAGCGGCCGTCCCGGGCGTCCCACTTGAACTCGGCGCTGAATACGCCGCGGTAGGCCAGGTGCTCCAGCAGCCGCGCGAGGCTGTCGATGGCCGGTCGGGCTTCCGCCAGCGGCAGGCTCACCATGGCGGAGCTGTTCCCGAAATCCGGCGGGAACATGCGCAGCCGGCGGCGGGGGAACCACGCCCGCACGACGCCCGTCCGGTCGCGAAAGCCGTCGATGAAGACGTGCGCCGTGGCGGGCCCCGGGACGTACTCCTGGAGCACGAGATCGAGCCCCTCGGCGCGCGCCTCCTGCCAGCGCGCCTCGGCTTCCGCGCGGTCGCGCACGTGGAACGCCTTCACGCCGAACCGGCGGAAGAACGACTGCGAGTCCACCGGCTTGAGAAAGATCACCTGGCCGGCGCGCGACTCGAGGTCGGCGAGGTCGGCGCTGCTCGTGAGGCGCCGGGTGTATGGGTGCGGCACGTCCGCCCGGAGCAGCGTGTCGGCGAACCGCGCCTTGTCCACCAGGAGGTCGAACACCTCTCCGCTCGGAGTGCTGCTCGGAAAGCGCCGGCGCACGGCCGGCGTGAGGCCGGCGACCCAGAGCGCGGTCTGGTCGCTGCAGGGGATGAGCACGGCCCGCTCGAACGGCAGCGCCTCGAGCGCGGAGGCCGCCGGCTCGCCGCCCCGGCCGTCCCAGGGCGCCAGCGGGAGCGGGCGGTACCAGCGGGACCGGCGGGCGTAGTCCCGAGGGGGGCAGGCGGCATAGACTCGATTGCCGGCGCGGCCGAGGGCGCGAACCGCCCCCAGCACCGTGATCCCGCTGCCGATGACGAGCGCGGGAACCTCTTCGGCGCCGGCCCGATGATTCATGCAATTGCTCCGAGGTAGGTCGTCCGCTACCACACGCGGCGCAACTTGCGAATGCGCCGCGAGTTCTGATCTGTTGCGCACTCGCAACAAGCCCGGCTCGCCAGCGTTGCCCGTGAGCCCCAAGCGGGTTGATTATAGGGGCGGTCGTCCGGAAGACCGCAGGTAACCGGCTGTTTGCGCGACCCTTAGGGGCTTTCAAACCCTGCCTATAGGGCACAGTTTGTGCCGTGGCAGAGTGAGCTACACGCACGATCGACAGCCCCGGTACAGCGTGTCCGAGCCATCCCGAGGAGGTGCCGGCATTGCGCCGAACGACGTCCGCCGGCCGCCCCGACTTCACCGCATGAGCCCCGTTCCCTCGGAAGCGTCACTGCCCGCCGCGCCGCGACGGAGCCGCGCGATGGGGCGGCGCTACCGGATCGTGTGTCCCACGTACTGGTACCCCGAGCACGCGCAGGACACGCAGGCGACCTACGTGCACGATATCAACCGCCACCTCGTCCGGCGCGGGCACTCGGTCTGCGTCGTGACACCCGGCCGGCCCGACCTGTCCCCGCGGGAAGAGTTCGACGGCGTCGAGGTCGTGCGCTTCCCGCTCAGCATCCCGCCGGACCTGGCCTATGGGCGGGTGGCCCAGAGCCGGGTGGGACCGCTGGGCAAGCTGGCGCGGCTCGCGACCATGGCGAGGTATCTCCGGCACCAGTATCGGGCGACGCTGGCGGAGGCCCGCCGCATCCAGGCCGACGTGATCCATGCCCACTGGGCCATCCCTACCGGGCCCGCGGCGGTGCGCGCGGGCCGGCGCCTCGGCATCCCGTCGGTCATCACGATGCACGGCGGGGATGTGTATGTGAATCCGTCGCAGGGATACGATTTCCCGACCCGGTGGTACGTGCGCCCGGTGCTCCGCTGGACCCTCGAGCACGCCGATGCCCTGACCGCCATCACCGAGGACTGCCGCCAGCACGCGCTTCGCGCGGGCGCACCCGACGAGCGCATTCGGATCGTCATGAACGGCGCCGACCTGCGCCGCTTCAGTCCCGCCCCGAACGGCTCCGTCCCCGATGGAGTCTCCTACGGCTCGAGGATGATCTTCGCCTGCCGCCAGCTCTTTCCCCGGAAGGGGATCCGCTTTCTGATCGAGGCCGCGGCGCAGCTCAGGCCCGCCTTCCCCGATCTCGAGCTGGTGCTCGCCGGCGACGGCTTCGAGCGCCCGGAGCTCGAGCGCCTGGCCCGGGAGCGCGGCATCGCGGAGCGGACCACGTTCCTCGGCTGGGTGACCAACGCG
>DASWAI010000194.1:0-10434 GCA_036391215.1 Gemmatimonadales bacterium
TCAAGAGCGTCTCCTGGCAGAAGCGGGCCCGGCGGGCGCAGAAGCTCCTGCTCAAGCTGCACGCCGAGGTCGGGGCGGCTCACGACCGGCTGCTCGACCGGGTCGCAGCCAGGCGCTGACGGTCACTCCGGTCACTTGGCCTTGAGCAGCCGGATACCGCCCGAGCCCGTCTCCACCGAGATCTTTCCCTTTCCGTCGCCCACCCGGCCCCGCAGATGGTCGCGGGCAGTCCGGGTGACGGCGAGGGGGAAGTCGGTATCGATGTCGCCGCTCGCCGTGTCTATCACCAGGTCGGCGCTCAGATCGGCCGGCGCGGTGATGGCCACGTCTCCCGACCCGGTCTCGACGTCGAGGCGGTCCACGCTTCCCTGAAGCTCCACCGTCACCGTCCCGCTCCCGGTTTCGAGCCCGACCCGGGGCGCGCGGGCCGCGCTGATGCGGACGTCGCCGGAGCCGGTCTCGACGCTCAGGTGCTCCGCCTCCAGCCCGGACGCCGCCACGTCGCCGGAGCCGGTCTCGACGACCAGCTTCGAGCCCCGCGCCCGGGTGATCTCGACGCCGCCGGACCCGGTCTCGGCGCTGAGATCCCCCTCGATGCCGGACAGGCGCACCGCGCCCGCTCCCACCTGGAGCACCAGCTCTCCCCGAGCGCCGTTCACCGCCACGGGCGCGTCTGCCGCCATAAGCCGGAGCCGGCCATCCACGTTGGTGGCCGTGAGCCGGCCGGCGCCGAGGTGCACGGCCAGGGTCCGGCCGGCCGGGACCGAGACGCGCAGGTCGGCCCAGGCCTCGAGCCCGCCGGGGCGGGAGGAGATGCGGACCCGGCGGCCGCCACCGGAGCCGTCATCGTCATCGTCGTCGCCGGGATGATCATTGCCGAACGTGCCGTCGTCCCGCACCCGGATCTCGGTCGAGCCGTCCGGCATCTGCGGATAGGAGATGCGGTCGGCGGGAGAGATCACCCGGAGCGTGGCCCGCCCGCCGAGGTCGCCCTCGGCCACCTCGAGGCGCGCGGCATCCGTCCCGCCGCGGCTGAGGTCCACGGTCACCGCGTCCCCGCTCCCGGCCTCGAGCTGCACCACCCCCGCGAGATCGTAGAGGGCCACGTCGGCGCCCCGGAGGGTGTGCCGGCTCACGGTCTGGGCGGCCAGCGGGGCGACCCACAGCGCCGCGAGCGGCAGAAGGCGAATGACGGACATCGATGTCTCCCCGGATCGGGCGGGCGGAATCGGATCCGGCCCTCGCGGCCGGCCGGCAACGTCGCTTAGACCCGGGGGACGGCCGGATGGTTGCAGCGCGGCCGGAAAGCCCTTATAGCTACTGCGGCCCCCGACCCCCGAGCTTTCCATCAGACGCGACCTGCTGCCGCTGGTCCAGAACGCGCTCGCCGGCCGCTACACCGTACACCGCGAGATCGGACGTGGCGGCGCGGCGCGCGTGTTCCTGGCCGAGGACGCCTCGGGCCGTTCGCTCGCGCTCAAGGTGCTCCACCCCGAGCTGCAGGTGAGCGTCACGGCCGACCGCTTTCTCCGGGAGATCCGGCTCGCCTCGAAGATCGACCATCCGCTGGTCGCCCGGGTGCTCGATTCCGGGGAAGCCGAGTGGCTGGTGTACTACGTGATGCCGTTCATCGAGGGGCCGACCCTGCGGGGGCACCTGGACCGGGTGCGCCGGCTCCCCGTCGCCGACGCCGTGCGGATGGCCCGCGACCTGCTCGGTGCCTTGGACGCGGCCCACCGGGTCGGGATCATCCACCGCGACGTGAAGCCGGAGAACATCGTGCTCTCGCCCGAGGGCGCGGTGCTGCTGGACTTCGGGATCGCCCGCGCCATCGAGGCCGCGGGCACCAGCCAGCTCACCCGCTCCGGGATCGCGGTCGGCACCTCGAGCTACATGAGCCCGGAGCAGGTCCAGGCGGAGACCAACATCGACGCGAGGAGCGATCTCTACTCGGTGGGCTGCGTGCTGTTCGAGAGCCTGGCCGGCCGCCCCCCGTTCCGGCACCCGAACGAGGTGGTCGTGCTGCAGATGCACTTGAACGAGCTGGCGCCCGACGTGCGGACCTTCCGGGAGGATACGCCCGCGCCGCTCGCCGCGGCGGTGGCCCGCGCGCTCACGAAGAGCCGGGCCGAGCGGTGGGCCACGGCCGCGGAGATGGCGGCGGCGCTGGGCTAGCCGCCCAGCCAGGCCGCGTAGTCGGGCCGCATGACCAGCTCCCCGCCCTGGATGATCTCGCGGTCCCAGGGCAGGATGATGAGCTTCTCGGTCGCGAAGGCGAAGTAGTCGGGCGAATACTCGCCGGTCTTGAACGACACCGCGGTGCGGACCTCGAGCGGGCGGAGCGCCCGCACCTCGCTCAGCGCGAGCTTGATGGTGCTGCCGGTATCGCAGGTTTCGTCCACGATGAGCACCCGGCGGCCGCGGATGCTGGCGGGCGGCCCCGCCACGAGAACCGGCTCGGCGTCCGTCTCTTTCCGGGTCACCACCATCGACGCGAAATCGCACTGGAGGATGGAGGCGACCACGACGCCGGGAATGACCCCGGCCTTGGCGACGCCGAGCACGACCTCGGGCTGGTACTGGCGCGCCACCCGCAGCGCCAGCGCCCGGCACAGCTCGCCGAAGAACGGCCAATCGACCTCGAGCACGCCCCGGGGGGCGGGGGTCGTCGTGCGGCGCATGCACACCTCCGGGAACGAGCGCCCGGACCGGGCGCGGAGAACGGACCGGGGAACCTACGCCGGGGTCTGCGGAGCGGCAACTCTCGTTGCGGCCCCTCCGGCGCGGGACTATTATTGGCCGACCTGCGTAATTCTCAACGCACAAAGGATTTCCATCGGCGAGCTCCGGCGGTTCGATGAGCTTTTGGCAACGGTTGTTCGGCAACGAAGCGAAGGAGCGGCTCAAGCCTCAACGGCTCGACTACCTGAACGAGGGCCTCGCCCTGGAGCGCCAGGGCGACTACCAGGCCGCGCTCACCTCCTATCGTTTGGCCTACCGCGACAACCCCAACGACAGCCGCATCCTGCTCAACATGGCGATCGCATTCACCAAGACCGGGCAACCGGACGAGGCGATCCGCCACTACAAGCGGGCGCTCGAGGTCGATCCGTCGCTGGGCGGCGCGCACTACGGCGTGGCCTTTCTCCTGTTGAAGCGGGGCGAGACCCGGCAGGCGGCAGAGCATCTCCGCGCCTTCCTCGCGCGTCCCCCCAGGGGGCCGGACGCGGATCGCTGGGTCCGCCATGCGGAATCCGCCTTGCGCTCGATCGACGGCGCGGCGGCACCGGAGCCGGAGCCGCTGTGAGATGGCAGCCCCTCGTCGCAACGCTCGCCGGGGTGCTGGGCTGCAGTAACCTGACGGAGGCAGGCGGGGTCTCGGGGCTCGAGATCCGGATCCCCCGCCCCGCGGCGGTCGAAGTGGGCCAGACCATCCAGCTTGCCGCCCGGGCGCTCGACCGGCAGGGCGACAGCGTGGGCGCCGCCATCACCTGGCTCACGCCGGATACGACGGTGCTCCTGACCACCGACGGCCGGCTCACCGGCCGCACCGGCGGCCAGTCCGCGCGGGTGCAGGCGCAGGTCGGGACCCTCGTCTCGGACTTCGTGACGTTCGCCGTGAATCCACGCCCGGACACCCTGGTGCTCACCGGAGACTCGGTGCTGACGGTCGGGGCCGGCGTTTCGTCGTCAGCGCCGCTCCTGGCATCGCTCCGGAGCTTCGCGCCGCCCGAGCCGCTGGCGGGCGACGTCATCACCTACGCGATCACCGCCCCGGTCTTCACGGACCCGGCGCAGCGCACCGTAGAGCTGCCGGGCGGCGTGCTGAGCCTCGCGGCGACCACCGGCGCGGACGGCATGCCGGCCACCGCGGTCACCGTGAGCCGCGTGGCGGGCCAGCCGTCTCCCGACAGCGCCATCGTGTCGGTCGCCGCCGCGACGGCCACCGGGACCACCGTGCCCGGCTCGGGGCAACGATTCATCATCCACTTCCAGTAGGCGCCATGGCGGACCCGCGGACCCTCAACGAGCTCTTCTTCGGCGCCATGGACCGGCTCGCGGCCAAGCCCGCGGTGCTGCGCCGGAAGAACGCGGGCCGGTGGGAAGACATCAGCGGGTCGGGCGTGCTCGCCCGGGTGCACGACGTGAGCCTCGGGCTCCGCGACCTCGGCGTGGGCGCCGGCGACCGGGTCGCGATCCTCTCGGAGAACCGCCCCGAGTGGGCGATGGCCGACTACGCCTGTCTCGCCCTCCGCGCCGCCGACGTCCCCGTCTATCCCAGCCTTCCCGCCAAGCAGGTCGAGTACATCCTCCGCGACTCCGGCGCGGCCGCGGTCTTCGTCTCCAACAAACAGCAGCTCGCCAAGGTCCAGGAGGTCCGCGGCAACCTGCCCGCCCTGCGCCACGTCATCGTGTTCGACGACCTCGCCGCGGTCGAGGGCACCCTGCCGTTCGTGGACGTGGCCATCCGGGGACGGCAGGCGCAGAGCCGTTTCGGCGACTGGCGGGCCGAGGCGCTCGCGGTCGGGCCCCAGGACCTCGCCACGATCATCTACACCTCGGGAACCACGGGCGACCCGAAGGGCGCGATGCTCACGCACGGCAACATCACGTCCAACGTCGTCGCCTGCGTGACGCTCCTCGAGATCACCGAGGCCGACGAGTGCCTCTCGTTCCTCCCGCTCTCGCACATCTTCGAGCGGATGGTCGGGCACTACACCATGCTCCATCGGGGCGTGACCATCAGCTACGCCACCAGCCCGGACACGGTCGCGGCGGAGATGACCGAGATCCGCCCGACGCTGATGGCGGCCGTGCCGCGGCTGTACGAGAAGATCTACGCCCGGGTGCTCGACTCGGCGACGGCCGGCTCGCCCGTGAAGAAGCGCCTGTTCTTCTGGGCCAAGCACAGCGCGGAGGCCTGGCTCGAGTACTCGCTGGCGGGACGGCGGGCGCCGTCCGCGATCGCCCTGAAGAAGAGCCTGGCCGACCGCCTGGTATTCGAGAAGCTCAAGCAGCGCACCGGGGGACGGGTCCGGTTCTTCGTGTCGGGCGGGGCGCCGCTCAATCCGGACATCGCGCGCTTCTTCCACGCCGCCGGCCTGCCGATCCTCGAGGGCTACGGCCTGACCGAGACCTCGCCGGTGATCGCCGTGAACACGTTCGAGCACATCAAGCTCGGCACCGTGGGCCGGCCGATCCCGGGCGTGGAGGTGCGGATCGCCCCGGACGGCGAGATCCTCACCCGCGGCCCGCACGTGATGCTGGGGTACTACAACCAGCCCGACGCCACCCGCGAGGTGATCGACCCGGACGGCTGGTTCCATACCGGCGACGTGGGGATCCTGGATGCGGAGGGGTTCCTCCGGATCACCGACCGGAAGAAGGACATCATCGTCACCGCCGGCGGGAAGAACGTGGCGCCGCAGCCGATCGAGAACATGGTCAAGACCAGCCGCTTCGTGTCCAACTGCGTGATGCTGGGCGACCGGCGCCGGTTCCCGATCATGATCGTGGTGCCCAACCTGGATTCGCTCAAGGCGTGGGCGGCGCACAAGGGGCTCATCACGGGGGACGACCGGAGCCTGCTCAAGCTTCCCGAGGTCGCGTCCAAGATGGACCGCGAGGTCCGCAAGACGCTCCGCGACCTGGCGCAGTTCGAGACCCCGAAGAAGCTGCTGCTCGTACCGACGGATTTCAGCGTGGACAGCGGCGAGCTGACGCCGACGCTCAAGGTCAAGCGCCGGGTCGTCGAGCGGAACTACGCCGCCCAGATCGAGGATCTGTACCAGGAGTGACCCGAGCGCCCGGCCCGGTCAGCGCCGCGCCGCCACCCAGTGGCCCTCCGCGCTCGCCAGCAGCTCGAGCTCCGGCAGCTCCGGCTCGGGGCCCCGCCCCACCACCCTGAGGCCCGGCAGCGTCACGCGGGCCGCCTCGCGCACCCAGTGCGGGTCGTCCGACACCTCCGCGCCCAGCACCACGCCGCGGAGGCTCCGGGCCTTGAGCGGGATGAGCGGCGCGCGGACCACGCTCAGCAGCGGCGCCGCGTCGGCGACCCCGGCCGGCGGGTTCACCGCCACCAGACTGACGCCCTTGAGCTCCGCGGCCAATCCCCGCCATGCCTCGGCGGCACTTCCAACCAGCGCCGCGTAGCCGCCCGGGCCCGAGAGCCCGAGGAGCACGTGCATGGCGGCCGGCTCGAGCGCCGTGCCGGAGGGCGGCGCCGGCGGCGGTCCCCCCAGCTCCGCCACGCCCTCCGCCACGGCCCAGGTGCGCCCGCAGACCGGGCAGCCCAGGCGGCCGGCGATGACCGAGCGTTCGACGATGCGGTCGGGCAGCAGGACGAGGTACTGCTCGGTATGGTCGGCCGGGCAGCGGAGATGGTCGGTGAGCTCGATGAACACGGCGCGGGTCAGGGCTTGAAGACGACCCACGTCAGGAGCCCCGGCTGCACCACGACCCGCCGGAACACCTTGATCCCGTCGATCTCCGTCCCCAGCACATACGTGCCCGGCGGCACATCGCTCACGGCGAACTGCTCGCCATACAGCGGGTGCGGATGGGCGTGCTCGCCGTAGGTCTCGATGTAGGAGAACGGCGTCTCCCGCGGCTCGGGCTTTTCCAGGCCGTAGATCCGGGCACCCGGCACGCCGTGCCCGGCGCCGTCGACCACCCGCCCGGCGAGGATGCCGGTCCCGGGCAGCGGCTCGATCCAGAGCTCGGGGTTCGTGGTGTAGGGCGGGAAGCGCTCGACCGAGTCCACGATCGCGGCCGCGGAATCGGGCGGCGCCACCTGCACCTCCAGATGGAGATGCTCGTTCGTGGCCCGGCCCGTGTTCCCCACCCGCGCGATCCGCTGGCCGGCGGCGACCCGCTGGCCCGCCTTCACCTCGAGCTTGCTGTTGTGATAGTACACCGACCACACCGCCCGCTTCCGTCCGTCCACGACGAGCGTCGAGTCGTGCCGGATCGCCACCGTGAGCGAGCCCTGCTCCGCCCGGCCGGCGTAGGTCACGACGCCCGCGCCGACCGCCAGCACCGCGGTCCCGTCCGGGTTGTTGAACTCGACGCCCTGGTGCGGCTGGAAGTTGCCGCCCATCGTGGACCCGTAGCGGTAGGTCTGGTCGATGGCGGGGTTGTCGGCAGGATCGATCGGACGGCGGAACCAGACCGTGAGCGGCGCCCGCGGCGTCTCGCCCACACGGCTGGCGCGACGGAAGCAGGGCAGCGTGTCCACGGCGGGCCGGAGGCCGCAGGGCGTGCCCCGGAACTGCTGGCGCCCGATGAGAATCGCGTCGGCCGACGTGAACGGCGCCGCCGCCACCGCCTCCACTTCCCACTTCGCGCCGGTGTAGCGGAGGCGCTGGTTGCCCCGGAGCGTCGCCACGAGCCAGCCGCGGCGATCGGCGGCCACGCGGCGGATGTACTCGCTGGCGAGCAGCTTGAGCGCCGTGTCCGCCGGCCCGAGCGACTCGGCGCCCGCCGAATCCACCACGGCGGTCCAGTGCGCGCCGTCGTCGGTGGTGAGCTGGAGGCCGTCGGCGGTCGCGACCGCCGTCGTGTCCCCCCGCACGGCGATGCCGTCCGGCGCGACGTACTGCCACTCGGGCCCGAGCTCGGCGCGGGTCCAGTTGCGCCAGGTCCGCCCGCCGTCGAGGGAGAGCCCCCAGCCGTTGCCGGCCGTGCCGTACCAGATCTCGCCGCGGGGGCCGAAGGCGACCGCCTGCACGTAGTCCCATGAGATCGAGCTGGCGGAGCTGTCGTGACGGAGAACCTTCCATTCCCGGGCCCCGGGGGCCAGGCGGAGCAGGCCGTGGCCGTAGGTCCCGAGCCAGATCGAGCCGCCGGGATCGCGCGCCGCGGTCAGCACATGGACGCCCCAGCCGGCCGAGTCGGGCAGCGGCGGGAGCGCGGGCACCGGTGCCGGGCGCGCTTCCTGCGCCGCGACCGGCGCCGGCACGGTCGCGAGCACAGGCACCACCAGCGCCGCGAGCAGCGCCGCCCACAGTGCCGCCGTGAGCCGCCCCCCCCGCACCGGCGCCCCGGGGCGCGAGCACATCCGGTAGCTCCGGAGTCGCCTCACAGCGCCGGGTTGATCCGGAGCCAGTCCACGTGCACGCGGGGCGCGCGGGTGGCGACGAACAGGATCGCGTCGGCGATGTCCTCCGGGCGCAGCATGGCGCGCCGAGGCACGTAGCCCGGGCGGTTGTCCGGATCCACCGGGTCCCAGATGGAGGTATCCGTGGCCCCCGGCGAAATCAGGGTACAGCGGACGCCGGTGCCGCGGTACTCCGCCGCCAGCGCCTCGTGCAGGCCGCGCAGGCCGAACTTGGTGGTGGAGTAAACGGTGTTCTCCGGAAAGGCCACGTGATCCGTGATGCTGCCGATCGTGATCAGCAGGCCGGTTCCGCGGGCCCGCATCGCCGGCAGGAACCCGCGGGCCAGGGCGAACGCGCCCACGAGGTTCACGGCCAGGTGCCGCTCGAGGTCGGCCAGGGTCGCCTGCTCGAAGGGAATCCGGGTGAAGATGCCGGCGTTGCTGACCACGATGTCGGGCGTGCCGACCCGGCGGAGGACGTCCTCGGCGAGCCGCGCCACCGCGGCCCCGTCGCTCAGGTCGCAGGGCAGGTCGTGCATGCCGTCGTGGACGCCTGGCGCGAGGCTCCGCGCCACGCGGACCACCAGGGCCCCCGCGGCGCGCAGCTGGGAGGCCGCGGCCGCGCCGATCCCGCGCGACGCCCCGGTGACCAGCGCGATGCGGCCCGCCAGCGGGGTCATGCGCTCGGGTGGTTGTGCGCCAGCCGGAGGAACTCGTCCCGGGTCTTGTAGTCGTCGCGGAAGATGCCGCGGAGCGCGCTCGTGACCGTGCGCGAGTTCTGCTTCTCCACCCCGCGCATCATCATGCAGAAGTGGGCCGCCTCGATCACCACGCCGACCCCGTGGGGCCGGATCACGTCCATCACGGCGTCGGCGATCTGGTCGGTCATGCGCTCCTGCACCTGGAGCCGGCGGGCGAACACGTCCACGATCCGCGCCACCTTGGAGAGCCCCATGATCCTGCCGTTCGGGATGTAGGCGACGTGGGCGCGCCCGAAGAACGGGAGCAGGTGGTGCTCGCACAGCGAGTAGAGCTCGATGTCGCGCACCATGATCATGCTCTGGTGCGCTTCCTCGAACACGGCGTCGCCCACGGCGTCGAGCACCGATTGCCGGTAGCCCTGCGTGAGCCAGCGGAGCGCGCTCTCCACCCGCTCCGGGGTCTTCACCAGCCCTTCCCGGGCGGGATCCTCGCCCAGCGAGGCGAGGATGCGGCGCACGAGATCGGCGAAGGGCTCGCCGGCGGCGCCGGCGGCGGGTCGGGTCGCGGCCTCAGCCGCCTTCGTACTCGACATAGTTGCGGGGGGTCTCCCAGAGCCGGAGGCGAAGGTGGAGGCCGGCGGGAATGGCCGGGCAGAGCTGCCGCCACGCCACGACGGCGATGTTCTCCGCGGTAGGAATCAGGTCGGTGAACCAGGGGACGTCGACGTTCAGGTTCCGATGGTCCAGGTGGCGGATGACGCGCTCTTCGACCAGCTTCTGGAGCAGCGTCAGGTCCAGCACGTAGCCGGTCTCCGAGTCGATCTCGCCTTCGACCGTGACGTCGAGTTCGTAATTGTGGCCGTGGAAGTTCGGGTTGGCGCACTTGCCGAAGGTTGCCCGGTTCCACTCATCCGGGTATTTCGCATTATAGAGACGGTGCGCGGCATTGAAGTGCACGCGCCGCGTCACGCTGCATCGCGGCATCGAAGGCCTCGGGACGGGCTTCAGGGAAGAAGCCCCCGGGTCGGGGCCGCGTCAAGCCGGGGGCGCCCTGGTCGCGGCGCGGGAGGGGCCTTAGTCTTGTCGGCGGCCGGACGCGCAATCGCCGGCCCGAGTGGGCCGGCGATTGCAGACTCAAGGAAACGGCAACGGAGGGTGTTGATTGAAGCCCAATGAGAAAGCTTGGCACCCTCACCATGACGTCTGTCTTCCCCCGGGGGGCGTGACATCAGCCACAGCATGTGGGCCCATCACTGGACCTGTTGGCTCAATAACGGTGTCCCCGCTGCCGTACCGCAACCAAGATAGGAACCCGCACCGGGGCCGTCAACGGTTTTTCGAGGAGCCACGATGAACGTGACACTGGTGCTCGCAGTGGCCTCGCTGGTCCTGTGGGCGGTCCTGCTCGCGGCGCTCCCGCCGAGCGGATGGATCCACGTCCCGCTGGCGGTGGGGGTGACGCTCCTCGTGCGCTGGATCGCGACGAGCGACGGCGCCGCCGGCAAGCAACCGTAGCCGAGAACCGCAGAGGCACGGAGAACTGCGAACCACAGAGGCACAGAGACACGGAGGGCAACCACAGAGGAATAACACCTGTAGTTGTTGTCTCTGTGGCTGTTCTCTGTGCCTCAGTGC
>DASWAI010000195.1:0-1553 GCA_036391215.1 Gemmatimonadales bacterium
GGGCGCGGGGTTCTGGCGCGGGGTGAGCGCGGCCGTCTCGATCGGCGCGGCCACGAGGCGGCGCACCACCCATCCCGTCCGCTTGACCCGCACCCACCCGCCCCGTGCGGCGACCTTGCGAAGCAGCGTGCCCTTCCGGAACCGGGCCAGCACGGCGCCGTTGGGCGCGTCGCGCAGGTTCTCCCCGCCGGCAGCCGTCACGATGAGGTCGAAGCCGTCGCGCGCGGTCGGGCCGACGGAGCTGCCGACGATCCACCCGCCCAGGGTCGCCTCCATCCACGCACCCTGCACCTTGCCGGTGCTGATCGCGGCCCCGTCGGGCAGCGTGGCGAGCACCATCCCGCCGATGCCCCGGTGAAGCTCGGTGGCGGCCGTGATCGTGCTGCGGGCCTGCGCGCTCAACGACGGTGCGGCAAGCAACGCAAGTGCCGCTGCGCAGGCTGGTAGCCGGCGGAGGGTGGGACTAGATTGGGGCGCTTGAGTCACCGTCGCGCATAGTAGAGTCCGCGGAGAGCCATGTCAAACCGAAGCGGGCGCCGCCCGGTCGTGCTCGTCGTCCTGGACGGCTGGGGCTACCGGGAAGGGCGCGAGGGCAACGCGATCGAGCTGGCCGCCACGCCCGTCTGGCATGGCCTCTGGTCATCGATGCCGCGCACGCTGCTCGCCGCCAGCGGGCTCCGGGTCGGGCTCCCCGAGGGGCAGATGGGCAACAGCGAGGTCGGCCATCTGAACCTCGGCGCCGGTCGCGTGGTTCCGCAGGATCTCGTGCGCATCTCCGAGAGCATCCGCACCGGCGGGTTCTACCAGCTCGGGCCTTTGGCCGAGTTGGGCGCGTACCTCCGGCAGACCGGCGGCACGCTGCACCTCGTCGGCCTCCTGGGTCCCGGCGGCGTGCACGCGCTCGACCGGCACCTGCTCGCCTGCATCGAGCTCGGGGTACGGCTCAAGGTGCCGGCCATCGCCATCCACGGATTCCTCGACGGCCGTGACGCGCCGCCGACGCTGGGCGCGGAGGTCGTCCGCACGCTGCTCCAGGACATGCGGCGCATCGCGGGACCCCGGGTGGACATCGCGACGCTCTGCGGCCGCTACTACGGCATGGACCGCGACCGCCGGTGGGAGCGCACCAAGATCGCGTACGATGCGATCGTCCACGGCGTGGGAGGCGCGATCACCCACCCCGTCCAGGCCGTGCAGGCCGCCTATCAGCGGGGCGAGACGGACGAATTCCTGAAGCCGGTGGTGCACTTTCGTGACGGCGTGCCGGTGGCGCACGTGCGGGACGGCGACGGGGTGTTCTTCTTCAATTACCGCAGCGACCGGATGCGCCAGATCGTCGCGGCGATGTGCGTGGACGCCTTCCACGGCTTCGACGTGAGAGACCGGCCGGCGCTCCGGGGCGTCACCATGACCCAGTACGACCAGACGTTTCCCCTGCCGCAGGCCTTCCCGCCGTTCACCCTCGCGCGCATCCTCGCGCAGGTGCTCGCGGAGGCCGGGATGACGCAGTTCCGCACGGCGGAGACCGAGAAGTATCCCCACGTCACGTATTT
>DASWAI010000196.1:0-24776 GCA_036391215.1 Gemmatimonadales bacterium
GGGAATCGTGGTCATCGGACGAGGGTCCCCACGCGCTCGCCCCGGAGGAGCCGGGAGATCGCGCCGGGCTGGTTGATGTTGAAGACGACGATGGGCAGCTGGTTGGCCTTGCAGAGACCGAACGCGTTCGCGTCCATGACGGCGTAGTTCTTGACGATCGCTTCCTGGTAGGTCAGCTCGGGGATGAACGTCGCCGCCGGGTCCTTGCGCGGGTCCGCCGTGTAGATCCCGTCCACGTTGGTGGCCTTGAGGATGACCTCCGCCTCCACCTCGAGCGCGCGCAGGACGCCGGCCGTGTCGGTCGAGAAGAACGGGTTGCCGGTCCCCGCGGCGAAGATAACCAGCCGGCCCTTCTCAAGGTGGCGGATGGCGCGCCGCCGGATGTACGGCTCGGCCACCGACTCCATGCGGATGGCGGTCATGACCCGGGTGTCCACGCCGACCTTCTCCAGCACGTCCTGGAGCGCGAGGGCGTTGATGACCGTGGCGAGCATCCCCATGTAATCGGCGGAGACCCGGTCGAGGCCCTCGCGGCTCGCCGTGGCCCCGCGCACGATGTTGCCGCCGCCCACGACCAGGCAGAGCTTGGCACCGAGTCCGTGGACCGCCTTGATCTCCTCGGCGAAGGCCTCGACGACCCGGAAATCGAGGCCCACGCCCTTCTCGCCGGCCAGCGCCTCGCCCGAGAGCTTGAGCAAGGCGCGGGAGTAGGCGAGCGCCATCAGGCTTCCCCGACCTTGAACCGGGCGAACCGGCGAACGTGGACCGCTTCCCCCAGCTTGCCCGAGACCTCCTTGATCAGCTGCCCGACGGTCTTGCTGTCGTCCCTCACGTAGGGCTGCTCGGTCAGCGTGCGCTCGGCGACGAACTTCTTGAGCTTGCCCTCGACGATCTTGGCCCGGACGTTCTCCGGCTTCCCTTCGGCGGCCACCTGCTCCTCGGCGATGCGCCGCTCCCGCTCGAGCAGCTCGGCGGGGATGTCCTCGGGCGTCACCCCGATCGGGTCGGCCGAGGCCACGTGCAGGGCGAGGTCGCGCGCGAGCTCCCGGAACGCCTCGTTGCGCGCGACGAAGTCGGTCTCGCTGTTGAGCTCGAGGAGCACGCCCACCTGGCCGTTGTGGTGGATGTAGCTCACGACCACACCCTGAGCGGCGACGCGCCCAGCGCGCTTCTCGGCCTTGGCGATGCCCTTCTTCCGGAGGATCTCGGCGGCTTTGTCCATGTCGCCGCCCGCCTCCTCGAGGGCCTTCTTGCAGTCCATCATGCCCGCGCTGGTCCGGGCGCGGAGCTCGCTCACCTGTTTCGGAGAAATCGTCACACTCGTCATGGCTGCTGTTCGTTCACCGGTGAATGGTAAAACCGCCGCTCACGGCCGGCAGGGGCCAGGAGCGGCGGAAACGCGCTTCCAGTCCAGGCCGCCGGAGCCTATGCGCCCGCGTCGCCCGCCGCGCCGGGGGCCGCCGCCTCCACGACCGCGCCCGCGTCGGTCTTGAGCCGGGCGGCGATCACCTCGGGCTTGGGCCGGCGCTTCCGCCGGGGCCGGCGGCGGCGGCGATCCGCGTCGGTGTCGCCCTCCGTGCCCGCGTCCGTGCTGTACGTCTCCGCCTCGAGGTCCTCGGACGCCTCGCGCATCGGCATCTGGGCCCGGGCCTCCTTGATCACGTCGGCCAGGGCCGCGGTGATGAGCGAGACCGAGCGGATCGCGTCGTCGTTGCCCGGAATCGGCACGGTGATCACGTCCGGATCGGCGTTGGTGTCCACGATGGCGACGACCGGCACGCCGAGCTTGTTGGCCTCGGCGATGGCGATCTTCTCCTTCTTGGCGTCCACCACGAAGAGCGCGCCGGGCAGCCGGCCCATCAGCTTGATGCCCTCGAGGTTCCGGCTCAGCTTCACCCGCTCCCGCTCGAAGAGCAGCTTTTCCTTCTTGGTGTAGTTCTCGAAGTCGCCGTCCACCGCGCCCTGCTCCAGCTCCCGGAGCCGGCGGATCTGCCGCTTGAGGGTCTGGAAGTTCGTGAGCGTCCCGCCGAGCCAGCGCTCGGTCACGTAGAACCCGCCGCAGGAGGCCGCCTCGGCCTGCACGATGGCCTTGAGCTGCTTCTTGGTGCAGACGAAGAGCACGCCTTCGCCCTTGAGCACGACGCTCCGCAGCAGCTCCTGGGCGGCGTGAATCTGCCGCAGGGTCTTCTGCAGGTCGATGATGTAGATCCCGGAGCGCTCAGCGAAGATGAACCGGCGCATCTTCGGATTCCACCGGCGGGTCTGGTGGCCGAAGTGAACGCCGGCCTCGAGCAGGTCCTGCAGTTGCGGCTGTGCCATGCGGGCGTACGAATCCTTCCTCGTCTAGGGTTGTGCGTCCGCCGCCTTCATTTCCGGCCCGACCCCGAAGGGCACCCCGGGTCCGGATCCAGCGGCG
Organism: Gemmatimonadales bacterium; assembly: GCA_036391215.1. Taxonomy (GTDB): domain Bacteria; phylum Gemmatimonadota; class Gemmatimonadetes; order Gemmatimonadales; family GWC2-71-9; genus DASQPE01. The sequence goes on from DASWAI010000196.1 coordinate 2,417, forward strand.
TGAGTGATGCCCGGCCTACCGCTTCGAGAACTGGAAGCGCTTCCGGGCGCCGGGCCGACCCGGCTTCTTGCGCTCGACCGCGCGCGGATCCCGCGTCAGGAGCCCCGCGCCGCGGAGCTTGGTGCGGTGCTGCGTGTCCGCCGAGACGAGCGCCCGGGCCACGCCCAGCCGCATCGCCCCGGCCTGTCCCGCCTGCCCGCCCCCGCTCACGTGCGCCCGGACGTCGAAGGCACCGAGGGTATCGGTCGCGGTGAACGGCTGCTGGATGTGCTGCACCAGCGAGGGCCGCGGGAAATAGTCGCCGAGCGTGCGGCCGTTGATGTCCCACTTCCCGGTGCCGGGCGTGAGGTACACGCGGGCGACGCTGGTCTTGCGCCGACCCACCGCCTGCCACCGAAACGCCGGAGTTGCCGTCATGCAGTCACCTTGGCCGGGCCGAGAGTGTAGGGCTTGGGCTGCTGCGCAGCGTGCGGGTGCTCGGCGCCCCCGTACACCTTGAGCTTGCCCCGAAGCTTCTGCTTGGCGAGCGAGTTCTTCGGAAGCATGCCGAAGACCGCCTTTTCGATCACGCGCTCCGGGTGCTTGGCGAGCACGTCCCGCGCGGCGGTGAAGCGCTCGTGGCCCATGTAGCCGGTATGCCGGAAGTAGCGCTTCTGGTCCGTCTTGCGGCCCGTGAGCCGGACCTTGGCCGCGTTCACCACGATGACGAAGTCACCGCCGTCCATGTGGGGCGTGAAGGTCGGCTTGTGCTTGCCGCGGATCAGCTGGGCCACGGCGGTCGCGAGCCGTCCGAGCGGTACATCGGCCGCGTCCACGATATGCCAGTCGTGCTGGAGGTCGGCGGGCGTGGCGGTGAAAGTCTTCATGGGTCGCGCAGTTTCCGGGTTCCGTTGGCACGGGTCAAAATGAGACAGACTTACAAGATAGACGGCGTTCCGGGGTCGGGTCAAGAGCAGGAGCCATTAGCTCTTAGCTAACGCGTGGGAGCCAGGGCTACGAGCTCGGCTCGAACTCCACCAGCACCTGCCCCTTCTCCACCGCCTGGCCCGGCCGCACCAGGACCGCCCGGACCCGACCCCCGGCCGGCGATCGGAGCTCGTTTTCCATCTTCATGGCCTCCAGGACGAGCACCCCGCCGCCGGGCGCAACCGTCTGCCCCGGCTCGACCTCCAGCCGCACCACGAGCCCCGGCATCGGCGCTATGAGCTGGCCGCCCGCCGCCGGCCGGTCCGGACCCGCGGCCAGCGAGCGGATGTGTCGGGTTCGCTCGTCCACCACCTCCACCTCGCGGCGCTCGCCCAGCGAGCCGAGTCCCCAGATGCCCTTCCCGAGGCGCTCGACCGCGAGAACGCGAGGACGCCTGTCCACGGTGAGGAGCCGGAGAGGAGTACCCGGAAGGACCCGAAGCGCGGCCAGCAGAGTCTCCCCGTTCACGGTGACCCGATCGCCGTCCACCTCGACCGCCACCTGCCTTCCGCCGACGCTCACGAAGTACTTCATGCCTGGTCGAGGACGGCGACGGTTTCCACATGCGCCGTCTGCGGAAAAAGGTCGAACGCGCGGGCCTCCGTCAGGCGGAATCCCGGCCCCAGCCGGACGAGGTCGCGCGCCAGGGTGGCGGGGTCACAGGAGATATAGAGGACCCGGCGGGGCCGCCGCGCCGCGATGGCCGCGGTCACGGCCGCATCCATTCCCGTCCGTGGAGGATTGGTCACGACCAGGTCGGGCGCATCCAGCCGATCCACGATCGCCTCGGCCGCGCCTGCATGGCGCCGGGCCGCGGGACCGCCGGCGTCCGCATGCGCCACGGCCCGCGGATCCCGCTCGACGCTCTCGACCCGGGCCCCGGCGGCGGCGAGCGCCGCGGTCGTCTCCCCGATGCCGGCGTAGAGATCCCAGACCCGGGCGCCCGCCACGGGACCGAGCCGCTCCAGGGCAAAGGCCCGGACCCGATCCCCCATGGCCGGATGCACCTGCTCGAACGCCGGCGCCGGCGCGCCTTCGCTCCGGCCCGCCACGACGCGAGCGACGCCCCCCTCGGGATGCCACCAGAGAACCGAGGGGACACCCGAGCGCGCGAGCTCGCGCCCCAACTCCGCCGCCCGGGTCCAGACCACGGTCCCCCGCACCTTGGCGATCAGGTGCCGCGCGCCGCTCCGGTCGAGCCGGAGCACCAGGCGGTCCAGGCCGGCCGGGAGGAGGGCCCTGCGTTCCCGCAGGATCGTCCACAGATCCATCAGCGGCCCGGCGGCGAGATGGCAGCGTTCGAGCTCGAAGACCGTATCGGGCCGGTCGAGCGGGTGGAGTCCGATCCGGCGCGCCCCGGGCCCCACCGCGAGCGTGAGCTTCGTGCGATACTCGAAATCCAGCGCCGCCGGCTCCAGCTCCGGGTCGGCGACGTCGAGCCGGGCGAGGCGGCGCAGCGCATCGCCCACGAAAGCTCGGCGCGCCGCCCGCTGCGCCGGCATGGCGAGATGCTGCAGCTGGCAGCCGCCGCAATCGTCGGCGGTGTAGTGGCCGCACCGGGGCTCGACCCGGTCCGGGCTCGGCTCCACGATCCGCGCGGCGCGCGCCCGGGCGAACCGGCGGGCGGGACGCACGTCGCGCAGCTCCACCAGCTCGTCCGCCGCGGTCCGCGGCACGAACACCACCCGGCCGTCCGCCAGGCGGCCGACGCCGTCACCGCCGGCCGCGAGCCGCTGGATCCGTACCGCGGGCGCCGTCATCGCAGCCCGTCGAGCCGGGCCTGCCGGGCCCAGGCGGCGTCGGACGGCGAGGTCCCATCAGCGACGACCGGCCGCCGCGCCTGGCGGGCTTCGTCCTCGGCCAGGGCCGCGGCGATGGCGAGGTCGCGCTCCAGCACCGGATCCAGCGCGGGCTCGAGCAGATCGGTGCGCCGGTCGAGGAACTGGATGTCGATCTCGCCGGCGCGAAACGCGGCATCGCGGAAGAGCCGGCGATGAAACCCCTGATTGGTGGCGACGCCGACGAGGACCAGCTCGTCGAGGGCGCGGACCATACGGTCCAGCGCGCGGGCCCGGTCCGGTGCCCACACGATGAGCTTGGCCAGGAGGGAGTCGTAGTACAGGGTGACTTCGTCGCCGATGTCGACCCCGGCGTCCCAGCGCACGCCGGGGCCGGCCGGCACCCGCAGGTACTCCACGCGACCGGTGGACGGGAGAAACCCGTTGGCCGGATCCTCGCTCGTGATCCGGCACTCGATCGCCCAGCCAGCGGGCTCGAGCCCGCCGGACAGCCGCATCGGGAGCCCGCCCGCGATCCGGAGCTGTTCCCGCACGAGATCGACGCCGTACACCAGCTCGGTCACAGGATGCTCCACCTGGATCCGGGTGTTCATCTCGAGGAAGTAGAACGCCCCGCCGGCGCCGAGGAGGAACTCGCAGGTGCCCACGCCGCGGTAGCCGACCGCCTCCGCTGCCGCCACGGCGGCGGCGCCCATAGCGCCCCGGAGCGCGGGAGCCACCGCCACGGACGGCGCCTCTTCCACCAGCTTCTGGTGCCGGCGCTGGACCGAGCATTCCCGCTCGCCCAGGTGGACGGTGCGCTCCTGGTCGGCGAGAACCTGGATCTCCACGTGGCGAGGCGCCACGATGTACTTCTCCAGATACACGGCGGGATCGCCGAAGGCCTTGCCCGCCTCGGAGGCCGCGGTGGCGAGCGCGCCGGCAAGGTCCGCCTCGGCCCGCACCACCCGCATCCCCTTCCCGCCCCCGCCCGCCGCCGCCTTCACCATCACAGGGAAGCCGAGCCGGCGCGCCAGCGCGACCGCGCTCTCCGGGTCGGTGACGGGCGCGCTCGCGCCCGGCACGATGGGCACGCCCGCGGCTTCCATCCTACGTCGGGCCTCGGTCTTGTCGCCCATCGCGCGGATGGCGCGCGCCGGCGGGCCGACCCACACGAGCCCCGCACGCTCCACCGCCTCGGCGAACGCCGCCCGCTCCGCCAGGAACCCGTAGCCGGGGTGCACGGCATCGGCAGCCGCCCCGACGGCGGCGTCGAGCAGCTTGTCGATGACGAGGTAGCTCTCGGAAGCGGGCGCGGGCCCGATCGGCACGGCGCGGTCGGCGGCACGGACGTACGGCGCCGCGCGGTCGGCGGCGGAGTACACGGCGACGGCTTCGAGTCCTTCCTCGTGGCAGGCGCGGACGATGCGGAGTGCGATTTCGCCGCGATTGGCGATCAGCACCGACTTCACAGGGGGATGTTGCCGTGCTTCTTGGGCGGATTCCGGTCCCGCTTGGTCGCCAGCATGCGGAGCGCGTCGATCAGCCGCGGACGGGTGTCGCGCGGGTCGATCACGTCGTCCACGTATCCGCGGCTCGCGGCGGCATAGGGGTTGGCGAGCTTGGCGGTGTACTCGTCGGTGAAGCGCTGGAGCGCGGCCGCGGGGTCCGCCGCGCGGGCGATCTCGTCCTTGTAGAGGATTTCGACCGCCCCCTTGGCGCCCATCACGGCGATCTCCGCCGTGGGCCACGCGAGGTTGACGTCACCCCGGATGTGCTTCGAGCTCATGACGTCGTACGCCCCGCCGTACGCCTTCCGCGTGATCACGGTGAGCTTGGGGACCGTGGCCTCGCAGTAGGCGTACAACAGCTTGGCGCCGTGCTTGATGATGCCGCCGTGCTCCTGGCCCACGCCCGGCAGGAAGCCCGGCACGTCCACGAACGTCACCAGCGGCAGATTGAAGCAGTCGCAGAAGCGGATGAACCGCGCCGCCTTGGCCGAGGCCGCGATGTCGAGCACGCCAGCGAGCACGGCCGGCTGGTTCGCCACGATGCCCACCGGCCGCCCGCCCAGACGCCCGAAGCCGACCACGATGTTGTCGGCGTGGCCCCGGTGCACCTCGAGGAATCCGCCGTCGTCCATCACCCGCCGGATGACCCCGTGCATGTCGTACGGTTTGGAGGAGCTGTCCGGCACCAGATCGAGCAGGCCTTCGTCCCGCCGGTCGTCCGGGTCCCGCGTCGGGCGGACCGGGGGCTCGTCCAGATTGTTGAGCGGCAGGAAGCCCACCAGCTCGCGCATGGCCCCGAGGCACTCCGGCTCGGTGTCGCAGGTGAAATGGGAGACGCCCGAGGTGCCGCCGTGCACCTCGGCCCCGCCCAGCTGCTCGAACGTCACCTCCTCGTGCGTCACCGTGCGCACGACGTTCGGCCCGGTGACGAACATGTAGCTCACGCCCCGGACCATGAAGATGAAGTCGGTGATCGCCGGGCTGTACACCGCGCCGCCCGCGCAGGGACCCAGAATGGCGCTGAGCTGGGGCACGACGCCGGAGGCGAGCGTGTTCCGGAGGAAGATGTCGGCGTAGCCGCCCAGCGAGACGACGCCTTCCTGGATACGCGCCCCGCCGGAGTCGTTGAGGCCGATGACCGGCGCGCCGTTCCGCACGGCCAGGTCCATCACCTTGCAGATCTTCTCCGCATGGGCCTCGGAGAGCGAACCGCCGAAGACGGTGAAGTCCTGGGAGAAGACGTAGACGGGGCGGCCGTCGATCCGGCCGTAGCCGGTGACGACGCCGTCGCCGGGGTACACCTGATCGGCGAGGCCGAAGTCGGTGGCGCGGTGGGCGACGAAGCGATCCAGCTCGACGAAGCTGCCTTCGTCGAGCAGCAGATCGAGCCGCTCCCGGGCGGTGAGCTTGCCCTTCTTGTGCTGCTGCGCGATCCGCGCAGCCCCGCCGCCCTGCTCGGCGAGCGCCTGGCGGTGATGGAGATCCTCGAGGAGAGCGCGGGGGTCCGGCATGGTGGGCAAGAATATAACGCGAACCCCGGAGGCACGGAGAACTGCGAACCACCGGGGCACGGAGGCACGGAGGGGACGTTGGGGGAGCGCTGGAATGGTTCAGGCTCGTGCGAAAGGATGGTGACCGCGCTGAGCGGCCTGATAGCGTATGCCTCGCCCCAAGGAGGGGTCATGACCGCGCTCAGCGGACCGCCCCAGCATCTCAACCTCGTCACCCACGACGTCATCAGCGCGGCCATCGAGGTGCATCGGTTCCTGGGGCCGGGCCTGCTCGAATCGGCCTACCTCGAGTGCCTCTGCCACGAGCTGCGGATGCGGAACGTGGTCTTCGACCGGGGGATCGCGCTGCCGCTCCGCTACAAAGGGCTCGCGCTCGAGCAGGGGTACCGGCTCGACCTCGTCGTGGCCGGCTCCATCATCGTGGAGCTCAAGGCGGTCGAGAAGCTCCTCCCGGTCCACGAAGCGCAGGTGCTGACCTACCTCAAGCTGAAGCGCCTCCCCCTCGGCCTCCTCATCAACTTCAACGTCCCGGTGCTCCGCTCCGGCATCGTCCGCATCGCCAATTGACCGACTGCAAGCCCCCGGACGCAGGGAACTGCAAACCACAGAGGCACCGAGGCACGGAGAACTGCCACAGAGGACTGCAATGGTGAATTACGGAGGCACGGAAGCACAGAGAACGGCCTCTGTAGCTCGGTGCCTCTGTGGTTTGCAGTGGTTTGCAGTTGCAGCTCTCTGCGCCCCCAACGAGAACGGGCCCCGTCACCGGAGCCCGTTCTCACCGCGATGCCGCGACCGGTCAGACCACCGGAGGCGCCTCGGGCGCCGCCGGCTCTTCCGGCGGCCAGTTGACGGCCGCGAGGACGATCCGGTGATGGATCGGGTCCACCTCGAGCACCTTGAGGTCCACGGGCTGGCCTTCCTTCACCGCGTCCGCCGGGTTCTCCAGGTTGGGCAGGCCGAGCTGGGACATCGGGACGAAGCCCTCGATGTCGTTCCCCACGTCCACGACCACGCCCTTGTCCATCAGGCGGAGGACCTTGCCACGCAGCTCCATGTTGATGGGGTAGGTCTCGCCGATATGGAGCCAGGGGTCGTCCTGGGCCTGCTTCAGGCCCAGCGAAATCCGCTTGTTCTCGCCGTCGATGTTCAGGATGACCACGTCCACCGCGTCGCCCTTCTTCACCACCTCCGACGGGTGCTGCACCCGCTTGGTCCAACTCATGTCGGAGATGTGGATCAGGCCGTCGATGCCCGGCTCGATCTCCACGAACGCGCCGAAGCTCGTGAGGTTCCGGACCTTGCCGCTGATACGGGTGCCCACGGGGTACTTGAGCGGTAGCACCATCCACGGATCCTGCTCCGTCTGCTTCATGCCGAGAGAGATCTTCTCCTCGGCCTCGTCCACCTTCAGCACCACCGCTTCGATGGTCTCGCCGATCGACACGATCTTCGACGGGTGGCGGACGTTGCGGGTCCAGCTCATCTCGGAGATGTGCACCAGGCCTTCGATGCCCGGCTCGATCTCGACGAACGCGCCGTAGTTGGTGATGGAGACCACCTTGCCCTGCACCCGGGTGCCCACGGGGAACTTGGCGGCCACGTCCTTCCACGGATACGTCTGGAGCTGCTTCATGCCGAGGCTGATGCGCTCGCGCTGCCAGTCGATGTCGAGGATCTTGACCTCGACCTCGGCCCCGATCTGCACCATCTCGGTGGGGTGGGAAACCCGCCCGTAGGACATGTCGGTGATGTGGAGCAGACCGTCCACCCCGCCGAGATCGATGAAGGCGCCGAAGTCCGTGATGTTCTTCACCACGCCCTTCCGCACCTGGCCCACCGCCAGCTCCTTCATCAGGTGCTCGCGCTTGTGCGCCCGCTCGTTCTCGAGAATCACCCGGCGGCTCACCACGATGTTCCGGCGCCGCTTGTTCAGCTTGATGATCTTGAACTCGTAGGTGTGACCGAGGAGCTCGTCGATGTTCGGCACCCGACGGAGCGCGATCTGGCTGCCCGGCAGGAACGCATCGACGCCCATCAGGTTCACAACCACGCCGCCCTTGATCTTCTTGACCAGCGTGCCTTCCACCGGCTGGTCCGACTCGTACGCCACGCGGATCTTCTCCCAGACCCGCATGAAGTCGGCCTTCTTCTTCGACAGGACGACGGCGCCTTCCTGGTCCTCGAGGTGCTCGAGGAAGACTTCGACCTCCTCGCCCTCCTTCGGCGGCTCCTTGAACTCGTCGAGCGGGACGGACCCCTCGGACTTGAAGCCGACGTCGAGGATGACGGCGTTCTCGGTGACGCGCAGGACCTTGGACTTGACGATCTCCCCTTCGACGATCTGCGACATGGTGCCCTCGTACATCGAGAGCATCTGCTCGTAGTCCTGCTCCGAGTATTCCTCGTCGTAGAGGTCGGCGCGGACGCGGAGGCCGGTGGGAGACGCGATCTGGGCGGGGGCCTTCAGAGTGGTATCGAGACTGGGCACAACCCGATTCCTTTGCACGACCGCGCCGTGCCGGCCGCGGGCTCGAGAGAAGCTCCGTCCGCAGCCGAAGTGCCGCGGTGGAAGCCGCTAAGTCTATCGGGGAAGCCGGGTTCGCGCAAGGCTGACGATGCGCTCGACCTGCTCGGCAAAGCCCAGGTGGGTGGTGTCGAGGCCGATCGCGTCCTCGGCCCGCCGGAGCGGCGCCACGGCCCGGGTCGAGTCGGCCCGGTCGCGCGCCGCCAGAAGCGAGGCCTCCCGGGCGACGGTGGCCGCGTCGGCCGGGCTGCCGCGCTGCGCCAGCCGGCGGCCCGCGCGGGTCTCCGGGCTGGCGGTGAGGAAGATCTTGAGCAGGGCGTCGGGAAAGACCACGGTCCCGATGTCCCGCCCGTCCACCACCACGTCCATCCCCGCGCGGACGGTGTCCCGCAGGTGGATGTTCACCCACTCCCGGATCACGGGTACCGCGGAGACCGCGGAGACGTGCGCGGTGACCTCGGGCGTCCGGATGGCCGCGTCGACCGGCTCGCCCTGGAGGTAGGCGCTGAACCCGTGGCCATCCGGGAGCAGGCACAGCCCCCAGTCTTCCGCGGCGCGAAGGATGGTCTCGGCGTCGAGCACCCGAAGCGGGTCGCCGCCGGCCCCGCCCCGTCCCGCGGCCTCCCGAAGCGCCACCAGCGTGACCCCGCGGTAGAGCGCCCCCGAGTCCAGATGCTGGAAGCCCAGCGCCTCGGCGACCGCCCGCGCCGTCGTCGACTTCCCCGACGCCGCCGGCCCGTCGATCGCGATGACGCTCCCGCTCACGGGCGCCGCCGCCGGACGGACCGGAGGGTCGCCGGAAAGCCGGGGAAGCTCACGGCCGCGCAGGCCATGTCGTCCACCGCCACCCGGGCTCCCGCCAGCGTCCCCAGTACGGCGAACGCCATGGCGAGGCGGTGGTCGCCGGCCGTCCGCACCCGTCCGCGCGGAACCGGCGACCCCCCGTCCACGCGCAGGTCGTCGCCCACGACCTCGGCCCGCGCGCCCACCGCCCGGAGGTTGGCCGCGATCAGGCCAAGACGGTCGCTCTCCTTCACCCGGAGCTCGCCGACCTGACGGAAGATCGTCGTGCCGGCCGCGCGGGACGCGAGTGCCGCGAGCATGGGGATCTCGTCGATGAGCCCGGGGATCTCTCCGGCGCCGACCTCGGTGCCCGCCAGGGCCGCGGGACCGACGACGAGATCGCCCACCGGCTCGCCGTAGCACAACTCGACGTTTTCGACCCGGGGCCGGGCGCCCATCCGGCCGAGGACGTCGAGAAAGCCGGTCCGCGTCGGATTGAGTCCGACGCCGGCGATGCGGAGCTCTCCGCCCTCGGCGAGCACCGCGGCGCCGACCAGGAACGCGGCGGAGGACGGGTCGCCGGGCACCTGCATGGCGAACGGCTCGAGCCGGCCGGTCGGCGCGAACTCGATCCACCCGTCGCGCTCTTCCACCCGATAGCCGAAGGCGCGCAGCAGGCGCTCGGTGTGGTCGCGGGAGCGGCCGTGCGGCTCGCGGAGCGCGACTTCGACGTTCCCCGCGACGCCCGCCAGCAGGAGCGCGCTCTTGATCTGGGCGCTGGACACCGGCATCTCGTAGCGGAGCGGCGAGAGCGGGCCACCCCGGACCTCGAGCGGGAGCCCGTCGCGGCCCGCGAGCTCGGTGAAGCGCGCGCCCATCAGCCCGAGCGGGACGGTGACGCGGCGCATGGGCCGCCGCCGCAGGGAGGCGTCGCCCGTGAGTGTGGCGGGAAAGCGGTGCGCGGCGAGCAGGCCCAGGAGCAGCCGGGTCGTCGTCCCGGAGTTGCCGCAATCCAGCCGCGCCGACGGACGCCGGAACCGCCGGCGTCCGCTGATGGTCACGACGGCTTCGGGGCGGAGCGGGCTCACGTCGGCGCCGAGCTGGCGCAGCACCCGCGCGCTGGAGCGGGCGTCGAGCGAGGTGAGCGCCCCCCCGACGTGGCTGGTCCCCGGCGCGAGCGCGCCCAGCAGGAGGGCGCGGTGGGTAAGGCTCTTGTCGCCGGGGACCCGCACCGTGCCGCCGACGATCACGAGTCGATCCCCCGCCGGAACGCCGCGGCCCGGCCCAGGTACGCGCGCAGCGCGGGCTCGTCGCCCTCCGCGATGAGCCGGCGCAGCTCGGTCAGGGCGGCGCCCGCCGCGTCCAGCGCATCGAGCACCGGCTCCCGGTTGTGCCGGAAGATCTCCAGCCACAGATCCGGGTTGCTCGCCGCGAGCCGGGTGGTGTCGCGGGCCCCGCTGCCGAAGGACACCCCGCCCAGCGCCCGGTCCGCCAGCGCCTTGGCCAGGACGTACGCCATGGCCTGGGGCAAATGACTGGTCCACGCGAGCTGGCGGTCGTGAGCGGCGGGCTCGATCAGCACCGGATGGGCCTCCATCGTGCGCGCCCAGAACTCCATGACGCGGCGGGCCGCGGCGTCGCCTTCGGCACCGGTCGGGCAGACGTAGACCACACAGCCGCGAAGCCGGTCCGGCCGCGCGTGCGCGAACCCGGAACCGTGGGTGCCCGCGAGCGGGTGCCCACCCGCGAAGCGCTCAGCGAGGCCAACCGACACCGCGCGCGTCACCACGGCCGCCTTCACGCTGGCGACGTCGGTGAGCACCGCCCCCGGATCGAGCGCGGGAGCCAGCCGCTCGATCAGGTCGAGAGTGATGTCGGGCGGGGTCGCGAGCACCACCAGTCCGGCGGCGCGCACCGCCTCGAGCGGCGAGTCCGCCAGCTCGGTGATCGCGCCGGCTTTCACCGCCGCGGCGCCCTCGGCCCGCTCCGGAGAGAAGCCGACCACCCGGGGCACACCCGCGAGCCGCGCCTGCCAGGCCAAGGACCCCCCGATGGCCCCGAGACCGATCACGGCGAGCACGTCAGGGCGCACGATCAGCCGGGGCTACCGACATGGGAGGACTCGGGCGTACGGGGGCGAGGCGGTCGCGGCTTCCGGCAGGGCGGAATCGTAGCGCTTTCGAGAGGCAATCTCAACGACGCGAAGCGCACCGCCGCCGCTCATTCTGCTAGTCGCACGGGAGCCGGTCCGGCTGAACCGCGTGCGGGGCTGGCGGTTGCGGGCGCAAAGCAGGGGCCGGCAACTGGCCTGAGTCTTGCACTTCCGACCCTTCAATTATTGCCCGTCACCCGACTAATGGCCGACCAAAAGGGTCCAGCTTCCTCCTCCGCCTTGCCACCCGCCCCGCGCACGGGTGGGGCCCCCGGCACACCTCCCAAGCAGGCCCTGTTCGACGCCGCCGTGGAGGTGATGCGGAAGCAGAGCGAAGAGCGCGCGGCGGAGCGCGCGGCCGAGGAGGCGCGCCGGCGCGAGCAGAGCCGGGTGTCGCCCATCATCGCAGGCGGGCTCACGATCCTCCTCGCGGTGGGCGTGTACGTCGCAGTGGAGCAGCCCACCTGGCTCTTCCCGCCCGCCCGGCCGGCCGAATCCCGGGAGACCCAGGAGGCGAGCCTCCGCATCGGCATGGCGACGACCATGCAGCGCATCGAGCGGTTCCGGCTCATGCAGGGCCGCCTGCCGCGCACGCTGGCCGAAGCCGGATCGAGTCCCTCGGGGATCACGTACGAGATGCGGGAAGGCGATCGCTATACGCTGCGGGGCACCAACGGGCCGGTCGAGCTCACCCTCAACTCCGGCGACTCCCTGCCCGTCTTCGTGGGAACCAGCTTCCGGGTTCTCGCTGCGAGGTCGCACCAATGAGCCGCCGGGACCGCCGGGGATTCACCTTCGCCGAGCTGATGATCGTGATGCTGGTCATCACGATCCTCGCGGGCATGATGGTCATGCGGTATATCGAGCTCAAGCACCGCGCACTCGCCGCGCAGGCCACCTCCGACATGGAGAACGTGCGGCTCGCCGCCTTCACCAAGTTCTACGACACCGGCTCGTGGCCCAGCGCGCCAGGGCCGGGCGTCGTGCCGCCGGAGCTGGTTCCCTATCTCGGCAACGGCTTCAGCTTCTCCAGGCCGGAGTACAAGCTGGAGTTCGAGAACTTCGTCCCGCCCGGCGGGGGGCCGAGCGCGACGTACCAGATCGCGATCCGGTTCTCCTCCAGCAACCAGGCCCTGGTCAACACCATGCTCCAGGTCGTGGGCGACCGGGCGCCGTACATCGTGCTCGGGAACGACGTGGCGGTAGTCCTAGTCGGGCCCGACGGCCAAACCTGACGCTCATCCCTCCAGCAACGTCCTGAACTGGGCCACCTCCCCCGGCACCGGGGGATAGGCCGGCTTCATCCGCTCCAGCGTCTCCAGCACCACCTCCGCGACCAGCAGGTCCCGGACCGGCTTCCGGTCCGCCGGCACGACGTACCACGGCGCCCACGCCGTGCTGGTGCGCGCCAGCGCGTCCCGGTAGGCCTCGGTGTACCGATCCCACAGCTGCCGCTCCCGCAGGTCGTTCGCGTTGAACTTCCAGTTCTTGTGGGGATCGGCCAGGCGGGCGAGGAGCCGCTTCCGCTGCTCCTCCCGCGAGATGTGCAGGCAGAACTTGAGGATCGTCGTGCCGGTCTCGGTCAGGTGCCGCTCGAAGCCGTTGATCTGCTCGTAGCGCGCCCCCCACACCGCCGCCGGCACCAGCTCGTGCACCCGGACGACGAGCACGTCTTCGTAGTGGGACCGGTTGAAGATCCCGATCTTGCCCTTGGGCGGCACCGCCTGGTGGATTCGCCAGAGGAAGTCGTGACTCAGCTCGAGTGGGGTGGGCACCTTGAAGCTCACGAGCTCGAGCCCCATCGGGTTCAGGCGGCCGAACAGGTGCCGCACGACGCCGTCCTTCCCCGCCGTGTCCCGTCCCTGGAGCACCACGAGCAGCGCGCGGCTCCCCTCGGCGTAGAGCGTCGTCTGCAGCTTCGCGGTCCGGTCGGCCAACTGGTCGACCTGATCCCGGAGCGCCTCCTTGTCCGGCAGGCCGGGCGGCGGCTCCGCCGCAGCGTCGGTCAGGTCGGGCACGGCGCCCGGGGCGAGTGGCTTGAGGGGCATGGGCATTCCGGCGGCGAGGGGGAGAAGGCCGGCGCTACGCCGGCGGCGCGGCGACGAGAAGCGCCACGGGCAAGGTACCGAACAGGTCGGCCGCGTCCAGACCGTCCGCCTGCGGGGCGACCCGCTCCAGAGTGAGCGGGCTGGTCCACGCCGCTTCGGCGAACGGCGGCGGCAGACGAAGCCGGGTGCCCGACCAGCTCCAGCGGGCCGGCGGCAGCTGGCCGGGCATGAGCCGCCGCGCGATCAGGCGGGGGATGGCGACCACCACTGCGCCCTCCGGCCCTTGCCGCAGGAACGCGAACACGTGACCCGCGGCGGGACCTTCCGGCGCCAGCGCCTCGTAGGACGAGCCCAGGAAGAGGCCGGGCAGCTGCCGGCGCAGGTGCAGGGTGCGCTGCAGCACGTGGAGCTTCACCCGCCCGTCCTCCGGTCGCTCCACGAGCCCGCGCAGCAACGCCGGGCGCTCGGCGTCGTCGTCGAAGTCGCCCGCCAGCTCCTCGAGCAGGGCGGCACGATGCTCGAAGTCCGCCGGGCGCCGATTGTCGGGGTCCACCAGCAGGAAGTTCCACAGCTCATCGCCCTGGTAGAGATCGGGCACGCCCGGCGCCGTGAGATGCACCAGCAGGCGGCCAAGCGCGTTCCACAACCCCGGCCGGGCGATCCGCCCCACGAAATCCGCGAGGTCGGCCAGAAAGCCGGGAGCGACGCGAGGATCCAGCGTGCCCCGCACGAACCGGTCGAGCGCCGCCTCGAACTCCGTGTCCGGGTCGAGCCAGCTGGTCTCGACCTTCGCCTCGCGGGCGGCCTTCTGCGCGTACGCGGCTATCCGCTCCCGGAACGCGCCGAGCGGACCGGGCGGCAGCGTCTCGGGGGCCTGCCCCAGCAGCTCGAGGGGCCAGGCACCGGCCAGGGTCTGATACACCAGGTACTCGGTGTTCGCATCGGGCAGGAGCTGGCCCCGCGCCTGGGTCCGGAGCGGGCGATTCCAGCGGCGCCACCGGTAGACCCGCTCCTCCCACTCGTCGGCCAGCTCGGAGAGCACGTCGAGTCGGGCCCGCACATCGGCGGACCGCTTGGTGTCGTGGGTCGTGCCCGCGAGGAGCGTTCGGGGCCAGCAAGCGGCGCGGTGGGCGTTGCCCTCGTGCAGCGCGGCAACGGCATCGGCCAGGGGCGCGTCGGGCGCGCCGCCGACCTCGTTGCGGGAGAGCAGCGGCACGTGCACGTAGCTGGCCGTATCCTCCACCCCCTTGGCAGTGGCCGGGCCGCTCACCTGCTGGAACCGCTGCACGAAGCGGCGGCGCAGGCGCTCCTCATCCGGCGAGCCCGGGGCGCCGGCGCCCAGGAGGGCCGCCGCGAGCATGTCGAACGCGGCGGTCGATGCCCTCCCGCTCGGCCGCGCAGCCGAGAGCGCGTCCTCGAGGAGCGCCCGGTCGGCGGGCGGCGGCTCCACCCGACGGTCGTCCACGTAGGTGCGGTAGACCGGCAGGTGCACGATCGTCTCGGCGATCGCCCGCGCGAGGTCGTGCGGCCGGACCCGGCCCGGGCCACCCGGCCCCGAGAGGCGCAGGAGCCGCTCGGCCAGACGGTGCACGCCGGCGGAGAGCCCGGTCCGGAGGGCCCGGCGCTTCCCGTCGAGCGCCGCGATGCTGAAGCCGACATGGCGGCGAACGATCCGGCGGTAGTCGCGCTCGAGCTGCGCGGTCCCGTCCGGGGCGATGAACAGCGCCTCGACCTCGTTCAGGAAGTCGTAGCCCGTGGTGCCGGCCACCGGCCAGGCGTCGCGCAGGCGCTCGCCCCGCGAGAGGATTTTCTCCACGAAGATTGGCGCGGGCTCGCCGTCGCGCCGGCCGAACGCGTGCTCGGCGAGCCGCTGGAGATAGCCCAGCGGATCGAGCAACCCGTCCACGTGGTCGATCCGGAGCCCGTCCACATAGCCGGCGCGAATCCAGTCGAGCACCAGGGCGTGGCTCCGCGCGAACACCTCCGGATCCTCCATGTGGAGGGACACCAGGTCGTTCACGTCGAAGAAGCGGCGATAGTTGATCTCGCGCGCGGCCCGGCGCCAATGGACCAGGCGGTGGGCCTGGAGGTCCAGCAGGCGGCGCATCCGCCCGACGCCGTCCGGTCCCTCGGCGAATCGCGCCGCCGCGCGCTCCACCCGCCGGCGGACCTCGGGCGACTGGGTGCACAGCCGGCGCAGGCGGCGGAATCCCTCGCCCGCGAGGCGCCGGCGGCGCGCGATCGTCTTGGCCTTCCGCGCGGTCCGCCGGGGCATCCGGTGCAACGACACCATGATCTCCCGGAGCTCGCGGGTCGCGGCGTGGTCGGGGCCGAGGTCGGCCACGCACTCGGCGAGCGCGTGCTCGAGCACCAGGGGCCAGGTGGAGGGGTCGAGCGGGAACGTGTGCTCGTAGTAGCGCACGCGAAGCTCGCTGCCCGCGAAGGCCACCTGCAGCTCGCCCCGGGCGAGCACGGTCGGGCGCGGGTCACCCAGGATCGGGATGAGCACGCGGCTGTGGGCCTCGGGGCCTCCCGTCCGCCATTCGATGTCGAACCAGCGGGCGTAGGGCGAGGCCGGTCCGTGGGTCAGCACGTCCTCCCAGCGCCAGTTCTCCGGGGAGGCCGCCATGTGGTTAGGGACGATGTCGAGCACGATCCCCATGCCGTGGCGCCGGGCCGCGGCCGCAAGCCCTTCCAGGCGCGCCTCGTCCCCCAGCTCCGGGTTGAGCTGGCCCGGGTCCACGACGTCGTAACCGTGAGGGCTCCCGGCCCGCGCGCGGAGCACGGGCGAGGCGTGCAAATGAGTGACGCCGAGACGGGCGAGGTACGGGACGAGGTCGCGCGCGCGCGGCAGGGGGAAGCCGGCGTGGAGCTGGAGGCGGTAGGTGGCGAGGATCGGCGGACCGGCTGCCGACGTCATCCGGAGGCCTCGAGCCGGAGGAACACGAGCGATCGTGCAGGCACGGCCACGGTCCCGTCCATGACGCCGCATTCGCCGAGGGTCGTGTGGATCAGCACGCGCCACTCGCCCGGCAGCGGGAGCGCCGGCAGCCCGAACGTGCGCGAACGCCCGCCCGCGTTGAGCGCCAGCAGCAGCGCGTCCGCGCCGTCGGACAGCAGCATCGCCAGCGCGTGCGCCTGGGCGTGCTCCCAGTCCTCCGGGGCCATCGGCTCGCCGTCGGGCCGGAGCCAGGCGAGCTGTCCCGGACGCCCGTCTCCCGGGCGCGAGGGAAACGCCCGTCGGCGGAGGAGCAGGAGCTCCGCGCGGAGTCGAAAGAGGCGGCGAGTGAACTCGAGCAGCTCGCTCCGGGCCGGCGTGGGCTCCCAGTCCACCCAGGTCACGGGATTGTCCTGGCAGTAGGCGTTGTTGTTCCCGTGCTGCGTCCGGCCCAGCTCGTCCCCGTGGGACAGCATGGGCACGCCGAGCGAGCACGCGAGGGTCGTCAGGAAGTTCCGCTGCATCCGCTCGCGGATCCGCACGACGTGGGCGGCCTCGCTCAGGCCCTCGACGCCCCAGTTCCGGCTCAGGTTGTGCTCGTTGCCGTCCCGGTTCTCTTCGCCGTTCGCCTCGTTGTGCTTTCGCTCGTAGCTCACGAGGTCGAGCAGGGTGAAGCCGTCGTGGCAGGTGACGAAGCTCACGCCGGCCTGCGGCGGCCGGCCGCCGGCCTCGAACAGGTCCGGACTGCCCCCGAGCCGCGCGGCGATCTCGGGCAGCTGCCCCGGCTCGCCGCGCCAGAACGAGCGGACGGCGTCGCGGTACTTGCCGTTCCACTCGGCCCAGCCGCAGGGGAACTGGCCCAGGTGGTAACCGTTGGGGCCCAGGTCCCAGGGCTCCGCGATGAGCTTCACCTCGGCGAGCACGGGGTCCTGGCGCACGACCTCGAAGAAGCGCGCGCCGCCGTTGAACTCGTCGGGGTCGCGGCCGAGCGCGGGGGCCAGGTCGAAGCGGAAGCCGTCCACGTGCAGCTCCTCGGCCCAGTAGCGCAGGCTGTCGAGCACGAGGCGGAGCGCTTCCGGGCGCCGGATGTCCAGCGTGTTGCCGCAGCCGGTGTAGTCGAGGTAATGCCGGGGATTGGTGGGATCGAGACGGTAGTAGGCCGAGTTGTCGAGGCCGCGGAAGCAGAGCGTGGGGCCGAGGTGATTCCCTTCCGCCGTGTGGTTGTAGACGACGTCGATGATCACCTCGATGCCGGCGCGGTGGAACCGCTTCACCATCGTCTTGAACTCGGTGACCTGCTGGCCGAGCCGGCCGGTGGCGTACCGGACATCGGGCGCGAAATAGCCGATGGGATTGTAGCCCCAGTAATTGACCATGCCGCGGTCGCCCAGCAGCCGCTCGGTCACGAAATGGCAGACCGGCAGCAGGCCGACGGCGGTGACGCCGAGGCTCCGGAGATGCTCGAGAATCGGCTCGCTGGCGAGCCCGAGATAGGTCCCGCGGAGCGGCCCCGGCACGTCGGGGTGCCGCATCGTCATGCCCTTCACGTGACACTCGTAGATCACGGTGTCGGCCCAGGGCGTGCGCGGCGGCCGGTCGTCGGCCCAGGTGAAGGCGGGCTCCACGACCACGCACTTGGGCAACCCCCCGGCGCTGTCCCGCGGATCGGGGACGAGGTCCTGCTCGGGGTGACCGATCACGTGCCCGGAGAGCGCGTCGCTCCAGCGGATCGTCCCGGTGATGGCGCGCGCGTACGGGTCGAGCAGGAGCTTGGCGGGATTGAAGCGGTGGCCCTGCTCCGGCGCCCACGGCCCGTGGACGCGGTAGCCGTAGAGATGCCCGGGCCGGATGTCCGGGAGATAGCCGTGCCACACCGGCCCGGTCCGCTCCCGGAGCGGGACCCGGAAGGCCTCGCGGGCGTCGTCCGGACCGTCGAACAGGCAGAGCTCGACGGCGGTGGCGCGCTCGGAGCACAGCGCAAAGTTAGTCCCCTCGCCGTCCCAGTGCGCGCCGAGGACGGCGGGAGAGCCGGGCCGAACGGTGATCATGCGGGTTCGGGGACGCCTACTCGATAGTCTTGGAGAATCGCCGGACGCTCAGGGCGACCAGCACCAGGGCGAAGCCCACCAGGGCGAGGCTCTCCGGCCACACCTGCGCCGTACCGACGCCCTTGAGCAAGATAGCCCGCAGTATCCGCAGATAGTACGTGAGCGGCAAGAGGGCCCCGATCCACTGCGCCGGCGCCGGCATCGCCTCGCGGGGGAACATGAACCCCGAGAGGAGGATGTTCGGCATCAGGAAGAAGAAGCTGAGCTGCATCGCCTGGGTCTGGGTGCGGACGGCGGTGGACAGTAGCAGCCCGAGGCCGAGGTTCGCCACGATGAAGGCGAGCGTGATGACGTAGAGCGCGACGAGGCTGCCCCGGAACGGCACGTCGAAGACCAGCCGGCCCAGCAGCAGGACCACCGTCATCTGCACGTAGCCGATCAGGAGAAAGGGGATCAGCTTGCCCAGCATGAGCCCGGTCCGGCTGATCGGCGTGACCACCAGCTGCTCCAGCGTCCCCCGCTCCCGCTCCCGCACCACCGCCATGCTCGTGATCATGACCATCGTCATCGAGAGCAGCACGCCCACGATCCCGGGCACGATGTACACGGCGCTCCGGAGCCCGGGGTTGTACCACGGCCGGATCCGCACCTCGAGCGGCGGGCGCGCTGCGCCCCGCGGGTCGGCGAGCTCGAGCGCCCGCGCCTGGGCCGCCTGCGCCGCGCCCGACATCGCTGCGCTGGACGACATGGGGTCGGCCGCGTCCACGATCACCTGCGCCTGGGCCGTGCGGCCGCGGCGGAGGTCGGCCATGAACGCGGGCGGAATCACGAGGGCGGCCCCCGCGTCGCCCCGGCCGATCCGGTCGGCGATCTCGTCCCGGGAGGCGACCGTCCCGACGAAATCGAAGTTGCCGGTGTTCGTCATCACCCGCACCAGCGCCCGGCTCTCGGGCGTCTTCGACTCGTCCAGCACCAGCGTCCGGATGTGGCGCACCTCGGTCTGGATCGCGAAGCCGAAGAGCAGGAGCTGCACGGCGGGAAGCGCCACCATCATCGCGAGCGTGAACCGGTCGCGCCGGAGCTGTACGAACTCCTTCCAGAGCATGGGCCACAGCGTCCACTCCCGGATCCGCTCGCGCATCAGACCACCGCCCCTTCATCCCGGCGCTGCAGCTCGACGAACACGTCCTCGATGCTCGGCTGGCCGAACTGGGCGAGGATCTCGTCCCGGGTCCCCAGGCCGATGAGGCGGCCCCGGGACAGGAAGGCGAGCCGCTGTCACCGCTCGGCCTCGTCCATGTAGTGGGTGGTCACCAGGATCGTGGTGCCGCCTTCCGCCAGCTGGTAGAACCAGCGCCACAGGAGCCGGCGGCTCGCCGGATCGACGCCGGCCGTGGGCTCGTCCAGGAAGAGCATGTGGGGACGATGGGCGATGGCGCACGCGAGCGAGAGCCGCTGCTTCCATCCGCCGCTGAGGGTGCCGGCCAGCTGCCCCGCCTGCTCGGCCAGCCCGTGGGTGGCGAGCGTCTCCGCGCAGCGCTCGGCCAGCTCGGCGCCGTGCAGGCCGTAAATGGCGGCGTAGAAGCGCAGATTCTCCGCGACGGTCAGATCGTCGTACAGCCCGTAGCGCTGGGACATGTACCCGATTCGCCGGCGGATCGTCTCGGAGTCGGTGCGGACATCGAGCCCGACGACGGTGGCGTCGCCGGCCGTCGGCATCACGAGCCCGCAGAGCATGCGGATGGTGGTCGTCTTGCCGGAGCCGTTGGGCCCGAGCAGCCCGAATACCTCGCCCCGGCGGACCGTAAGATCCAGGCCTTCCACGGCCACCAGGTCGCCGAAGACCTTGCGCAGTCCGCGGGTGACCACGTCCAGCTCGCGCCCGCCCGGGGCCCCGGTCACGGGGCCGGACTCGGCGCGAGGATTTCCACCGTGGCCGGCAACCCCGGCTTGAGAATGCCCGTGCTGTCGTCGAAGGCGACCTTCACGCCGAAGAGCAGATCGGCGCGCTCCTTCTCGGTGAGCGCGATGCGCGGCGTGTATTCGGCGCGGTCGTTGATGGCGACGACTCGCCCGCCGAATTGCCGGTCCGGCATCCCGTCGAGGGTCGCCACGGCGGCCTGGCCGACCCGAACGCGCGGCACGACGAGGCTGGACACGTACACGCGCACCCAGGGGTGGCGCACCTCCCCGAGCGTCAGGGCCGATTGCCCGGCCCCGAGCATCTCGCCCGGCTCGGCGTTCCGCGAGAGCACGGTCCCGTTCACGGGCGCCGTGAGCACGAGGTCCGCGGCGGTCGCCTGCGCCGCGGCGAGCGCCGCCTGCGCCGTCGCCACTTCGGCCCGCGCCGCCTGGATCCGCTCGGGGCGCGCGCCCTCCTCGAGCAGGCGCAGGGTCTCCCGGGCGGCATCCCGGCGCGCGGCGGCCAGCTCGGCGGCCGAGCGCGCCGCGTCGAGCGCCTGCCGGCTGATCGCGCCGGTCTCGCCGAGCGGCCGGTTCCGGGCGTAGTCCCGCGCGGTGCGATCGGCCTCCGCCTCGGCGGCCGCGAGGTCCGCCCGGGCACGCTCGATCTCCCGCGGCCGGGAGCCCGCCTCCAGCTCCCGGAGCGCGGCCTCGGCCGAGGCGAGGCGAGCGCGGCGCTGGTCCACGTCGGGGAGGCTGGTCGGCTGGGTCAGGGAGACCAGCGTGTCGCCCGCGGACACCGTCGCCCCCTCCTCCACGAACACCCTGACCACCCGGGCCGGCGCCATGGGCGCCACGTCCACCTCGACCGCCTCCAGCGTGCCGACGCCGCGGATCCGGCCGTCGGGGCGCCCGCATCCGGCCGCCGGCGCGAGCGCAAGGGGAACCAGCAGCCAAGCCCTCATCGGGCGGCTCCCTTCCGGCGCGCAGGGGCGGGAACGCCCGCCGGCGCCAGGAGGGCCGCGAGGACGAACTCGACGGCGTGGCGGACGTACGCGCGGACGACGTCGGGCGGGGGGCCCTGCAGCGAATGCCCGAGGAAGAGGCCGATGGCCGGCCGCGCAGTGAAGAAGTGGGCAACGACCGCGACGCTCGAGATCGCCGCGAAGCGGGGGTCGAGATCCGCGCGGAACACGCCGCTCCGCTGGCCCTCCTCGATCACCTCGCAGAGCCGGCGGAACATGGTGGCGGCGATCAGCTTGATCTGCCGCACCGCGTGGGTAGCCGCGTGGTCCACCAGCTCGCGGAGCATGAGCGGATAGAAGTGCGGGTGGGTACCGAAGACCTCGCCCTGGAGCTCCAGGAAGCCGCGGAGCCGGGCCTCGGGCGGGCCGGGCGCCTCGAGGCGCCGGATAGCGCCCTTCACCATGTCCTGCACCAGCCGGTCGAGCACGGCCTGGTAGAGGCGCTCCTTGTCGCGGAAGTAGTAGTAGAGGAGGGCGCTGTTCACGCCCGCGTCCGCGGCGATGTCCTTGATGGTGGTGCCGTCGAAGCCCTGGAGTGCGAAGCGGGCCTGGGCGGCGTCGAGGATGTCGGCCCGGCGGGAGGTCTCGGTCGGCATGGCCACATAATTAACCGACCAATTAACGCGGTGCAAGCCGGGCCCGCCCGACCGCCGGCCGCCGGCCGCCGGCCGTCCAGGCCGCGTCAGGGCTCCGGCGGATTCCCGCTGCCTCCGTCCACCACGAACCGCCAGGTGCCGGAGGAATCCCGCTGCCACACCGTGAGGTACTTGCCGTGGAACGCGCGCGGCGGGTTGCCCGGCAGCGTGAACACGTAGTCGCCCACGGTCCAGCCAAGGTCGCCGAGCGGCCCGACGCCGCCCATCGCGGGCTTCCAGTCGAGCACCTGTCCCGGCGTCCCCCCGGCCTGGTCCGCCCGGATCGCTTCCCTGCCCACGACGAAGTCCCGGCCTCCGCCCAGGCTCACGCCGTAGGCGGCCGCGTACCGGCCGAACGCCTCCGCGGCGCCTCCGGCGACCGACGCCGCGGCGAACGCGGAGTCCACGCCGATCAGCGCCCGGGTCTCGGCGGCCGCATCCGCCGCGCGCGACGCCCGATACCCGCTTTCCGGCTCACCCGGCATGGCCGGCGGCGCCGCCGGGGCATCCAGGGCGCCGCTCCGATTCCACGCCTC
>DASWAI010000197.1:0-2031 GCA_036391215.1 Gemmatimonadales bacterium
CGCGGGGGCGGGTCCTTTCCCTCGGGCGGCTCCATGGGCTGGCCCGCGTCGGCCTCACGGGCGCGCCTGGTGGTCGTGAACTCCCGGTCCTCCTCGGCGTCGTGCTGTAGCTCGCGCTCCACCTGACCGGACGGGTGCTCGTCCTTCCCCTGCTGGCGGTTCGTCATGCACTGACGCTAGGCCCTCGCCCCCGGCATGCACCCCTTTGGCCCCGGATGGGGTGAGCGGGGAGATGCGGGCTTGCGCCGAGACTTAGTCCTGTCGCACCTCGGGTCAAATTACTCTGGGTCAGGGGCCGGCGGAGGCGCGACGACGCGCACGCGGGAGGAAGCAAGCCGGGCTCCGCGGGCTTGGGCCCGAGAGCCCGTGAGCCGAAAATTACTCTGGGTCGGGGGAATGACGGAACGGGGTCTCAGATCGGCGGACGCGTCCGCTTCCCGTATCCAGTGAGCTCGGCGTATCCATCCCCCGCCGGCTTTCCGTCCGGCCCGATGATGCGAACCGGGCCCTCCCAGTAGGAGAGGCCCGGGACGCGCCGGGAGACGTTCTCAGCGGCGCGGAGCTCGGGCTCGACGGTGATCCGGATCCCTGACTCGGGGATCGAGACCGCCCAGCCGGACGGGTACTCGGCGTCGCTCGTCTCGCTGCGCCAGCGGCCCAGCGGCGAGACGGTCCAGGCTTGAGCGGCGAGGTAGCGCGGGCGCCCGTCGCGCTCGACGAGGGTCGCCCGGCGGAAGTCGACCGCGCCGTCGGCGCGCCGGAGCAGATACAGCATGAGGTCCCGGCCGTCCGCCAGACGCAGGCTCCACCAGTCCCACCCGACCTGCTCGGGCGCGAGCTGCGAGGAGCCGAGCTCGCGGTCCATCCAGCTCGTCCCGCGCACGCGGTAGGTGCGTCCGCCCACCGTGATCGTCCCGGCGGTCGCCATCCGTGTGAACGAATAGTAGAGGCTGGCGAACCCCGGCTGCGTCGCCTTCCGGCTGTAGCCGTTCGGGCCCTGCAGCACGAGCGGTCGCGCTGGCGTGGCCGTCAAGTCGACCCCGATCCCGGTCGCCTCGTCGCGCGCCGAGAGCGCGAACACCCCGCGGTCGAGGCGGAGGGCCCAGCGCCCCCCGGTCCCTGGGGGTGAGACCGCCCAGGCCAGCACCGGGTCGGCCGGACCCCCGAAGCCTCCGAGGAGCGGCATGGCGCGCCAGAGCACCTCGGCAAAGGCGTGCGTCCCCGCGGCGACGTCGGTCACCGCCAGGTGTGCCATGACCGCGGCGCCGGTCGACCATGACGAGTCGAGCGCCGGGGCGCGCGACAGGAGACCCACGCGGAAGAAGGTGAGCTGATATCCGAGCCGGCGGACCGGCTCCCCCTCCGTCTCGAGCGTACCGGTGAGATACCACCACTCGTTCCGGAACTCGGGGTGGGCGTGGTGATCGCGGGGGAAGGCCCAGACGTGGGCGGGGTCCGCCGCGGCCCAGCTGGTCGAGGCCGCCGCGCCGCCCGGGCCAGGGCCGGCGGCGGCCGCCGCCGATGCGAGCGCCACGCCGACGACCGCGAGCGGAGTCCGCACCATGCGGCGGCGGTCCGCGGCCCGGGCGGCCTGATCATGGCGGCGCTCAGAGCGCATCGCGCGAGAGCTCCTGCGCGGGCGTCCGGCTCGCCGCCAGCGCCGGGTAGACGCTGGCGGCGGCCGCCGCCAGCAGGATGGTGAGGGCCTCGAGCGCGAGCGCCCTGGCTGGGACCGCCAGCCCCAGGCTCCAGCCGAAGAAGGCGGGGTTCACGCCCTCCACCAGCACCAGCGCGAGCGCCGCTCCGCCCAGAGCGCCGAGCCCCAGCCCGGCGAGCCCCACGGCCAGGCCACGCCCCACGAACACGCGGAAGATCTGGGCGCGGCTCGCGCCCAGCGCGCGGTAGAGCGCGATCTCCGCGCGCCGCTCGCGCGCCAGCACCAGGAGCGACAGCGTGACGCCCGCCGCCGCGATGACGAGGCCCATGACCTCGAGAAGCCGCGTCACCGCGAAGGTCTGCTCGAAGATGGAG
>DASWAI010000198.1:0-10898 GCA_036391215.1 Gemmatimonadales bacterium
CGGCCATCCACCGCCAGCACGACGTCCCCGCCCTTGAGGCCGAGGGGCGAATCCTTCGGGGCGCTGATCACGAGCACGCCGTCGGTCGTCCCGAAATATTGGCCCAGATCGGAATTGAGCGGCGCGAGCTCGAGCTCGGAAAGGTCCCCTCCGAAGAGCATGACCGCTCGCGGAATCCGGATGTCGAGGCCCTCGAGCTCGGGGTCCGGCCCCATCGCTCGCATGGCCTCGAGTTCCGCCGGACTGGGCATGGGGAACGGAAAGCCGCGCGGACCTCTGAGTCCCATGAGCACGGGGTCGGCGGCCGTCACGAGCGACGTCGTCTGGCGGGTGCTGCCGCGCCGGTACTCGACCGCGACCGTGTCGTTCGGCCCGAGACCGGCGGCAAGCTCCACCAGCCGGAGGCCGGGCAGCGAGCGCCCGCGGAGGTCGGGCGCATCGGGCGGAGTGAGTACGGACCTGCCGCCCAGTCGCACGATGATGTCCCCGGAGCGGATGCCCGCCCGGGCCGCCGGGCCGCCGGGGCTCACGGCGTCCACGTAGGCCCCGATCGAGTCGCTGTCCTGGGCCTGCAGACTCACCTTGATTCCGAGCCGGGCGCGGCGATTCACGACCAGGTTGTACATCTCGTCGCGGGCCGGCTCCGGGCGCACCGGAGCCTGGGCCGACGCCATCCCCGGTGTCAGCGCCGCGAGCGCGAGCGTCATCAGCAGCCATCGGGCTTCCATGCTGCGATCCCCCCGACCTACAGCCCCACGTTGCTCGCGCGGGTGAGATGCACGTCCACCAGCGCGTCCAGCAGTCCGACCCGCTCACGCCACAGGTTCAGCTCCTGGGCCGGACGCTTGCCGGCGTCCATGAGGTCGGCCATCTCCAGCTCGCGGTCCACCGCCGCGATCCGGTCTTCCAGCTCCTGGGCGATCCGGGCCGTGTGCCCATCGAGCACCCGGGTTTCCGGATGGTACTGGTCGATCGCGGCCTCGAGTGCGCGCGACCGGGCCATCGTCTCCGACAGCTCGGCCGTGGTCGCGGAAGGGAGGGGCCGATCCACGCTCCTGGTGGCGACGGCAGCGGCTATCGAAGCAGCGGCGACCAAACCAGCCAGGCCAAACCGCCGCAGCCGCCGTGTCCGCCGCTCGGCCTCGAAGCGGGCCCGAACGGCAGGCCAGCGATCCCGAGTGGGCCGGAGCGCCGGCAGCGCCTTGAGCCTTGCGACGCGCTGGTACAGCCGATCGAATTCCGCGCGGCAGACGTCGCACGCCTCGAGGTGCTCGCGCGCCGCCTGCGTGCCGGGCTCCGCTCCCGGCTCCCGGAGCGCCACCAGCTGCTCGATGGTGAGGTGCGTCATGCCGCCACCCCCTCGCCCAACCAGCGCCGGAGGCGCGCATGGGCCCGGGCGAGCTGCGACTTGGAGAAACTCGGCGTCTTGCCCATCATCGCCGCGATCTCCTCGTGGGTGTAACCCTCGACGTCGTGGAGCCACACCACGGCACGCGACGTCTCCGAGAGCCGCTCGAGGGCGGCTTCGAGATCCATGCGGAGATGCGTGTCTTCGCGTCGGTTGGCTACGACTTCGTCGTGCAGCTCGTCGGTGTCGCGATACTTGTTGCGGCGCAGGCGCATGAGCGCCTTGCTCGCGGCGATGGTTCGGATCCAGCCCCAGAGGCTGCCGTCTTCCCGGTACTGCCCGATGCTCCGGCAGATCTCCAAGAAGGTTTCCTGGAGCACGTCCTCCGCGTCCTCCGCCGTGCGGCAGATCCGCCGGCAAAGGTTGTACACCGGGACCTCGAAGGCCCGGTAGAGGGCCTCGAGGCCGGCGGGGTCGCCTCCCTTTGCCTGGGCCAGCACCGCCTTCGCGTCGGCCAGCAGGTACGTGTCCATGGGGAGAGCTTTCAGCATGACCCCTGGAAGATGCCCGGGGTGGCGGGAGGGTCGCAAATCCAGCGAGCCGGCCGGGACCGCTCACCGCCCTTCGTTTCACAGTTAAGTTTCGACATGCCAACGACTCCCGTACCTTCCACCGCCCCTGCAGCCTGGCTCCACCACCTGGAGGACGAGGCCGATGCGGCCTTCCTCTACCGCGAGCTAGCCCGTGCCGAGCGGGACGCGACCCGGGCCGGACTCTACCGCCAGCTGGCGGAGGTGGAAGCGCGGCACGTCGAGATGTGGCAGAAGCTCTTACTGGAGCATGGGCATGAGGCGCCCAGGCCCAGGCCGTCTCGCGGCGCCCGCTTCAGGGCCTGGCTGGCCCGGCGCTTCGGACCCCAGCTCCTGCTCCCCGCCCTGCTCGAGGAGGAAGGGCGCGAGGTCAAAGGATACCTGAGCCTCTACCGAGAGTCGCCGACGGGCGCCGTGGGCCCGACCGCGCTCACGCTGGCCCGCGAGTCGAAGGAGCATGCCGATCGGCTGGCGAGCCTGAGCGGCGGGTCGGGCGAGCCCTGGCACAAGACGGGCGCCGGCGGGTTCCTGCGAAACGTGGTGTACGGCTTCAACGACGGCCTCACGGCCAACTTCGGGCTCGTGGCAGGCATGGTGGGCGCGCAATCGAGCTTGGGCGCGTCCGGCCACGCCGTGCTCGTCGCGGGGCTCGCCGGGATGGTGGCGGACGCCCTCTCGATGGGATCCTCCGGGTACCTGGCCGCCAAGAGCGAGCGGGAAGTCTTCGAGCACGAGATCGCCATGGAGCGAGAGGAGATCCGCCTCATGCCCGAGCTCGAGCGCGAAGAGCTGAGCCTGATCTACCAGGCCAAGGGCATCCCGGCCGGGCAGGCAGAGGCGCTCGCCTCCCAGGTAATGGAAGACCCCGCCCGGGCGCTGGACGAGCAGGTCCGGGAGGAACTCAAGATCGGCGAGGCGACCAGTACCCCCATGCGGGAGGCCTGGATCACCGGGGTGGCCACGGCCTTCGGCGCATTCATTCCGGCCGCGCCGTTCCTGCTGAGCCGTGGGCCTGCCGCCATCTGGACCGCGTTCGCGATCGCCATGCTGTCGCACTTCGGGGTGGGCGCCGCCCGAAGCTTCTTCACCGGCCGCGGCGTGATCCGCAGCGGGATGGACATGTTCGTGGTGGGGCTCGGCGTGGCCGCGGTAGGCTACTTCGTGGGGGAGTGGATCGTGAAGATGCTTTAGAGTCAGAAGTGAGAAGTGAGAAGGCGGGCGCCCGATCCCGAAGCCCCCTTCTCGCCTCTCCCCTCAACTCCTTACTGCACCACCAGGTTCAGCAGCCGGTTGGGAACCAGGATCCGCTTCCGGATTTCCTTCCCGTCGATGAACCGGCGTACGGTTTCGTCCGCCAGCGCGGCCGCGACCACCTCGTCCTCGGCCGCATCCCGCCGCACATGCACCTTGGAGCGCGTCTTCCCGTTGATCTGCACCACCAGCTCCACGGTGTGCTCCACCGTGAGATGCTCGTCCCACGCCGGCCAGTGCGCGTCGAACACCGACGTCGTGTAACCCAGGCGCTCCCAGCATTCCTCGGCGAAGTGGGGCGCGAACGGGGCCACCATCACGACCAGGTCCTCCACGACGCGCTTCTCCCGGCAGTTCTCCTCCCGCAGCAGGTTCAGCAGCTCCATCAGGGCCGAAATCGCCGTGTTGTACTTGAGGTCCTCGAGCTCGTGGGTGACGTGCTTCTTCGTCTGGTTCCATTTGACCAGGATCTTGTGCGTGGTCTCGCCCGACGCATCCTCCCGGATGCAGTCGGCCACCAGCTGCCAGACCTTCTCCAGGAACCGGCGGGGCCCGCTGATCCCCTCGTCCCGGAAATCGCCGCCGTCCTGGAACGGCCCCAGGAACATCAGGTACGTGCGGAAGGTGTCTGCGCCCCACTTGGCGATGTAGTCGTCCGGGACGACGACGTTGCCCCGCGACTTCGACATCTTGGCCCCGTCCTTCACGATGATGCCATGCGCGCGGAACCGGGCGAACGGCTCGTCGAAGTGGACATGGCCCAGCTCGTGGAGCACCATCGCGATGAAGCGGGAGTACAGCAGGTGCAGCACGGCGTGCTCGTTGCCGCCGATATAGGACGTAACCGGCAGCCACTTGCGGGTGCGCGCGTGGTCGAACGGCCGGTCGTCGAAGTCGGTGCTGGGATAGCGCAGGAAGTACCACGCGGAGTCGAGGAACGTGTCGGAGACGTCGGTCTCGCGGCGCGCCCGCGCGCCGCACGACGGGCACTCCACGTAGTACCACTCCTCGTGGCGCGCCAGGGGCGACAGGCCGCTGTCATCGGGGCGGAAGTCCTCGATCACCGGGAGGACCACCGGC
Source organism: Gemmatimonadales bacterium (assembly GCA_036391215.1). Classification (GTDB taxonomy): domain Bacteria; phylum Gemmatimonadota; class Gemmatimonadetes; order Gemmatimonadales; family GWC2-71-9; genus DASQPE01. The sequence goes on from DASWAI010000198.1 coordinate 4,270, forward strand.
AGATCCTGCTCCGGCACCGGCGCGGGTCCGCAACGATCGCAGTAGATGATCGGAATGGGCGGGCCCCAGTACCGCTGGCGCGAGATGCACCAATCGTGGATCCGGTACTGCACGACGCCCTTCCCCCGCCCCGTCTCCTCCAGCCACCGGATGATGGCGGTCTTTCCCTCCGCCGCCGGCCTGCCGGAGAATTCGCCCGAGTTGACCAGGCGGAACCCGTCCGTGCCGGTGTCCGACGCCTCCATCGGCGCGTCCGGATCCTGCTCCGGCCGCGCGAGCACGCGGGTGATGCGGAGGCCGTACTTCCGCGCGAACTCGAAGTCGCGCTCGTCGTGCGCGGGCACAGCCATGATGGCGCCGGTCCCGTACTCCATCAGCACGTAGTCGGCGATCCACACCGGGATCATCCGGCCGTTGGCGGGGTTCTTCGCGAACGCGCCCGTGAAGACGCCGGTCTTCTCACGCTCGCCCACCTTGCGGGCGACGAGGTCCTTGGAGGCGACCAGGCGGCGATAGGCCTCGACCGCATCCCGCTGCGCGGCGGTGGTAAGCTCCGGCACCAGCGGGTGCTCCGGCGCCAGCACCATGAACGTGGCGCCGAACAGGGTGTCGGGGCGGGTGGTGTACACCCGGATGGCCCGGTCGTGCTCCAACGGGAACTCGATTTCCGCCCCTTCCGAGCGGCCGAGCCAGTTACGCTGGGCGGTGGTAGTGGACTCCGACCAGTCCATCTTGGCCTTGTCGTCCAGATCGTCGAGCAATCGCTGGGCGTAGTCGCTGATCCGGAAGAACCACTGCTCGAGGGTCCGCTGCTCCACCGGCGTGCCGCACCGCTCGCACGCGCCATTGATGACCTGCTCGTTGGCCAGGACCGTCTTGCAGCTCGGGCACCAGTTGACCGGCGCGGCCTTCTTGTACGCCTTTCCCGCCTTGAACAGCTGGAGGAAGATCCACTGGGTCCACTTGTAGTAGCCGGGGTCCGTCGTGGAGAGCTCGTGGCGCCAGTCGAACATCCCGCCGATACGCCGGAGCTGCCGGCGGAAGTTCTCGATGTTTCGCGGAATCAGCTCGGCCGGGTTGATCCCCAGCTTGATCGCGTAGTTCTCGCTGTGGATGCCGAACGCGTCGAAGCCGATCGGCTCGAAGACGTTCCAGCCCCTGAGCCGCTTGAACCGGCCGTACGCGTCCGCCCCGGTGAAGGCGAACATGTTCCCGACGTGGAGCCCCTCGGCCGAGGGATAGGGGAACATCATCAGGTTGTAGAACGGCCTCGTTGCACCGTCGAGATCGGTCTCGTTGGTGCGACGCTCCGTCCACCGCGCCTGCCACTTGGCCTCCACCTGGTCGGGTTGATAGCCGTCGGCGGCCGGCGCGGGTTGGGCGCCGGAGGTGTCGGAGCGGTGGGTCACAGGGTCGCCGGTCGGCATGGGCCTGAGGGAAACGGGACGGTGTAAATGTAGCCGCGCCGCAGGGTTAGCGCCAAGGCAGCGCCTCGCGACAGGATCGATTATCATGCCGGGCATCCTCGAATAAGGCCGAGCCCGCATGCGCACCGCGCGCCTCATGACCCTCGGGTTGGTGCTTGCCGTCCCGCCCGCCGCCGCCCAACTCCCGCGGGGCGCCAGATTCGACGTCGTAGTCTCACCAGGGCTCCGGCGAGAAGCGGTCACCGGCCGGGTGTTCGTCATCCTGGCGCGGGACAGCGCGCCCGAGCCGCGGCTCCAAGCCGGCGGCGTGATCAGCGTGCCGTTCTTCGGCAAGGACGTCGAGGCTCTCCGGCCGGGCACCCCCGTCGTGGTGGACCGGGCGGCGCTGGGCTATCCGCTTCGCTCGCTGGACCAGCTACCCCCGGGCGACTACTACGTCCAGGCGCTCCTGAGTCCATACACGAAATTCGTCCGGGCAGACGGGCACACGATCTGGGCCCACATGGACGAGTGGGAAGGGCAGCAGTTCAACCGGGCCCCGGGAACGCTGGTGAGCGCGGTGCGGCAACTGCACGTCGAGCCGCGCCGGGCTACGCGGCTCCGGCTCGATCTCACCCGGGCGCTTCCCCCGGTGGACGTTCCACCCGACGACCCGTACGTGAAGCGCGTCCACATCAAGAGCGACATCCTCTCGAAGTGGTGGGGGCACCCGATCTATCTCGGGGCGGTCGTGCTCCTGCCCAGGGGGTATGCCGAGCACCCCGACGTCCGCTATCCCACGGTCTGGCTCCAGGGACATTTCACGCTCAACGCGCCGTTCGATTTCACGCTCGACAGCACTCCGGAACCGGAAGCGGTCCGGCAAGCACGGATCGACCGGACCGATCACCGCGAGTCCGGGTTCGAGTTCGCCCGGTCCTGGCTCTCCGACGGATTCCCGCGGATGGTCGCGATCCGGATCCTGCACCCGTCCCCCTACTACGACGATTCCTACGCGGTGAATTCCGCGAACAACGGCCCCTATGGCGACGCGATCCTTCAGGAGCTGATCCCGTACCTCGAGCACCAGTTCCGCGTGATCCCGTCGCCCTACGCACGCGTGCTCACCGGCGGGTCCACCGGAGGTTGGGAGGCGCTCGCGCTCCAGGTCTACCACCCCGACTTCTTCGGCGGCACCTGGGTTTACTACCCCGATCCGGTCGACTTCCGTCGCTACGAGCTGGTCAATCTGTACGCCGACACGAATGCGTTCCTGATCGAGCGGAATCCGTGGATCGCCGCCGAGCGGCCGTCGGAAAGGAAAGCGGACGGACAGCCCGTGGTGACGATCCGGCAGGAGAACCAGCTCAATAACGCGCGGGGCAGCCGGCGGCGCGGCGGCGAGAACTTCGCGATCTGGGAAGCGACCTACGGGCCGACCGACAAGGACGGCTATCCGGCACCGATCTGGGACGACGCTACCGGGACGATAAACCGGTCGGTGGCGGAGTACTGGAAGGCGCACGACTACGACATCCGGGAGTACCTGGAGCGGAACTGGACGAAGATCGGGGCCAGTCTCGTGGGGAAGATCCATGTCCTGTGCGGCGACATGGACAACTACTACCTCAACCTCGCCGTCTACCTGCTGGAGGACTATCTGGAGCACCGGACGACGCCGCCCTACGGCGGCTACTTCAAGTACGGCCGCCCGATGAAAGGCCACGGCTGGCAGCCGACCTCGAACGCCGATCTCGTGCGCGAGATGGCCGGCCACGTCGCCCGCAACGCGCCGGCGGACCAGCCGCCCGGGGCGTGGCGCTACTGAGCCGCATCGGCTTAGCTTAGGAGCGCTTCCCCCCGACATCGCTCCCGGAGCCGCATGGCCGATCAGCGCAAGAGTCTCACCCGGCCGCTCTATTTCACCGGCGCGCTGGCCGCAGGCGCGCTCACCCTGCTGGTATACGTCCTCCTCGGCCGGGTGTCTGCCGCCACGGGAAGCGACGAACCCCACCTGGACGCGGTCCCCGGCACCTTGGTCTTTCTGGCCGTAGCGGCGGTCGGCGCATTCGCGTTCGTCCGGTGGGTCGTCAGCCGCCTCATTCGCCCACTCGACGTCGCCGAGAGCGTCGCCGTCCGGGTCGCGGGAGGCGACCTCACGCTCGCGGGCCTGCCCCATGGCGCGGGCTCCGGGAAGGACGGGCAGATCCTCCTCTCGCTCGGGAGCATGGTCACCTCCCTCCGCACGCTCACCAGCGCGATCCAGGGCGCGGCGAGCGAGGCGGCGGCGATGGCCGAGGAGATCGCCGCCTCGACCCAGGAGATGACGGCCTCGACCCAGGAGGTGGCCAGCACGACCGGCGATCTGACCGAGCGGGCCAACCAGCAGGCGCTCATCGTGCGCGCCGCCGCCGAAGACGCGGGCCGCATCCTCCATATCGCCCAGGAGCTGGCGGCGGGGGCCACGCAGGCGGCCGAGCGGAACGCGGCGCTGGTGCGGCTGGCGCGAGGGCACCGGGAGCGGCTCGACGCCAGCACCGCCGAGCTGGCCCGGCTGGCCGAGGAAATCGAGCGTGGGGCGGCGGAGGCGGACGCGCTCACTGCGGCGTCGGGAGAGATCGAGAAGTTCGTGGCGCAGACCAAGGCGATCGCCAAGCAGACGCACATGCTGGCGCTCAACGCCTCCATCGAGGCGGCGCGCGCCGGCGACGAAGGGCGCGGCTTCAGCGTCGTGGCCGAGGAAGTCCGCAAGCTGGCCAACCAGGCGGCGCAGGCGGCCACCTCCACCAGCACGACCGTCCAGAGCGTGCTCGAGCGGGTGCAGACCGCCCGTGAGCGCCTGCTCCGCCTGGGCCAGGGCGGCATGGCTGCGCGCGACGCGGCGCACGCCGCGGCCGAGGGATTGGCCGGGGTGGCCGCGGACGCCGAGCAGAACGACGAGTGGACCCGGCGGATCTCGCAGTCGGCCCAGGAGGTCCGTGCGCTGGTCGAGACGATCGCCAGCCGGATGCGCGAGGTTTCCGCGGGCACCGAGGAGTACGCCGCCGCCGCCGAACAGATCGCCGCCGCCGCCCAGGAGCTGAACGCCTCGACCGAGGAGATCTCCTCTTCGGCCGGGCATCTCGCCGAGGCCTCGGAGCGCCTCACGGGCGCGGTGGGCGGGTTTAAGCTCCAGTGATCCAGGGGTCCCAGGGCCGGGGGCCGGGCCAGCCACTGGCCCCGTAGCGCTCCGCTCAACGCCCCGGGCCCTCCAGCGTATCTTTCAGTACATGAGCCGTTTCGCGAAGTATGGCTGGGGCGTTCTCGCCTGCAACCTGGCGGTCGTCCTGTGGGGCGCGTATGTCCGCGCCTCGGGGTCGGGCGCCGGCTGCGGCAACCACTGGCCGCTCTGCCAGGGCGAGGTCATCCCGCGTGACCCGGCCAGCGCCACGCTGATCGAGCTGGCCCACCGTGTCAGCAGCGGGACGGTGCTGCTCCTCGTCATCGGGCTCTTCTTCTGGTCCCGCCGCGTGGCGCCGCGGGGATCCGCCGTCCGCCTGGGGGCCGCCCTCTCGCTGGTCTTCATGTTCGGGGAAGCCCTCCTGGGGGCGGGGCTGGTGCTGTTCGAGCTGGTCGCCCACAACGACTCACTCACCCGCGCCCTTTCTCTGGGCGCACATCTGCTCAACACCTTCCTGCTCCTCGGCTCGCTCGCGCTGACCGCCTGGTGGGCGTCCGGCGCAGCGCCGCCCCGCGTGGGGGAGCGGCGGGCGACTGCATGGCTCCTGGGCATCGGTCTCCTCGGCACGATGACCGTCGGGATGAGCGGTGCCATTACGGCGTTGGGCGATACCCTGTTCCCGGCCACCTCCCTGACCGAGGGACTGCGCCAGGACACGTCGCCCACGGCGCACATTCTGCTTCGCCTTCGAGTGCTGCACCCCGCCGCGGCCGTGGCGGTGGGGCTCTATCTCATAGCCACCGCCGCCGGGATTGCCGTGAGAAGGAACGAGGCGCTGCCGGCCCGTCTGGCCCGGGCACTGGCGCTGCTGATCGTGGCGCAGTGGCTCGCCGGCATCGTGAACATCGTGCTGCTCGCGCCGATCTGGCTCCAGCTCGGCCACCTCCTCCTCGCCGACACGATCTGGATCACCCTGGTGCTGTTCGCCGCCGTGGCACTGGCCGACCCCGGCGCGGTCAGGCTGGCGGTGCGAGACCGTCCGATGGCCGCGGGCGACGCCGTGGTCACGGGAGCGCGGGGGTGACGGCGCCGCTGCATCCCCGGCTTGCCGAGCTGCGGGCCGAGCTGGACCGGACCCGCGACGGCCTGCTCGCCGCCGTGGCGCGCGTCCCCGCCGAGGTGGCGGCCCTTCGCCCCGAGGCCCATCGCTGGTCGGTGGCCGAGGTGGTCGAGCACCTCCGAATCGTCGAGGACCGCACCGGGCGGCTGCTGGGCAACCTCGGTACGCAGGCGGAGACGCTGGGACCGGAACTCTCGTCGGCTTCGACGCTATCGAGCCTGGACCGCTACGGGCTCAGCAGCCCGAAGCCTCGCATGATTGCGCCCGACGCCGTCGCACCCACCGGCGCGATCACCCTGGCGGAGGGACTGGCCGGGCTGGCCGAGAGCCGACGCCGGCTGCTAGAGCTGGTGCACCGCGTCAGCGGACGGGCGCTGGACGAGGTGGCGGCGCCGCACCCACTGCTCGGCCGGCTCAGCTTCTATCAATGGCTCCTCTTCCTGGCGCAGCACGAGGAGCGCCACAGCGCCCAGATCCGCGAGACGGCGCGCCGCCTGTCCGACCAGGCCCCGACCGAGGCCCGCTGATCCTCACCCTTCAGCACCGGAACCATTCATGCGCAAGATCGCCCTCCTGTTGATCCTGCTCGGCCTCGCCGGCCTCGTCCTGGGCATCGCGGACGTTATCAGGGCCGCGCTCGCTCCGGGCGCCGCTCCCTTCAGCCTCGAGAACTACGGCGGTCCAGGACCCATCATCGGCGCGCTGGTGCTCTTGTTGGGCGGCTTCTACCTCTTCTCGTCAGCCCGGCGAGAGGACTAAGCCGGCTCGCGGTGTCGGTGAGCGAGGCGCTTCGGCCGCCGGTCCGCGCCGAGGGCTGACGCGTGCCGACCGTCGGCCCGCTCTTCCCGCGGCATCCCGGCCGCCGGCCACCGGCCGATTCGGCGCACCGCCTCAGACCGCCGGAGCACCCGCTCTTTCTTCCCACGCGCCGCCGCCGGCCCTG
>DASWAI010000199.1:0-7135 GCA_036391215.1 Gemmatimonadales bacterium
GAGAGCCACCTGGCCGTGGCGATCCCCCCGGTGCAGGCGCCCTCGATTCCCGCCGCCAAGCCGCTCGTGGAGCTGAGCGACGCCTTCTCCGCCGTGGCCGATCACGTCCGGCCCAGCGTGGTGTACATCCGCTCGCAGCGCACGGAGCGGCCGAGCCAGCGGCGGCTGCCGCCGGGGATGGAGCGGTTCTTCCCCCGCTTCGGACCCAACCGGCCCGAGCTGGAACAGGGCAGCGGGTCCGGGTTCATCGTCTCCGCCGACGGCTACATCCTGACCAACAACCACGTCGTCGAGGGGGCTGAGACCGTCATCGTGCGGCTGCTCGACCGGCGGGAGTTCAAGGCCAAGATCGTCGGAACCGATCCCAACACCGACGTGGCAGTGCTCAAGGTGGATGCCAGGGGGCTTCCCCCCGTGGCGCTCGGCAACAGTGACGACGCCCATGTCGGCAGCTGGGTGCTGGCCATCGGCAACCCGCTCGGCGAGGGGCTCACCTTCACGGTCACCTCGGGCATCGTGAGCGCCAAGGGCCGCGCGCTCAACGGCCTGCCGGGCCGCGGCGCAGGCAGCATCCAGGACTTCATCCAGACGGACGCCGCCATCAACCCCGGCAATTCGGGCGGTCCGCTGGTCAACGTGCGGGGCGAGGTGATCGGCATCAACTCGGCGATCGCGAGTGAGACCGGCTTCTATTCCGGCTACGGCTTCGCGATCCCCATCAATCTGGCCCACACCGTGATGAACCAGCTGATCGTGGACGGGAAAGTGCATCGGGCCGCCCTGGGCATCGCGATCGCGGACGTGTCGCTCAACGACGCCCAGTACGTCGGGCTGCCGGAGATCCGCGGTGTCGTGGTGAAGGACATCCCCAACGACGACTCGCCGGCCCGGAAGGCCGGCATGGTACCGGGCGACATCATCATCGCGATCAACGGAAAGCCGGTCGAGTACGTGGGCCAGCTCCAGCAGGAGGTCGGGTTCAAGCAGCCGGGCGACGTGGTCCAGGTGGAGGTCGCCCGCAAGGGCGGCATCCGCAAGACGTTCTCGGTGAAGCTCCAGCCGCTGCAGGACGCACCCCAGGTGGCGGACGCGGGTGCGGGCGGGGACAGCGACAACCCGGCGGCGACCAGCGGCGGCCTGGTGGCGCGCCGGATGGGCATCAGCGTCCAGCCGGTCACTCCGGCCGTCGCGCAGGAGCTCCAGCTCCCCGCCGACGCCCGCGGGCTCCTGGTGAGCGACGTCACGCCCGGCGGCCCCGCCTGGGACTACCTCGCGGACGAGGAGCGGGGCGGGCCGGACATCATCCTCTCGGTCGAGGGCAAGCCGGTGAAGACCAAGGCAGACCTCGACGCTGCGCTCCGGGACCAGAAGCCCGGCAGCGTGGTGACCCTCAGCATCTACAACCCACGCCAGCAGGGCCGGCGGATCGAGCGGATCAAGCTCGGAGGAGACACGCCCTGATGAATGAAGAGGCGTTTAACCGATCGCTGCGCCAGCTGCTCAAGAGCTTTGGCGTCACGGCCCAGCGCGAAGTGGAGAAGCGGGTAGAAGCAGGGCTCCGCGGGGGAGCGCTCGCCGGCCGGCGCGCGCTCCCGGCCAAGATCACCCTCGAGGTCTCGGGGGCAGGCGCCCCGATCGTGGTCGAGGGCGAGATCACGCTGGACTGACCGCTTCCCGCTCGCGGCCTCGCTCGGCATATTTCCTTCACCTCATGCCCGCGGGGCCGTTTCGTGTCCATTTTCGTCAAGCGCACGGATGTCGCCCTCCTCGGCGCGCACACGCTCCCCGGCCGTTACTTCACCTCCCCGGAAATCTTCGCCGAGGAGACCGAGAAGATCTTCCTGCAGCGGTGGCTCTGCGTCGGGCGTGAGGCCCGCGTCGCCCGGCCGGGGCAGTACTTCCTCCAGCAGATCGGCGCCGAGAGCGTCATCGTCCTGCGCGACCGGGAGAGCCGGGTCCGGGCCTACTACAACGTCTGCCGTCACCGCGGCACGCGGCTCTGTGAAGCGGCCACGGGGCAGTTTGCCGGCACGATTCAGTGCCCCTATCACGCGTGGACCTACGCGCTCGACGGGCAACTGGTCGGCGCCCCCTCGGCCGACACCATCGAGGCCTTCGACAAGGCCGACTGGCCGCTTCATCGCGTCGCGGTCGCGACGTGGGAAGGCTTCATCTTCGTCAATCTGGCCGAGGATCCCGAGCCGTTCGAGGAGGCGTACGCCCCCCTGATCGACCGGTTCCGCCGGTTCAACCTGCCCTCTCTCACACCCCACCGCCGGATCGACTACGAGCTGGCCTGCAACTGGAAGTTCGTCGTGCAGAACTACTCGGAGTGCTATCACTGCCCGCTGGTGCATCCGGCGCTGGTGAAGCTCTCCCCGCCCACGAGCGGCGAGAACGACCTCTACACCGGCCCGTTCCTTGGCGGCTACATGGACATCGTCGACTCGAGCGAGAGCCTCACGCTGACGGGCCGAACCTGCGGCGTGATGGTGGGCGATCTGCCGCAGGAGGATCTCAAGCGGGTCTACTACTACTCGCTCTTCCCGAACGTGCTCCTGAGCCTGCACCCGGATTACGTGATGTACCACACGATCTGGCCGAAGGACGCGGGACACACGCTGGTCACCTGCGAGTGGCTCTTCCACCCCGAGACGCTCCGGAATCCCGCCTGCAACCCGGACGACGGCGTCGAGTTCTGGGACCAGACGAACCGCCAGGACTGGCACGTGTGCGAGCTGAGCCAGGCCGGCGTGCAGTCCCGGAGCTATACGCCCGGCCCGTACTCGCGGAGGGAGGGCCTGTCGGCCGCGTTCGACCAGGAGGTTCTGCGGGCGCTCGGGCATCGGACCGAGTGGTGAGGTGACCGCTCCTCGCCGGGCGATCGGCTTCGGCGACCTCGTTCTCTTCTACATCGTCACTGGAATCAGCCTGCGATGGATCGCTACGGCGGCCACCGCGGGCCCGAGCGCGGTCACGATCTGGCTGGTCGCCTGGCTCGCGTTCTACGTGCCGCTGGCGCTCTCGGTCGTCGAGCTGTCATCGCGCCATCCGGAGGAGGGCGGACTCTACCTGTGGAGCAAACGGGCCTTCGGCGACTTCGCGGGCTTCATGACCGGCTGGGCCTACTGGACCTGCAACCTGCCGTACTACCCCTCCATTCTGTACTTCACCGCCGGCAACGCCCTGTTCCTGGGCGGCTCGCGATGGGCTGGACTCGGGAGCAGCCCGGGCTACTTCATCGGGTTCTCGCTGGCGGGGCTCGCGCTCGCGACGGGGGTCAATCTTGCGGGCCTCAGGATCGGGCGCTGGCTGCACAACGTCGGCGCGATCGGTACCTGGCTGCCGATCGCGCTGCTCCTGGGGATGGCGGCGGTGGCCCTGAGCCGGTTCGGTTCGGCGACGTCGTTCTCCGCACCGGCCCTGGTGCCGCACGCGAGCGTCAAGGACATGGTGTTCTGGTCCACCATCGTGTTCGCGCTGGGCGGGTCGGAGTCGGCCTCGTTCATGGGCGACGAGATCAAGAACGCCCGGCGCAACCTGCCCCGCGCGCTGCTGGTGGCCGGCATTCTGGTCACAACCGGCTACATCCTCGGCACGGCGGCCATCCTCGTCACGCTCCCACGGGGCGAGGTGAACGGGCTCGAGGGCATCATGCAGGCGATCGCCCGCGGCGCCGACCGGCTGGGCGTGCCCGGCCTCATCCCCGGCGCGGCGCTGCTCATTACGCTCAGCAATCTGGGTGCCGTCGGCGCCTGGTTCGCGGCGAGCGCGCGCATCCCGTTCGTGGCCGGGCTGGACCGCTTCCTCCCCGCCGCATTCGGCCGTCTGCACCCGCGGTGGGACACGCCGCACGTGGCCATCCTGGTGCAAGCCGCGCTGGGGGCGCTGTTCATCTTCCTCGGGCAGGCGGGAACGAGCGTGAAGGGGGCGTACGACGTCCTGGTCAGCATGGGCGTGATCACGTACTTCGTGCCCTACGTCTTTCTGTTCGGCGCGATGATCCGGCTCCAGTCGGTGCCGGCGGGGCCCGGCGTGTTCCGGGTCCCCGGCGGCCGGTCCGTCGCCGTCGCGCTCGCGGCCCTCGGGCTCGCCACTACGCTGGCGACCATCGGCCTCTCCGTCCTCCCGCCGCCGGACGAGCCGAACAAGCTGCTTGCCGTGGTGAAGATCGTGGGCCTTTCGGGCCTGCTGCTCGGCGCGGGGGTCGTGGTGTACGCGGGGGGAAAGGGAAGGCGGATCGAGGAACGGGTAAGAGGTGAGAGGTAAGAGGGACGGAGCACCTCTCTCACCTCTCACCCCTTACCTCGTACCTCTCACACCATGTACGACTTCCGCGGCGCCTTCTCCTTCAGGATCGGCCGCTCGATCGTGAACGGCGCGAGGTCGGCCTCCGCCCGCCCGTCGATGGCCAATTCCGCGAGGGTCCTGCCGATCAGCGACGCGAACTTGAAGGCGTGCCCCGCCCCGATTGCCGTAAGGACGCCTTCAGCGCCCGGGACGGCATCGATGACGAAATCCCGATCGGGAGTCAGTGTGTACAGGCACGTCTTGGTGTAGATCTCCGGCCCGAGAGCTCCGGGCAGGTATCGCGCGAGGAACTCCCGAACCCGCCGGGAGTTCTCAGGATCGGGCTCGAAGCTCCGAGTGTCCGCCGTCACCGGCTTCCCGCCCGCGTCCTGCGCTGCCTTCGGCCCGTCCTCCCCGAAGACGGGGAAGCCGTAGTAGCAGGGGTCGTCCATCCAGATCCAGACGGGGAAGCGGTCCGGCAGAAAGTCCCGCTTCCGCGGGCTCGCGAAGTAGGTGACCTGTTCCTGCGTCACCTCCAGCGGCAACCGGACGCCCAGATGCCCGAGGGCGTCGTTGGACCACGGGCCGGCGGCGATGGCCAGGCGCCGGGCCCGGTAGGTTACGCCGCCTGCCTCGACGTCCACTTCGCCGTGCGCCGCGCGGATCCGGGTCACCGGGGCGCGGTCCCGCAGCATCGCGCCGTGCTCCCGTGCCAGCCGCTGGTGGGCGGCGTTGGCCCGCGCGGCCATGGCGATGCCGCTCTGCTCCTGATACAGCCCGTGGATGTCGTCGGTGAGGCGGAACTGGGGCCAGCGGCGGGTGATCTCGCCGGCGTCGAGGTGCTCGAACGGAACGCCGGCGATCTGCATGCTGTCGCTGTAGGTGTGGAGCGGGATTGCGCTCACCCGCGGCGCCAGATCGAGTCCGCCGGTGCGGAGCACGACCTGCTCCCCGCTTTCCCGTTCCAGCGCCTCCCACGCCGCGTAGGCGCCCTTGGCGAGCTCGACGTAGGCCGGCGTATGGTAGGAGAGCCGGATGATGCGGGAATGGTCCTGTGATTCACCCCGGACGTGGCCCAGCTCGAACTGCTCGAGCCCGAGCACGTCGGCGCCCGCGCGCCGGGAGAGCCAGTACGCGGCGGCGCTGCCGAGCCCGCCCAGGCCGAGGACCGCGTACTCGAAATCGCGGCGCATCAGCCGGGCGGGAGATCGCCCAGGCGCTCGCGCACATAGCGGCGGATGTCGAGGCTCCAGCTCTCCATCGGCGCGTAGTAGCCATGGGTGAACACCCGCGACCGCATGCCGTCCTGCACGCCTTCGCAGATGGCCCAATCCTGGCGGTTCACGAGGTCCCAGAACTCCACGGCATCCGACGGGTCGAAGCCGGGTCGGGCCATTTCATCGGGATGGAACAGGAAGTCGCACACGACGGTCGTGCGCCCGGGGCCGTCCGCCCGGAGGATGAACGCCGCCACATGGTCCGCCGACAGCGACAGCAGGAAATTGGGGTAGACCAGCTCCCCCTTGTGAAGGACCTTCTCGTCCTCGCTCAGGCCGGGGAACGGCGCTCGGGTCGTGGTGCCGGAATGGGTGAAGGTCCACGCGCCCTCCCGGTGCGGCACGCCGTGATCCCAGTCGAGGTCGGCCCCGCCCTTCTGCCTGAAGGCCGGCACGACCTTGCAGAGCTCCGGGTGCACGCCGGCGCAGTGGTAGCACTCGTTGTAGTTCTCCAGCAGGACCTTCCAGTTGGCGCGCACGTCGTAGACGAGACGGCGGGCGCTGCGGAGGTCCGCCAGCGGGTAGCGGCCAAGGCGCCCGGGCACCGGGCCGAGTTGGCGGAGAAGGGGTCGGCCGTCGGCCGCCGCTTCGAGCGGCGAGAGATTCAGGAAGAAGAAACCGCCCCAGGTTTCCAGCCCGACCGGCCAGAGCGGGAAGTCCTCCCGGCGGAATCCGTCCTCTTCCTCTAAGAACGGCGCCGTGCGGAGCTCGCCGTCCAGCGAATAGGTCCAGGAGTGGTAGGGGCACCGAATGCCGCTCGCGAACCGGCCCGCCGGCGCGTCCGCGGCGTCCCGGTGCGCTTCCGGCGCCTCGAGCACCAGCCGGCAGCCCCGGTGGCGGCAGGTATTGTAGAACGCTCGCAACCCGCCCGTCTTGGTGCGGACGACCAGCACGCTCTCGCCGGCCACGTCGAGCACCAGGTAGTCGCCGGCAGCGGAGAGCTGCTCCTCCCGGCCCGCGCAGACCCAGTCGTGGGCGAAGATCCGCTCCTTCTCCAGCCGCCAGACGGCGTCGGAGAAGTATGCGTCGCGGGGAAGGGTCCGCTCGAGCGCCACCGGATCACGCCGCCGTGGGGAGCCGCTTCCCCGCGTCCCGGAGGATTTCGCGCGCGGCGTTGTAGCCGCACGCCCCCATGACGCCGCCGCCCGGATGGGTCGCGGCGCCGCAGAGGTAGAGGCCCCGGATCGGCGTCCGGTAGTCGGCGTAACCCGCCACCGGGCGCATGAAGGAGAGACTGGAGAGCGACATCGCGCCCTGCATGATGTTCCCGCCGGTGAGCCCGAAGCGGGCCTCGAGGTCCCGCGGGCTCAGGACCTGCCGGTGCACGACCGATTGCTTGAAGCCCGGCGCGTACTCGTCCATGATCTCGATGCACCGATCGGCGTAGCGCTCCTTCCAGTAGTCCACCGATCCCTCCCGCACGTCGTAGGGGAAGTACTGGGTGAACATGGACATGACGTGCATGCCCCTGGGAGCCACGGTGTCGTCGAGCACCGAGGGAATCGTGGCCTCCACGATCGGGTTCCGGGCCGCCCGCCCGTGCTTCGCGTCGTCGTAGGCTTCCTCGA
>DASWAI010000200.1:0-10198 GCA_036391215.1 Gemmatimonadales bacterium
ATGCCTGCCTGGGCCGCATCTATCAGGGCCTGCGGGCTCGCAACGGAGCATGGTTGATTACTGCGGACCACGGCAACGCGGAGACCATGATCGATCCTGCGACCGGCGGTGTGCACACCGCCCACACCACCAACCCCGTGCCGTTCGTCGGCGTGGGGAGCGATTGCACCGGGTTCCGCGCGGGCGGAGCGCTGTGCGACGTGGCGCCCACCGTGCTCGGCCTTCTGGGGCTGACCCAGCCGGCGGAGATGACCGGGCGGGACCTCCGCCGGTGCTGACCGCGCTGCGGACTCCGGCCGCATGGCTGGCCTTGGCCCTCGCCTGCCCCGGGCTCCTGCTGGCGCAGGTGGGTCATCCCCCCGAGAGCAGCCCATATCACGATCTCGCCAAGGGCAACAGCTTCACGGTCACGGGCGGAAGACTCCTCGGCGACGGCGGCGGGGTCGGCGTGGGGCCGAACAGCGGCTACACCTTCGGCATCCGATACGACTTCCGGGCGTCGCGCCCGCTGGCATTGGGCTTGGGCGTCGAGCGCGGCAACCTCCAGCGGCTCATCGTCGATCCCACACAACCCGTGTCCCAGCGGATCTCGGGGCCGGTGGACCAGAAGGTGACGTTCGCCGAAGCGTTCATCACGCTCAACCTGACCGGCGGGAAGACCTGGCACGGCTTCGCGCCGTTCACCGGCGTGGTGGGTGGCGTGGCGTTCGCCGAGAGCACGCCGGCCGATACCAGCGGGTACAACTTCGGGAAGAAGTTCTTCTTCGGCCCGGCCGCGGGATTCCGGATGTTCGTGGGCAACCGGCTCCACCTCAGGGCAGAGGTGCGGGGCAACTTCTGGAAGCTGAGCTATCCGAGTAGCTTTCGGGCCGGAGTCACGCCCGTCACGGCCAATGCCTCGGAGTGGAATCTGTCGCCGTGGTTCGTGGTCGGGCTCGGCCTCATCATCTAGCAGCCCGCCAGGCATGCCCACCACGCTCACCCGCGCCGTGAGCTTCTTCGCGTTCCACCGGCTGTACCGGCCCGAGTGGAGCCCCGAACGCAATCGCGACGCCTTCGGCCCGTTGTCCGAGGAGCCGCCGCACGGTCACGAGTACCGCTGTGCCGTGACGGTGGCCGGCGCCCCGGGCGGGCCGCCGGACCTGCTGGTCGATCTCGCCGAGCTCGATCGCATCTTGGAGGAAGAAGTGGTCCAGGCGTTCGCGGGGAAGTATCTCAATCGGGACCTGCCCGCGTTCGCCCGGCTGCTGCCGACCTGCGAAGCGATGGCCGAGCACGTGTTTCACCGGGTAGCCGCGCGGCTCCCCGGCGGGGTACGGCTCGAGCGGGTGCGGATCATGGAGGACCCCACGCTGTATGCCGACTGCACCGGAGCCGCCTGACCTGGCCAAGCCCGCCAAGCGGGGCGGGCGAATGTCGGCGCACGCCGCCGTCGAGGAGACCCCGGTCTGGCTCGAGGTCAATGGGCGGCCTGCGGTCACCTGGATGTGCACGCCGGCCCAGCTGGAGGAGCTGGCGGTGGGCTGGCTGCACGGCGAGGGGTACATCGACTCCCTGGCCGAGGTGAAGCTCCGCCCGTGCGCCACCGACCTCGGCTTCTGGGCCGAAGTCCCCGAGGCGAAGCTCGCGGCGGTGCAGGCGGAAGGCCGGCGCCCGGTGCTGGCGTCCGGGTGCGGCGCCGTCTCCACCTTCCTGGCCGATCCCGCGACCGTGACGGCCGAGCCCGTGCGCGGTCTGCCGCCGGGGGTGGAGGCGCTCCGCGCCCTCTTCAAGCAGCTCTTCGCGCAGGGAGAGCGTTACAAGGACACCGGCGGCATCCACGCCGCCGCGCTGGCGGATGGTCCGGCGCTCATCGCGCACGCGGAGGACATCGGCCGCCACAATGCGGTGGACAAGGCGATCGGCGGCGCCCTGCTGGAGCGCCGGCCGATCACCGGCCTCGGGCTCCTGGTGACCGGACGCATCTCGGCCGAGCTGGCGTTCAAGGCGGCCCGGGCCGGCATCGCCTGGGTCGCGACGCCGTCGGTCCCCTCCACCCTCGCAGTCGAGATCGCGCGGCGGAGCGGGATGACGCTGGTCGGGCGGGCGGTGAGCGGGGAGCCTCAGGTGTGGCGAGAGTAGCCGGAGCCGTCCTCGCCGGCGGCGGCGCGACGCGCTTCGAAGGAAGGCCCAAGGGTCTGGCGCGGGTGGGCGGCGCGCGGATCCTCGATCGCCTGGTGGACGTCTTCGGCGAAGCCCTCGGCGCCGCTCCGTTGCTCGTCGCCAACGCACCCGACGCGCCGACGTGGCGCCCGGATCTCCGGGTCGTGGCCGACGTCCGGCCCGGCATGGGCTCGCTGGGCGGGATCTACACCGCAGTGGTCGAGGCGCCGGCCCCGGTGGTGTGCGTCGCCTGGGACATGCCGTTCGTCACGCCCGGGCTGGTGCGCGCCCTGGCGGACGGACTCGCCGAGTGGGATGCTTTCCTTCCCGAGAGCGACGGACGCCGCGGGGTCGAGCCGCTCTGCGCCGCTTACGGGCCGGCCTGCGGGGCGGCGATCGCCGCGAGCTTCGAGGCGGGCGATCTCCGGGCGATCGGATTCCACCGCGCCGTGCGCGTCGGACGCCTCCCGCTCGAAGCGGTGCGGCGGCTCGGCGACCCGGCCCGGCTCTTCTTCAACATCAACACGGCGGACGACTTGGCGCGCGCGGACGCGCTCTGACCATGCGGATCATCACCGTGATCGGCCGGAAGGACGCGGGGAAGACGACGCTGACCGTGGCGCTCGCGAGCGAGTTCGCGCGGCGCGGCCGGCGCGTCATGACCATCAAGCACGGACACCACCCGGCCGACGTGGATCGGCCCGGGAGCGACACGTTCCGCCACTTCCGCGAGGCCAAGGCCGAGCGGACCCTGATCGCCGGTCCCGACATCCGGGTGCTGTTCGAGCGGACGGCGGACGACTACGATCCCGTCGGCCTGGCCCGCCGCTACATGCACGGCGCCGACCTCGTCCTCTGCGAGGGGTACAAGCGCGCCCCGCTCCCCAAGATCGAGGTCTGGCGCAAGGCCGTCGGCGGCGGCCCGCTCTACGACCCCGCCGCGCCCAACGCCGCGGAATGGGTCGCGCTGATGACCGACGACCGGGAGATCGGCGCGGACGCGCGCTGCCTCGTCCTCGCCTTCAGCGACACCAACTGGCTCCAGACCCTCGCCAACCTCGCGTGGGAGCGGGCGCTGGTCTTGTGAGCGAGCCGGCCCTCGCCGCGGCCGACGCCGCGCGGCGAATCCTGGCCGAGGTCCGCCGCCAGCCCCCGCTCCGCGTCCCGCTCGACGACGCCCTGGACAGCGTGCTCGTCGAGGACGTGGTGAGCCCGCTCGACATCCCCGCCTGGATCAACTCCGCCATGGACGGGTATGCTGCGCGCGGCGCCGACGTGCGCGGCGCGTCGCCGGAGGCCCCCGTGCGGCTGCGCGTGGTGGAGCAGCTGCCCGCGGGCCACTTTCCCACCCGCGCGCTCGGGGCCGGCGAGGCCGCCCGGATCTTCACCGGGGCCCCGCTCCCCGAGGGCGCCGACAGCGTCATCCGGCAGGAGGACACCGATCTCGGCGTAGAGACGGTGGCCATTCTCAAGGACCGCGACGTGGGCGTCAACATCCGGAGAGCGGGCGAGGATATCCGGAGAGGCCAGACCGTGCTTCGCGCCGGCACCGCGCTCGGCCCGGCCCACCTCGGCGTGCTGGCCTCGCTCGCGGTGGCCCATCCGCTGGTCCACCGCCGGCCGCGAGTCGCGATTCTGGGGAGCGGCGACGAGATCGTGGACGTGGACCAGCCCGAGGCCATCCTGAGCGGCCGGAAGACCGCGAGCAGCAACACCCACACGCTCGTTGCCCTCGTGCGCCAGGCCGGCGGCGAGCCGGTGAACCTCGGGATCGCGCGCGACACGCCCGAGAGCCTCCGCGCGCATCTCACGCGCGCGCTCGAAGCGGACCTGCTGGTCACGACCGCCGGGATCAGCGTGGGCGAGCACGACTACGTGCGGACGGTACTCGCGGAGCTCGGCGCGGAGCAGCGCTTCTGGAAGCTCCGGATGCGGCCGGGGGCGCCGGTCGGGTTCGGCCTGCTGCGCGGGATCCCCTGGATCGGCTTGCCGGGCAATCCGGTGAGCACGATGGTGACGTTCGAGCTGTTCGTCCGGCCCGCCATCCGCGCCATGAGCGGCCACGCGCTCCCGTTTCGGCGCGCGATCGCGGTGCGCGTCGCCGAGCCCGTCACCGTCAGGCCGAGGCTCCAGCACTTCCTCCGGGCGATCGTGAGCGACACGCCGGCGGGCCCGGAGGCCCGCCTCACCGGCCCCCAAGGGTCCGGCATTCTCACGTCGATGGTGCTCGCGAACGCGTTGCTGGTGCTGCCGGAGGGACAATTCGAGACGCCGGCGGGCGCGACCGCCCGCGCCATCGTGCTCGACGACCCCGTCCATCAAGCGGAGCCCGGCTTTTGAGCGGCGTCCGCTACGAGGTGACGGTCGAGCTCGAGCCGGCGCTGGTCGAGAGATTCGTGACCTACATGGTCGACAAGCACGCCCCGGAGATCTTCTCGACCGGCTGCTTCCGGTCCATTCGCCTGGACCGCGCAGGCCCCACCACCTTCCGCGGCACCTACGAAGCGGCGACGCCGCAGGATCTCGAGCGCTACCAGCGCGACCATACTGCCGCGTTCCGTGCGGATTTCGCCGCGCACTTCCCGGCCGGAGCGGTCGTGACGCGCGTCACATGGACCGAGATCGCGTCCTGGGAGTGACGTGGGTCGCAGAGCATCCGGACGAGAAATCGTGAAGTTCTCCTCAGCCGACCGATGGTCCCCATGACCTGACACCAACCATCTCCGCGTCGTCCCGAGGGGAAACGCATGGTCAGTCAGCCCTGAGCACCCCCGAAATGAGCGTGCCGGGATCGGGCCGCACCGGCCGAGCCCTCCGTTGGGTGGTGGCGGCGCTGCTCATGGCCGCCCTGGTGAGCCAGGTGGATGTAGGCGCCGCGGCCCGCCACCTGGTCACCGCGAACCCGAGCGGCATCGCGCTGGCCATCCTGATTCTGGTCGGCGACCGGTTCCTCCAGGCGGCAAAATGGTACCCCTTGGTCCGGATACAGACGGCCGAGCTGCCGTTCGGTGTCTGCATCCGCGCCTATCTCGCCTCGTACGCCGCCTCCTTTCTCCTCCCCACCACGCTCGGCGGCGACATGCTGCGCGCGGTCGCGCTCGGCCGCTCGCGAAACCTGATCCCGGAAGTGAGCGCGTCGATCGTGATGGAGCGGCTCCTCGGCGTCGCGACGCTGGTCGTCGCGAACCTGCTCGCCGTGCTCTATGCGTTCGCCGGCTCGTCCCGCCTGGACCGGTTCGGGCCCATGGCAGCCGGCCTCGTCGGCGCGGCGTTTCTCGCACTCATGGCGCCGATGAGCCGGCCGGTTCACCGATGGATCGGGAGATCGTGCCGGCGCCTGGGACCCGGTCGATGGGCCCGGGCGCTGCATCGGTTCGGCGACGCCTACTACGCGCACCGCCGCCATCCGGGCACCCTGTTTCTCGTCTTCGTGCTGTCGCTGGTGGAGACGGGAATGATCATCGTGACCATGGCGACGGTTGCGGAGGCGATCGGGACCCGGATCACGCTGGGGATGCTGCTGATCGTGGCGCCGATCGCCCTCGTGCTGTACCGCCTTCCCCTGACGTTCTGGGGCCTCGGCGTCGCCGAAGGCGGCCTGGCGCTCCTGCTCAAACACCTCTACGGCATCCCGCCGACCCAGGCGGTCGCGGTGTCGGTTGCCTTCCGCTTCGTGGAGCTGTGCGTCGCCCTGCCCGGCGCCATCCTCTGGCACGACCTCCTCAACCCCGCCGTTGACGCCGCCCCCGCACGCTCCTAGATTGCGCGCCGTAGAAGGGGAGTAGCTCATCCGCCTCGGGGCGGACGCCCGGATCGTCAAGACTGTCCGCACGGCGGGCACGGTCCGGCAGGAAGCGTGGGTGGGAGCCCGCGTATTCAGAGCGAGACCTTCGTCCACGCTGCCGCTCGGGCAGCGGACGAAGGTCTCGCTTTTGTCTTTTGGAGAAACCGACGATGAACAACGTCAAGACTTTCGTGCTCTTGGCCGGCCTGATGGGGCTCTTCCTGATGGCCGGACAACTGCTGGGGGGATCGCAGGGCCTGATGGTCGCCCTCGTCTTCGGCAGCCTCTTCAACTTCGTCATGTACTTCTTCTCCGACCGGCTGGTCCTGCGGATGTACGGCGCGCAGCTCGTCGGGCCGGAGCAGGCGCCCGAGCTGTACGGCATGGTGGACCGCCTGCGCCAGCGGGCCGGGCTCCCGATGCCGAAGGTGGCGGTGGCACCGCACGAGCAGCCCAACGCCTTCGCCACCGGGCGCAACCCGGAGCACGCGGTTGTGGCCGTGACCACGGGCATCCTCAAGTACATGCCGCAGGAGGAGCTGGAGGGCGTGCTCGCGCACGAGCTGGCGCACGTCAAGAGCCGCGACATGCTGATCTCCACCATCGCGGCCGGGATCGCCGGCGCGATCTCGAACCTGCCCTACCTGCTGATGTTCGGCGGGCGGGACAACGAGCCCTCCCACCCCGGCGCGCAGCTGGCACTGGTGCTGCTCGGCCCGATCGGGGCGATGCTGATCCAGTTCGGGATCTCGCGCCAGCGTGAGTTCGAGGCGGACCGGGTGGGGGCGGAGATCCTGGGGCGGCCGCTGCCGCTGGCCAACGCGCTCCGCCGGCTGGACGCCCTGGCGCACCGGATTCCGATGGACGTCGCACCGGCGGTCGCGCCGCTCGCGCAGGTGAACCCGCTCGCGGCTAGCGGCGGGGGCATGCTGAAGCTGTTCAGCACCCACCCCCCGATCGAGGAGCGGGTCGCCCGGCTCGAGGCAATGGCGGCGGGGCGCTAGTTGGGCCAGCACCAGCCGGCGGTCTGGCTGGGCTTCTCCGCCCTAGTCGCGGCGCTCCTCGCCCTCGACCTGGGCGTCCTCAACCGGCGCGCCCATACGCTCGGCTTCCGCGAGGCGCTCCGGTGGAGCGCCAGCGTGGTCGCGCTCGCCCTCCTCTTCGGCGGCTTCGTCTTTTGGCGGGAGGGTGGCCGGTCGGCCCTGGAGTACTACACCGGCTACCTGATCGAGCTGTCGCTCAGCGTCGACAACCTCTTCGTCTTCATCCTGATCTTCGCCTACTTCGGCGTCCCGGCCGAGGCGCGGCCCAAGGTGCTCAAGTGGGGCATCCTCGGCGCCATCGTCATGCGGTTCGTGATGATCGCGCTCGGCGCTCTGCTGCTCCAGCGCTTCGAATGGATCATCTGGGTGTTCGGGGCCATTCTGATCGTCACGGGCATCCGGGTCTGGCGGCAGGCGGACGAGCACATCGAGCCGGAGAAGAACCCCGTCGTGCGGCTGGCACGGCGGGTCTTGCCGTTCTCCTCCGGGTACGACGGTGCGCGCTTCGTCACCCGCGCGCCGGACGGACGGCTGCTCGCGACCCCGCTGCTCCTGGTGCTGCTGCTGGTCGAATGGTCCGATCTGGTCTTCGCCATCGACAGCATCCCGGCCGTGTTCGCGGTTACCCGGGACCCGTTCCTGGTCTTCAGCTCGAACGTCTTCGCCATCCTTGGGCTTCGGGCCCTCTTCTTCGTGGTGGCCGGCGCGATGGACCGCTTTGCCTATCTCAAGCCCGGCGTGGCGCTCATCCTCGTGTTCGTCGGCTTCAAGATGGCGCTGAGCCACTGGGTCCACATGCCGATCGGGATCTCCCTGGCGGTGATCGTGGGCACCCTGGCCGCGGCCGTGGGGCTCTCGCTCTGGCGGAGCGGCGCTCCCCGCACGGCCGCCTGAGCCTCAGAATCGGAGGCGCAGGCCAAGCCCCACCGACCCGCCCGGCCGTACTACCGGTTGCCACCGCTCCTTCGGAAACGCGCCGGCCAGGAGCGCCCCCACCCCCGCACCGACGCCCGTCCCCGCCAGGCCGCCGATCGCCAAAGCTTCCCCCAGGTTGCTGGTGCACGAAGGCGACTCGCACCCGAGACTCCGCCCGACGTCCGCCAGGAGCCCAACCCCGAGACCGAGTGCAAGCCCCACCCCGCCGCCGATGACGGCTCCTTTCGTGTAATTGGCACGGCGCCCCCGGCTCTCCTCCAACCGGGTGACGGCGGACACGGGCACGCCGACCGTGTCTCGCTTCCCCACGGCCAGCTGCAGCGAATCGCCCTCGACGCCGATCAGCGTGCCGGTCACGCGCCGCTCGGGCCCGCTCGTCGTGACGCGTATCCGGGCGCCCGGGAGCAAGTCGGGCCGGGACGACGTCCCCTGCGCATGACCGCGCGGGCCCGGAAGCAGCAAGAGGAGAGTGAGCGTTCCCGCGAACACGATGGACTGCATGGCCGGGCCTCCACGGCTCAGGTCACTCCAAGCCTGACGGAGCAGCGTCAGGCGGCAGTCAAGCCGGCTCAGGACGGCACCCGAAGCTCGGGGAGCCGCCGCTCGGCCGCCAGCGTCGCAGCGCCTGAAACGGTTCATATTGCGACATCCCGCTTGCTTCAGAGGACTTGCAGCGGGTTGCCTCCGACCCGGTCTACCGCCGCCGGCCGTCCCGCGCCACCCTTCACCCTTCATGTCCATTCCCCGCCTGCTCGACCGCCTCGGGCTTCACCGCCCCGAGCTCCGTGCCTGGGCCATGTACGACTGGGCCATGTCCGCCGTGCAGGTGGGCATCGTGACCGCGATCTTCCCGATCTATTTCGTGAAGGTAGCCGGCGCCGGCCTCACCGAGAGCAAGGCGACGCAGCACCTGGCGACCGCCAACACGGTGGCGCTCGCCTTCGTCGCCCTGCTCTCGCCGGTTCTCGGCGCCGTGGCCGACTACGCCGCGGCCAAGAAGCGCTTCCTCGCCGCCTTCATGCTGCTCGGGATCGGCGCGATCGCCGGGATGTTCTTCATCCACACCGGCGACCTCTTGCTGGCGTCGGTGCTCTTCGTGCTGGCCCTCATCGGCGCCACCGGCAGCTTCGTGTTCTACGAAGCGCTCCTTCCCCACATCGCATCCCCGGACGAAGTGGACCGCGTTTCCACCGCGGGCTACGCGTTGGGGTACGTGGGCGGAGGGGTCCTGCTCGCCCTCAACCTCGCGTGGATCGAGCGCCCGGCCTGGTTCGGACTCCCGAGCGGCCCGGGGCTGCCGGAGGCGGGGGCCACCCTTCCGGTGCGCCTCGCATTCCTGTCGGTGGCGGCGTGGTGGCTCCTGTTCTCGGTCCCCCTCTTCCGCCGCATCCCGGAGCCCCCCCGCCGGCTGGAGATCGACGAGCGGCGCGGAGAGAACCCGGTCCGGGTCGCGTTCCTGCGGCTGGCGGAGACGCTTCGGGAGCTGAGAGGCTTCCGCCAGGCGTCGATCTTCCTGCTGGCCTTCCTGATCTACAACGACGGGATCCAGACCATCATCAAGATGGCCACCGCGTACGGCACGGAGCTGGGGATCGGGCAGGGCGCCCTGATCACCGCGATCCTGCTGGTGCAGTTCGTCGGGATCCCCTGCTCGTTTCTCTTCGGCATGCTGGCCGGCCGGATCGGCGCCAAGCGCGCGGTGTTTCTCGGGCTCTTCATCTACACGGTCATCAGCGTGCTGGGGTACTTCATGCGCACGGCGACGCACTTCTTCGTGCTGGCGCTCCTGGTGGGCGTGGTGCAGGGCGGCACCCAGGCGCTGAGCCGCTCGCTCTTCGCGCGGATGACCCCGCCGCACAAGTCCGGAGAGTTCTTCGGCTTCTTCAGCGTGTTCGAGAAATTCGCGGGGATCTTCGGGCCGCTCTTCTTCGCGCTGGCCATCGGGCTCACCGGCTCGAGCCGGGTGGCCATCCTGTCGGTGATTGCCTTCTTCGCGGTGGGTGCGGTACTGCTCACCATGGTGAACGTGCCCGAGGGAGAAAAGGCGGCGCGGGAGGCGGAGGCCGCGGCTCGGCCTCTTGCCCGGGCCCACCCGCCGGCCTAGCTTACGCGACCGTATGCCCGACGCGACTACGCACTCGAGCTGGCCGACCACCATGCGCCCGACCCCGGGCCGCACCGCATTCAACTGCGGGCGGACGGGACTCAAGCGTGTGCGCGGGCATCGGAGCGCGCGCGGGCCGGCGTAAGGTCGTGGGTCACCCCCGCACCGGAAGCCCCGCCGCGCGACAGC
>DASWAI010000201.1:0-3370 GCA_036391215.1 Gemmatimonadales bacterium
AGCGGGGAGCGACTGGACGTGGCTGCCGGCACCTCTTCATCACGCGCTCGCCGGAGTGATGACCTCTTCTTCGGCGGGATGGCGGCGGTGATCATCGCGCTCGTGTTCGCGGGCTTCGCCCGTACGTTCTATCTCTCCGCCCATTTCCACGGTCCGTCGCTCACCCCGCTCCGGATGGTTCACGGTATCGCATTCAGCGCATGGGTCCTGCTCTTCGCGCTTCAGACCTCGCTGGTGGCGGCGGGGCGGATTGATCTCCATCGCCGCATCGGTGTCGGGGGGGCGGTGCTGGCGGGCATCATGGTGATCCTCGGCACCACGCTCGCCATCGCGAACGGGCGCGAAGGGCACGCGCCGGATCATGTCGATCCGCGTGCCTTCCTCGCGGTGCCGCTCTTCGACATGCTCGTGTTTCCGGCGCTGGTCGGGGCGGCCCTGTATTTCCGTCGCCGGCCCGACGCCCACAAACGGCTGATGTTCCTCGCGACGGCGAGCCTGACCGCCGCGGCGGCGGCACGGCTCCCGATTTCGCTGGCCGCCGCGGGACCGCTCTTCTACTTCGGGGTGGTCGATCTGCTGGTGATCGCCGGGGTCATCTATGATGTGGCCCGGCGGCGCGCGGTCCACCCCGCCCACCTCTGGGGCGGTCTCTGCCTGCTCGGCTCGCAGGTGCTGCGGCTCGCGATCAGCCGCACACCGGCCTGGCTCGCGTTCGCGGGGATGGTCGGCGTCCGCTAGCGGCTGCCGGACACGTCCCCGGCCGCTCCCAGCGGCCGCGCCGCCCGGCGGGTGAGCGCCGTCAGCCGGCCCTGGTACTCCCCGAACGAGTCCCTGTCCCCCTGCGTCGGCGCGCCGTCCGCGCCGCCCACCGCGGTGATCAGGGACGCGAGCGTCCCCGCCACGCTCGAGATGCCCGCCGACCCGCCGTCGATCGCCGCCAGCGAGTCCGCCACGCCCGGCGCGAGCGTTCCCTTGTGCTCGAGCGCGCGGGCGATGGCCGCGTGCGCGGCCACGGCCGCGTCGAGGGTGGAGTCCATCGTCTCGAGAAACGCGAGCTGGGCCGCGAGCGCCGCCTGGCTCACGTGCACCCGGGGGTCGAGCTTCACCACCAGCGGCGCGGAGTAGGCCTTCCCGCCGGCGGTGAGCGTGACGGTGTAACGGCCCGGGAGGATCAGCGGCCCGCGCGGCTCGAGCGGGGCCCCCACCTGCCAGGTCGCGGATATCGAGTACTCATAGGACAGCGCCTTCGGCCGGGGCAGCCGCAGGTCCCACACGAAGCGGTGCATGCCCGGCGTCGCCACCACCCGCTCGGGCTTCCCGACCCAGCCCGCCTGGAAGTAGCGGAACTCCGCGGGAATCGTCTCCGGCGGGTCGTCGCTCGAGAAGCGGCGGACCACATGCCCGGCGGCGTCCCGGATGCTGAGCGTCACGGGTCCGGTGGCGCCGTCGCCCAGCCAGTAGTCCAGCACGGCCCCGGTGGGCGGGTTCTCCCCCAGTGGCGTGGTGGGCGGCGGCGGCGTGTCCTTGTTCTCGTTCTCCCGGAGCCGGATGGCGGTGCTCGGGGAGAAGAGGTGCGCCGGCTGGTTCACGAGTGACGCGCCCAGCTCGCGGAGCGGCTCCACGTCGTCCAGAATCCAGATCCCGCGCCCCTGCGTGCCGGCGATCAGGTCGCCGTCGTGCACCAGCAGGTCGCGCACCCAGGCGGTCGGGAGGTTGAGACTGAGCGGCTGCCAGTCGTCGCCGTCGTCGAACGAGACGTACACGCCCCGGTCGGTGCCCGCGTAGAGGAGCCCGCGCTTCACCGGGTCGGCCCGCACCACCGCTACGTACTCGTCGGCCGGCAGGCCCTTGGTGATCCGGGTCCAGGTCTTCCCGCCGTCGCGCGTGCGGTAGGCCAGCGGCTCGAAGCGGTCCAGCCGGTGCAGGTCCACCGCGGCGTAGGCCGTATTCGTGTCCAGCGCCGACGGATCCACGTCGGTGACGGCGCCCCAGGTCGGGAGATCGGCCGGGGTGACGTTGCTCCAGTGGCCGCCGTCGTCGTGCGTCACCCGGATCAGGCCGTCGTCCGTGCCCACCCAGATGAGCCCCTTGGCCCGGGGCGACGGGCCGATGGTAAGATGACACCGAACCCGCAGTCGCGGGCCGCGGCGAAGCCGGGATTCTCGCAGCCGGAGGCGCCCGGACGCTTGCCGCTCAAGTCGGGGCTCACGATCCGCCAGTGGTCGCCGTCGTCGACCGATCGGAAGAGATACTGCGCGCCCAGGTACATCGGATGCGGCGGGAGCGGCGAGAAGGCGAGCGGCGTGATCCAGGTGTAGCGGTACTTGACCGTGCTCGGCCGCGCGCCGTAGCTCCGTACCGGCCAGGGCGAGATCTCCGCCGACTGCCGGGTCTCCTCCTCGAAGCGCGAGAGGTGCCCGCCCAGTCCGGTGCCGAAGACCAGGTTCGGCTGGCCCGGCTTGGGGATCATGTCGTCCCGCTCGTCCCCGCCCACCGGGTGCCAGTCGCGCTCCTCGATCACGCCGTACGGGCCGCGCGAGGCGAGCCGCACCGTGCCGTTGTCCTGCTGGCCGCTGTAGATGTGGTAGGGGAACTCGTCGTCCACGGCGAGGTGATAGAACTGGCCGGTGGGCTGGTTGTACCAGCTGGACCAGGTCTGGCCGCCGTTCAGGCTCACCGCCGCGCCCTGGTCGGCGCCGGTGATCATGAACCGCGGATCCGACGGGTTGATCCAGAGATGGTGGTAGTCGTCTCCGCCGGGCGAGCCCATCACCACCTCGAAGTGCTTCCCGCCGTCGGTGGACTTCTGGATCCCGCGCCCCATCACGTAGATGGTGTTGGAGTCGTTCGGCGCGACGGTGAGCCGGCCGAAGTAGCTGCCGGAGAGCGACGGGTGGTCGTTCATGAACTGCCAGGTGGCGCCGCCGTCGGCCGAGCGGTAGATGCCGGCCTTGCCCGGCGGCACCTTCGCGTCGGTCATGGGCGAGCCCTCGATCCCGATCGTCGCGTAGACGATGCGCCCGCCGCTGCCGCGCGCCACGCCCAGCCCGATCCGGCCGATCGATCCGCCGGGAAGACCGCCGCCCTCGAGCCGGCGCCAGTGGAGCCCGCCGTCGTCGCTCCGGTAGATCCCCGAGCCCGGCCCCGCCTGGGGCTGGAAGTAATCGAGCCAGGGATGCATCCGCATCTGCCACGCGGCGGCGTACACCACCGCGGGGCTCTCCGGGTCCCACGCCAGGTCCACGGCGCCGGTCGAGTCGCCCAGGTCGAGCACGTGCTGCCAGCTCTTGCCGCCGTCGGCGGTGAGATAGACGCCGCGCTCCGGATTCGGCGCGAAGACGTGGCCCAGCGCCGCCACCAGCACCCGGTT
>DASWAI010000202.1:0-11102 GCA_036391215.1 Gemmatimonadales bacterium
CGGCGCGCTCACCCACGCCCAGGTGCGCCGTCACCTCCGGGCGGTGCTCAGCGTCGCCCGGGCGCTGAGCCGGCCCTGAGACCGCCGGTCGTGGGCCACCGGCCGCCGCGCCCGAGCTGGGATGGATAGCGTCGATGATCGGAATGATGGAGTGGACGGCCTCCAAGGCCATCTATGAGCACCTGGAGGATGGGACCGCGAGCGTCGGCTTCGAGGTCTGCGTGAAGCATGTGGGCGGCGCCCCACAGGGCGCCCGGTGTATCGCCCGCGCCCGGCTCGATGAGGTGATCGACGGGCGCAAGCTCCGTTTCTCGGTCGATGTCGACACCGCGGACGGGCGCAAGATCGGGATCGGCACCCATGAGCGCCGGGTCGTGGCGGCGGGCCGCTCATCCCCGGCCTGACCGGCGGGCTGACCGCGACGGTCAGCGCTGGCACTATCGAGTTCACTACGCCGGCAGCCCGAGCCTGAGACCATCGAGCCTGACCGGCAGCTTCCGCTTCGAGGTCGAGCCCGGCTAGCCACGCACCAGGAGCCGGATGATTCGCGGCGGGGGGTCGGCTCCTGCTCGCCTCCACCATGCCCCGCCCCGCCCCGACCCGCGCGCCGACCGCACCCGATGGTGGCTCTGAAACGACGTCCTCAGCGCCTTCGCTGAGCACCGTCGCGCGTGAGTGGACGCGGATCGGGGTCACCGGGTTTGGCGGACCACCGGCGCACATCGCGCTGCTCCGCCGGCTGTTGGTCGAGCGGCACTGGCTGGGCGCGCAGGAGTTCGAGGACGCCAACGCCGCCTGCGGGCTGCTGCCCGGCCCGGCCTCGACGCAGCTGGCCATCTACTGCGCCTACCGGGTCGGCGGGCCGCCGGGGGCGATCCTCGGTGGCCTGGGCTTCATCGCCCCCGCGGTCATCCTGATCCTGCTTCTGTCGGTGCTGTTCCTGGAGCAGTCACCGCCGTTGTGGGTCCGGGGGGCCGGCGCCGGGGCCGGGGCCGCCGTGGCCGCGGTCGCCCTGCAGGCCGCCTGGGCCCTCCTCGGCCCCAGCCTGGCCCGTGCTCGTGCCGGACGGCGCACGGAGCGATGGGCGGTGTATGTGATTGCGGCGATCGCGGCCGCCGCGCTGATCGGCCCCTATCTGGTGCTTGTCCTGCTCGCCTGCGGAACCGTCGAGGTCACGCTCCAGGGTCGCGCGGGGGAGGCTTCGCCGGGCCGGCCCGCGACCGTGTTCGCGCCCCTGTTCCCCGCCGCCATGGTGTCGGGCGGGATCGGAGCGCTGGCCTGGACGGCGCTCAAGGTCGGCGCCCTGTCCTTCGGCGGCGGCTTCGTGATCATCCCGCTCATGCAGGGCGACGCCGTGCACGCCTACCACTGGATGAGCAACGCCCAGTTCCTGAACGCGGTCGCGCTCGGCCAGGTCACCCCCGGGCCCGTGGTGGCCACGGTGGCCGCCGTCGGCTACGCGGCGGACGGTGTCGCCGGTGGTCTGATCGCCGCCGTTCTCGCCTTCACCCCGTCCTTCCTGTTCATCCTGGTCGGCGGCGGACGCTTCGAGGCCCTGCGCACGAACGATCGCGCGCGGGCGTTTCTGGATGGGGCCGGTCCGGCCGCGATCGGCGCCATCATCGGCGCCGCGATCGTGCTGGCCGGCGCGCTCCAGGAAACGTGGCAGCTCGCGATGCTCGCACTGGCCGCGCTCGCGCTGTTCGCCCTCCGGCGGGGCGTGGTCAGCACCCTGCTCGGGGCGGGCGCCGTCGGAGTGGCGCTGGCCCTGGCCGGCGTCCCCCTGCCCCGATAGACGCCCCCGCAGCGGGCACCGGGTTCCGAAATGCGGTTTCCTTCGGTCGGTGAACATCCGCGCCGCCGTCCTCGAGCAGATCGGACAGCCCCCCGCGATCGCCGAGCTCGAGCTCGACCCGCCGGGCCCCGAGGAGGTGCTGGTGCGGGTCCGCGCCGCGGGCCTGTGCCACTCCGATCTGTCGGTCATCGACGGGTCGCGCCCGCGGCCGGTGCCGATGGTGCTCGGTCACGAGATCTCGGGCGAGATCGTCGCGGTCGGTCCGGGCGTGACCCGGATGGCCGTCGGGGATCACGTGGTGGCCTCGTTCGTTCCCGCCTGCGGCTCCTGCGAGCACTGCCGGGGTGGACGCCCCGCCCTGTGCGAGCCGGGCGCCGCCGCCAACACGGCCGGTGTTCTGCTCAGCGGTGACCGCCGTCTGCACCGCGACGGCAGTCCGGTCAACCATCACCTCGGCGTGTCCGGGTTCGCCGATCACGCCGTGGTCAGCGAGCGATCACTGGTGCAGATCGACCCGGAGCTGCCGTGGGCGATCGCCGCCCTGTTCGGCTGTGCGGTGCTGACCGGTGTCGGCGCGGTCGTCAACGCCGCCGCCGTCCGCCCGGGACAGAGCGTGGCCGTGTTCGGGCTCGGCGGGGTGGGGCTGGCCGCCCTGCTCGGGGCGGTGGTGTCCGGGGCGTGGCCGATCGTGGCCGTCGACCGAGTTCCGGAGAAGCTCGAGCTGGCCCTGGAGCTCGGCGCGTCCCACGCCGTCGCCGCCGGGGAGGACGTGGTCGAGCAGGTGCGGGCGCTCACCGGCGGTGGGGTCGATCATGCGATCGAGACGGTCGGCAACGCCAACGTCCTCGGGCAGGCCTACCTCAGCGCCCGCCGGGGCGCGACGACGACCACCGTCGGTCTGCCCCATCCCGCCGCCCAGCTCGCGATCCCCGCCGTCAGCCTGACCGCAGAGGAGCGGCGCCTCCAGGGCTCCTACCTCGGATCGTGCGTCCCGGCTCGGGACATCCCCCGCTTCGTGGCGCTGTATCGCGCCGGACGGCTTCCCGTCGATCGGCTCCTCACCCACCGCCTCAGCCTCGATGAGCTCGCCGCCGGGTTTGACCGCCTGGCTCGCGGTGAGGGCGTGCGGCAGGTGGTCCTGTTCCCGTGAGCGGAGGCCACGAGGGCGCCCCGGACGGCCGGGCCTCCGGGCCGGGCAGGCCGTTCGAACTGGAGATCCCCACCCGGTGGAACGACAACGACATCTATGGCCACGTCAACAACGTCGAGTACCTGGCCTTCTTTGACACGGTCATCAACACGTACCTGATCACCGCCGGGGGCCTGGACATCCAGGCCGGCCCGGTGATCGGCCTGTGTGCCGAATCCCACTGCAGCTACCGCGATGCCTTTGCCTTCCCGGACACGGTGGTGGCGCGCCTGCGCGTGGGCAAGCTCGGCCGCACCAGCGTGCGCTACGAGATCGACCTGTCCCGCCGCGGTGACCCCGAGCCCGCCGCGACCGGCTACTTCGTGCACGTGTTCGTGGACCGCGAGACCCGCCGGCCGACCGATATCCCGGCGCCGCTACGCGACGCGCTGGCCGTGCTGCACACCTGATACGGCCTTGCGGCCTACGACGCCGGCGCGGTGTTGTACTCCTCATCGGTGACGTGTGTGCCCCACGTGACGGCGCTGCCGTGCTCATCGACCTCCTGGAGGGCGAGATGCGTCATGAAGCGCGCCGGCGCCGCGCCGTGCCAGTGGTTCTCGCCGGGCTCGAAGTACACCCGGTCCCCGGGGCGGATGAGCTCAACCGAACCACCCTCCCGCTGGGCCCGGCCGACCCCCTCGGTGACGTAGATCGTCTGGCCGTAGGGATGGGTGTGCCAGGCCGTGCGCGCGCCCGGCGTGAAGTGCACGCTGGCCGCCGCCACGCGCGACGGCGCGGCCGGGTCGGCGACCGTGTCGATGAACACGGTGCCGGTGAACCAGTCAGCGGGTCCGGGGTTGGTGTCGAGCGAGTTCCGGGTGATCTGCATGGCGTGCTCCTTTTGATCCTGTGCGGTCGTGAAAAATTCGTGGTGACGGTAGTGAGGGGGATCGACGCGTGGTCGGGGCTCGCTCAGCGCCGCCGTGACCCGGGGGCGGCGCGGGCGTGGTCCATCCGTTGTCGCCCCCGCCCTCGCCCGGTCCGCTCAGTCGACGGCCACCTCACGCCGCCGCGCGGGCAGGCCACGGATCCGCCCGTCGCGTTGCCCGCTCGGAGTCCGCCCGCGTGGAGCGATCCCTCGTCCGCATCCCATCGTCAGTGGCCGATGTGAGTGTTCGTGATCGCCGTGAACTGGCAGATGAGGGCGGCGGAGAGAAACACCAGGCCCAGGGCGATCTCGTTGAAGCGGCGCAGTTCGCGGCCGCTGGCGGCGAACAGGAACATGACGAGGGCCGCCACCGTGAAGATCAGAGCGAGAAGATCCATGTCAGCCCCCAGGTCAGCCCCACACGTCGGGCCGGTAGCGATTCTTGTCCGTCTCGAGTTCGTGCATGAAGCTCTCGGCCTGCTCGCGCGGTCGCGAGCCATGGTCAGTGACGACGTCGACGAACGCGCCGCGGACGCTGTCGCGCATCGCCTGCGATCCGCATACGTAGATGTAGCCTCCGGCGTCGATCAGGCGCCAGACGAGCGGTCCCTGCTCACGGATCACGTCCTGCACGTAGATCCGCCGGCCCGGTTCCTCGCGCGACATCGCCACGAACAGGTGGTCGAGCACGCCCTCGGCGGTGAAGTGCTCGATCTCGTCTCGATAGATGTAGTCGAGGCGACTCGAGCGGATACCGTTGAACAGCGCCGCCTCGCCCAGCGCGACCCCGGCGCGCCTCATCGCGAGGCGCTCCCACAGGAACGCTCGCATCGGCGCGAGCCCCGTCCCCGCAGAGACGAAGATCATCGGCTTCTCGACGTCCTCCTGGATGTGAAATCCGTCAGCGCCCTCGACAAAGACGTTGACCCGGTCGCCCTCGCGAAGCGTGTGCAGGTAATGGGAGCTCATGCCGCAGAACTCGCGGCCAGGCATCTCTGGCACCGAAGTGCGGCTGAGCCCAACCGCCACGTGGGCCGCGCTCTCGCCGTGGATTCGGGGGCTCGAGCTCGTGGAGTAGTACCGCGGCCGCAGCGGCTGCGCGACCTGGAGAAGCTCGAAGATGTTCAGCGAGCAGGAGGAGAACTCGTCCAGCAACTCGAGCAGGTTATAGCCGCCGCCACTGATCGCCCGTCGTAGCGGCGTGTCGAGGCCGTCGGGCTCCTGGAGCACTGCCCTGATCTCCTCCAGGCGCGAGCGCTCGTCCGGATCCGCAACATTGCCGAGCAGCAGATCGAGCAGCTCGACCGTCGGCTTCCCAGTGATGTCGACGAGGTTGGTCAGGATGTTTCGGACCTGAAGCACCGCGCCCTTGGGCACCGCGCGAATGTTCAGCGTCATGGGGACCATGAGCAGACCGTCAAGGGCGGCGCCGAGGTGGCGGGCGAGCCTCTCGACATGCTCCTCATCGTTCTTCGGACACACCCCGAGGTGGTCGCCGGCCGTATAGCTCACCCCGGCGGGCAGCGGTAGCTCCAGATGCCGCGTTCGCTTCGGCGACTCCGCCGCCTGAAGCTCCCGGCACACGTGCACGCGCGCCTCGACAGTCTCCACCCCGACCGTGTTGGTCATGATCTTCGGGACCAGGAGGACCCTGGGCGCCGCCGTCTCCCCGCGGCCGAGCGACATCGTCATGGCGGTATTCGAGTCTGCGCCGGTCAGCGCGCCGGCGGCCTTGCGCTCGGCGGCAACCCGTGTGGCGGCAGCCTCCGTCGCCCGGGCTCCCGACAGCTCGAGCAGCACGGGCCAGATGCGCCCGTTCCACTCCTGGTGCAGGCGCTCCCAGACTGGGGACCCGACATCGCCGTAACCAAAATCGGCCAGCGGCGCACCTCCGAGGTCAGACAGCTTGTTGTGGACGTAGCGTGGGAAGGCGAGAAACGCGTTCCACTGGCTGTTGCCCAGGCCCCAGACCAGATAGCGGCAGTTGCGCCACCGCTCGCCATCGGGCTCGGTGTGCTCGAGCCACGACTTGAACTTGACGGCGTTGGAGGGTGGATTGGATGTGTAAGTGGAGGTCATGACGACGAGCAGCCAGGGCTCCGTGGCGTCCGGCGGCGACTGCGCCAGCTCGTTCAACGTGAGGATCTCGTTCGTGTAGCCGTGGAAGCGGCTCCGTTCAGCGAACCGCTCGGCCAGCTGCTTGTTGGACCCGAAGTTGCTCCCGTAGGCGATCACCACATGCCGGTAGGTGCTCGTCTGCGGGATCTCCGTCGGCTTGCCCCAGTCGCGGCCGATCGTACGGTCGGGTGGCGCCGGGCGCTCCCGTAACGCGGCCGGCATTCGCTCCCGGATGTCCCGCTGGCGCGGCAGCCGGACAAACGGCACGGCCACCGGTTTCGTCGTCACCACCGTGTTCTTGGTCACGCTCGCGCCGGGAGCCAGGCGCAGCCGGTAGCGCTTGTAGATCTCGAAGAGGACGACGCGGAGCATCATGAAGGTGACCTCTTGCGCCATGCACTGTCGCTTGCCGATCGAGAACGGGATGAAGGCGTGGCGCGGCCGGTCGACCACCTTCTCCATCGCGAACTGTTCGGGGTCGAACCGATCCGCCTCTGGACCCCAGTAGCGCGGGTCGCGCTGAGCGGCCAGCGCGCCGATCAGGATGATGTCCCCCTTGCGGATGCGATAGCGGCCGAGCATCCCATCCCGGAGACTGCGGCGGATCGTGACCGGCATTGGCGGATAGATGCGCAGGGTCTCCTTGATCACCTGCGTCATGTAGGTCAGTGACATCAGATCGTCGTACCGGAGGTCGTATTCGGGATCGCCGCCCGAGACCGCGTCGATCTCGGCGATCAGCTTCTCCTCCACATCGCTGCGCGTGGCCAGGACGGAGGCGATCCAGGCCGCCGTGATCGAGGGGCCGTTGAACCCGTTCGATAGATGCATCAGTATCTGGTCACGGATCGTCTCGGGGCCGAGGCGCTCACCTGTCTCCGGGTCCGGCACCGACACGAGCCGGCTGAGCAGGTCGGTCTGCCGGCCGAGCGGGCAGGTGTGGATCCGCGCACGGACGAGCGCATCCGCCGTCTCGAGCAGCTCCTGGTTGTGGCGGCGATAGCGCTTTCTGCGCTCGCGCCGCGAGCGGCTGGCCAAGAGTGTGAAATCCGGCCGCGGCTCGGCGACGCGAAGGATGCTCTCCTTCGTGCTCTCCGGCACCGCCGCTGCGAAGGCATGAGGTTCGCCGAGGCCATCGAGCAGGCCAAAGTTGTAGCCACAGGCGCCCCGTCCGGATACCTCGAGCGCGTAGCGCTCCATCCAGGCACGGGCGTCGAGCGGCTCGTCGTCCGGGATCGTTGACCACAGCGCAACGAGCTTGCGTGCCTGTTCCTTCATGCGCTCGAGCTGCGTGCGCTGGTGGGTCGGGGCGTACCACGGCAGCATGACCCGCCGAATCTGCTCGTAGTGATCCCCGTCGCCGATCACCGAGAGGCCGCCGCCGCGAGAGTTCTTCAGCTGCGCGAAGAAGTTGATCTCCTCAACCGGCTTTCCGAACTGCTCCTCGTTTGAGGCCACCTCGTCGAGCAGCTCGGGATCCGACACGACGACCAGCCGCCACTTCTTGGTCGGGATGCCAACCGCGTAGATGTGCCCAAAGCGGCGGTGGTAGTCAAGCTGCGTGTCGTTGTCGTTGAGGATGTCGAAGTTCGCGAAGCGCTCCCCATTGGGGACGAGCCATCGCACCGCGTAGGGGACCTCAAGGGGACCGTCCTTCAGCTCGGAGAGCCCGTCCGGCTCAGCCGTAACTGCGATCTGTCGCGCATCCGGATCCCCCTGCGCCGACCCGGGACCGCGAACCCCGGCCCCGCTTCTCAACATCGTTCCCAGACTCTATAGACCACGACCGCTGAGGTCCAGAATCTCTGGGGGAGGAAGCTCTCTTGCCGCGAGCGCGTGCTGAGCCTGTCCGGTCGCGACCTTTCGTGCGCCGGCCGCGCGCTCGCTCTACCCGGTCAGGCCAATCTCTCGGCCATCGACTGCATCACCTTCCAGGCGATGATCGGATTGCCCTCGACGATCGTGCGGAAGTCGATTGGGCTGAGCTGGTAGCAGTGAAGATCGCTCGCAGCCGCGACCGTCGCTGTGCGCTCCGAGCCCCTCAGCAGCGCGATCTCGCCGAAATAGTCTCCGGTCCTCATCGTTCTGCGCGACTCGCCTTGAACCGTCACCTCCGCCTCGCCGCTCTCGATGACGAAGAAGCCATCGGCAGACGTGCCCTCAGCGGTAACCATGTCGCCGGCGGGGAACGTTCGGTCGCGCAT
The DNA here is from genome assembly GCA_036391215.1 of Gemmatimonadales bacterium. Lineage (GTDB taxonomy): Bacteria > Gemmatimonadota > Gemmatimonadetes > Gemmatimonadales > GWC2-71-9 > DASQPE01. The sequence goes on from DASWAI010000202.1 coordinate 8,178, forward strand.
CGAGTCGGCGAGCAGCTGCAGCTCGCTCGGGTCCAGATCCGCGAACAGCGGGACGCGCAGCAGAACGTCGATCAAGTCACCCGGCACGGGCACGATTCAACCACTGTCCGCAAGCGGCGGACACGGGATCGTGGTCGCCGACCGGCAGGCATGCGAGCCGCTCCGACCGCGGTCCGGATGACATCGGACCGGATTGCCGGACGCCAGGGACACCCCGAAGGAACCGACGTTGCTGCGCGTCATCGAGCCGCTGCTGGCCTGGCGATACGGTTCGCTCATGAGCCCTGAGCCACACTTCACCGCAGATGAGGCGCGAGCCGCCGGCGAGCGCATCGGAATCGACTGGAACACCTCCCGGTTCGACGTCGCTCAGTTCCGGATGGGGATGGACGTCGAACTCGAGCACGGCACCCAGGATCTCGACACGAACGTGACCGACGACGACCTGGACAGCACCGCCAAGATCGCCCGTGCCCATCTGAACGAGTTCCCCGACTACTACTCGCGGCTGGCGGTGATGGAGGCGGAAGCCAGGGCGTACTGGGAATCGCGCGGCGAGTAGCAGCCCGAGTCGGTGCCGGATCGCGGCGGCCCCGGCACCGCGGGTCGGCCGCGCGATCGCTCAGATCGCCACCGCGAACTGGAAGGACGCCCATCGGCAGCCACGACGCGGCGAAGGAATCGAACCTTCCAAGCCGGGGGTAACCCGGCCCTGCCGGTTTTGAAGACCGGATAGGCCACCAGGCCCCTGCCGCGCCGGGGCGGATGCTACGCCCGGCGCACGGCCGCTCGGGGGCCCGCCGGGCCTTCCGCCGCAGCGGTGGCCGAGAAAGCGGAACATATGGCCGCTTTCTCGGCCACGGCCCCCCGGGTCAGCCGAGACCGTGCTCGAGAGCGCCCTTGACGGTCGCGTCAAGCGCGTTCAGGCGAAACAGCGCCAGGGCCTCGGCCGACGCGAACCGGCCGCCCGGGGCCGAGCTGGGACCGTGGTGCGTGAGGACACAGTGCAACAGCGCGAGCCGGCGACTCTCGTCAAGCGCGGAGGCGCGCTCGGAGATCAGGCGCTGGCCGATGGCCAGGTGACCGAGCAGCCGGCCCTCCTCGGTCAGCCCGATCTCCGCCCCGAAGGTGAACTCTGCGGTGCGGCCGAGGTCGTGGACCAACGCCGCACTCAGAAGCAGATCGGAGTTCAACCTGGGATGGAGCTGACAGGTTTCGTGGGCGAGCGTGGCCACCGCGACGGTGTGCTCCAGCAGCCCGCCAAGGTAGGCGTGATGGCCGCCGCGGGTGCAGGGCGCCCGTCGCCACGCGGCGCGCAACGCATCGTCGGCCAGAAGACGATCCAGCAGCGCCCGATAACCACGGTCATAGACCTCACCGGCCAGGTGCTCGAGAAAGCCGTCGAGCTCATCCAGGTCCCGGTAGGCGGTGGGCAGGAAACGGCCCGGGTCGACGCCCTCGGATTCCTCCACCCGGGCGATCTCGGCCAGCTCCACCACCAGCTCATCGCGGAAGCGCTCGACCCGCCCCCGCACCCTGACCACATCCCCGCGCTCGAAGCGGGCGCCGAGAACGTCAGCGTTCTGGAAAGCCCGGGCCGGGACCGCCCCGGAGCGATCGCGGAGCTCGAGGGCCAGGTAGGGGGAGCCGCCGCGAGTCATCAGGCGATCCTTACGGCTGCACGCGAACACCCCGGCCACCTCGTGGCCGGGTCGCAGGGCACTTATCTCCATCACGGTTTCACTGGCGGGGCCGATCACCCCATCATCTATGGTGGGTCGGATGCAGCCGCTGCAATGGGAGCACCGTCCAGACGGCCTCCGGGCCCCGGCGCTGATCTGCGCCTTCAAGGGCTGGAACGATGCGGCCGACGCCGCCTCCAGCGCGATCGAGTACGTGGGATCCGCACTGGGCGCGGAGCGTTTCGCGACCATCGACCCTGAGGAGTTCTATGACTTCCAGGCCACGCGCCCCCGCGTCAAGATGATTGACGGGCAGGCCCGGGAGGTCGTGTGGCCGGCGGTCGAGCTCTACGCCGCGCGGGTCCCGCGCGCCCCGCGCGACCTGATCCTCATGTCCGGCAGCGAGCCGTCGTTCCGCTGGCGCACATTCAGCAAGCTGGTCATCGAACTGGCCGAGGCGCTCGGCACCCAGCTGGTGGTCACGCTCGGCGCGCTGCTGGCCGACGTGCCCCATACCCGCCCCATCTCGGTCACCGGGCTGAGCTCGGACCCGGCGCTGGTCTCCCGCCTCGGCCTGGCGCCATCCTCCTACGAGGGGCCGACCGGCATTGTCGGCATCCTGCACGCCGCCTGCCAGCAGGCCGGGCTGCCCTCTGCCAGCCTGTGGGCCGCCGTTCCCCACTACATCGCCGCCACCCCGAACCCGAAGGCTGCCCTGGCCCTCGTCCGCAAGCTCGAGGGGCTCGTCGGTGTGGCCGTCGACGGCTCCGAGCTCGAGGTCGCCTCGGCCGACTACGAGCGCCAGGTCAACGTGGCCGTGCAGAGCGACCCCGACGTCCAGGCCTTCGTCGAGCGTCTCGAGCAGGCGGTGAGTACGGAGGAGGAGGACGTCTCGGCCTCGCTCCCGTCGGGCGAGACGATCGCCCGTGACCTGCAGCGCTTCCTGCGCCAGCGGGGCGGCGAGGGGCCCGCCCCGGGGGCCGGACCACCCGGTTAGGACTTCCCGGCCCCGCAGCCGTAGATGGCCTTGCCCGGCTTCCGGCGCTCGGCCACGAAGCAGCCTGTGGGCAGCAGCTGCACGTCATACGCGCTCCGCGACCCGCCGGCGGTGATCGAGCAGGCGAACACCGGGGGGCCGGTCGTGCCGAACGGTGACTTCGCCCGCTCGGCGGCGCTCTCCGTCAGGCACACCGCCGCGCTCACGGCCGGCTTGGTGCGGGCGTGCAGCAGGGCCCTCGTGAGA
>DASWAI010000203.1:0-9728 GCA_036391215.1 Gemmatimonadales bacterium
CGCCCCGCCGCTTTCGGGCGGGCCCGCGGGGAATACAGCGCTGACGCCCGGAAATGGCGGAAGGCGTGGGTCCAAAGGAAGCTGCCTGTCTTGGCGGCAGCGGTCGGTGGCGGCCCCAGGAAATCCGGACGCGACTCCACAGCACTCGCGGTGCGCTGTCGCGTTTCCTGCTTCTTAACGACAATCGATGGGCGGCGGTCTTTGCCGAGGGCTGTAATGGGAGCTTTCCCGTTCGCTGCCACGACGTGGGACATGACAAGCCCAGTTCGGGTCCCCTCCGGTCGGGTACCCGGACCGGGGTGGCGCTTGCGCCTCCGCCGTCCCTCTCTCCGCCTCCCCAGGTTCGATCCGATCCCGAAGCTCATCGCTGTTCGCCAGGTGCCTCTGGCGCTCCGGCGTTTCACAGCGTACATCCAACGTGTCCCGTTCTCGCGTACCCCAGTTCAGAGCCCCTCTGCCGGGGGTTTCTGGGTGGCGCCCACAATCGAGCGCGGCCCTCCGGCCGCCAGTTCGTGAGTGCCGCGCCCGGCGGGCCCGATGGCATTGGCAACCCCATAGGTGTAGTCGCAGTAGAATCACCCTTCATCCTGAGGTCAGTTATGAACCGCTTTACCCGGAAGGTGTTCTCCGGCGTCGCTGCGAGCGTCGCGTTCGCGGCGGTCGCCAACGCCCAGGGAGCGCGCGCGGGCGCCTGGACCCGCAACGCGCCCGAGGGCGACTGGCAGATGCCCGGGCGTGATTTCAGCGTGCAGCGATTCAGCCCGCTGAAGCAGATCACGACGGCGAATGTGAAGGACCTCAAAGCCGCCTGGAGTTTTTCGTTGGGGACGCTCCGGGGCCAAGAGGGGAACCCGCTGGTGGTCGGGAACGTGATGTACGTGAATACCTCGTTCCCCAACATCGTCTACGCGCTCGATCTCTCCAAGCCGGGCGCGCCGATGATCTGGAAGTACGTGCCGAACCAGTCGCCGGACGCGATTCCAATCGCGTGCTGCGACCTGGTGAACCGCGGCACCGCCTACCACCCGAGCGGCAAGATCTTCATCAACGCGCTCCAGGGTGATCTGATCGCGCTCGACGCCAAGACCGGCAAGGAGCTGTGGAAGGCGCAGCACCCCGCCACCTCCGACGCAGGCCCCGAGGCCATCGGGTACAAGCAGGGCGCCACGATCACGGTCGCCCCGCTCGTGATCAAGGACATCGTCATCACCGGCATCTCGGGTGGTGAGTTCGGCGTCCGCGGCCGCGTGTCCGCATTCGACGTGAACACCGGCAAGCACCTGTGGACCATGTACAGCACCGGTCCCGACAAGGAAGTCGGCATCGAGGGCGATGCCAACGCCAACTACGCGTCGCACAAGGGCAAGGACCTCGGCGTTTCGACCTGGCAGGGCGACGAGTGGAAGCGCGGCGGCGGCACCACTTGGGGCTGGTACTCCTACGACCCCGACCTGAACCTCTTCTACTACGGCTCGGGCAATCCGGGGACCTGGAACCCCGATCAGCGGCCGGGTGACAACAAGTGGTCGATGACGATTTGGGCCCGCAACCCGGAAACCGGCAAAGTGAAGTGGGCCTACCAGATGACGCCGCACGACGAATGGGACTACGACGGCATCAACGAGATGATCCTCTTCGACCAGGGCGGGAAGAAGCTGCTCGCCCATTTCGACCGCAACGGCATCGGCTACACGCTCGACCGGACCAATGGCAAGGTGATCGTCGCCAATGCCTTCGGCCCGATCAACTGGGCCAAGAACAAGGGCACCGGCACCCCGGTCGAGGGCGTCGTGGAGACCGGCGTTCCCGTCAAGGATCCGAAGTTCGGCACCAGCTCCAAGAAGAACGGCGAGGGTATCTGCCCCGCGGCGATCGGGTTCAAGGACCAGCAGCCGGCGGCGTACTCGCCGATTACCGGCTGGTTCTACGTGCCGGCGAACCACATCTGCATGGACTATGAAGGCGTCGAGGTCAAGTACACCAGCGGTCAGCCCTATGTGGGCGCGATCGTGCGGATGTTCCCGGGCCCGGGCGGCAATCGTGGCCGCTTCATCGCCTGGGATCCGATGACCGGCACCGTGAAGTGGGAGATCAAGGAGAACCTCGCGGCCTACGGCGGCGCCATGACGACCGCCGGCGGCCTGGTCTTCTACGGCACGATGGAAGGCTGGCTCAAGGCGATCGACCAGAAGACCGGCAAGGAACTCTGGCGGTTCAAGACTCCCTCCGGCATCATCGGCAGCCCGATGTCCTACACCGGGCCCGACAAGAAGCAGTACATCGCGGTGTACTCGGGCATCGGTGGCTGGGCCGGCATCGGCGTTGCGGCCGGCATCGGCGCCGAGGATCCGACCGCAGGCCTGGGCGCGCTCGGCGCGTTCGGCGATGCGGGGCAGTTCTCCAATCAGGGCGGTGTGATGACGGTGTTCTCGCTCTAAGCTTATACCCCTCCGCGGCCCCCGGGCTTCCCGGGGTCCGCGCGGGGCGCAACACCAGGCGGCGTCGGTCGAGCAGGGGCCACGGCGGCATGCGTGGTCACCCAGCGATCGGCGCCGCTTGGTCTTGTGCCCCTGCGCATCCCCCTCCATATAATAGAGCATGGCTACTCTACGATTCCCCGGCCGGCGGCTCGCGCTCGCGGTACTGCTCGCCGGCGCGCCGGGCGTGGCCGCCGCGCAGCGGTCTGCCCCGTCCACCCCCGGCCTTCTACGGGTGTGCACCGACCCGAACAACCTCCCCGTCTCCGATTCGCTGAACCAGGGCGTGGAGAACAAGATCGCCCAGCTCATCGCGGACACGTGGCACTCCAAGCTCGAGTACGTCTGGTGGCGGCAGGGCTTCGGCTACTTCATGCGCGGGCTCAACGGTCTCTATTGTGACGTCGAGATCAGTGCGCCCGAAGGCATCGACATCGTCGCCACCACCCGGCCCTACTACCGCTCCTCCTACGTCTTCGTGTATCGGAAGGACAGCGGGCTCAACATCACCTCGCTCGACGACACCGTCCTCAAGCACCTGAGGATCGGCATCAACATGGTAGGCTCGGACGGCGACGCCTCGCCGCCGGCCGAAGCACTCAAGAGCCACGGGGTCGTCGGCAATCTGGTGGGCTTCACGACCTTCTTCAGCGACATCAACCCGGCCGGGGCCGTCATCAACGCGGTGGCGGACAAGAAGGTCGACGTCGCCATCGTCTGGGGGCCGATCGCGGGGTACTTCGGGGCCAAAGTGCAGACCCCGCTGGTGATGAATCCCATCCTTTCCGACCCGAAAACCGGGATCCCCTTCTCGTTCAGCATCGCGATGGCGACGGGGCGGCGGAACAAGGCGCTGCGTGACAGCCTGCAGACCTTCATCGACCAGAACCGGGACAAGCTCGACGGGATCCTCCGCTCCTTTGGTGTTCCGCTGTTGCCCCTCGCCGACTCGTCCGCCTCCGCGGGGGCGTCCAGCGCGAAGACGGGGCGGTAACCGCCCCCCCGGCGGTCTCGTCGCCTTTCGAGCCTCCTCCCTCACCCCGGACCGTCCCCCCATGGTCGCACGCTTCGCTCCCGCCGTCATGGCCGCCGCCCTGGTTCTCGGCGTGGGGCCGGCGGCCTGCCAGGCGCCGGCCCCCGCCGGCCGCCTGACCGTCGCCGACGTCAAGGCCAAGATCGCCGCGGCCACCGAGAAGACCCCGCCCGACTTTACCGGCGCCGATATGACCGGGCTCGACCTGAGCGGGATCAACTTCCGGCGGGCGAATATGACTCGGACTCGGCTCGCCGGAGCCAAGGCGGTCAAGACGGATTTCTTCAGCTGCGATTTCACCGACGGCGTGCTCACCGACGCCGATCTGCGCCAGGCGAACCTCGACGGCACCGTGCTCCGCCGCGCCAATCTGCACGGAGCGAACCTCGAGGGAGCAAGCCTGTTCGCCACCATCATCGAGAAGGCCGACCTGAGGGGCGCCAACCTGACGAAGACGCGCATCATCGGGTACTTGAAAAACGCCAACCTTGCGGGCGCCGTCCTCCGGGACGCCAACATCGGCGCCGACCCGGGGAATCAGTCGATGGGCGTGATGCGAGCCACCTTCGTCGGAGCCGATCTGAGCGGGGCCGATTTCTCAGGCGCGAATCTGTTCAAGGTCGACTTCTCCTACGCCAATCTCTCCGGAGCCAAGCTGGTGAACGCCGACATGAGCAACGGCGACCTGGTGCAGACCGACTTCTCCAAGGCGGACGTAACCGGCGCCAACTTCGCGAAAGCGGACATCAACGGCGCCAACTTCCGCGGCGTGGTCGGGCGCGCCCAGACCAAGGGACTCGAGCAGGCCCGCAACCGCGACAAGGCAGTCTTCGATGCGAACTAGAGTCCTGATTCTGGCCGCGGTGCTCGCGGCCGCCTGCACTGGCTCCCGCAAGGAGGCCGATCAGGCATCCGACGTCTCCGCCGCACCCGCTGCTGCCGCCACGCCAGAGGCCGCGGCGACACCCGGCGGCCTCCTCGTCTACGTCTCCAACGAGGACTCCCGCGAGCTGAGCGTCCTGGACGAGACGACCGACCGCCTGGTGGCGACCATCGAGGTGGGAACCCGACCGCGCGGCGTGCACGCGACCGCCGACGGAAAGACCATCTTCGTCGCGCTGAGCGGCTCCCCCAAGTGTCCGCCGACGATGCCCGACGCCGAGTGCGAAAAGCTCAAGGTGGACAAGAGCAAGGACGGCGTGGCGATGGTGGACGCCGCCAGCCGCAAGGTGGAGCGGATTCTGCCGGGCGGGTCCGACCCGGAGAACTTCGACATCTTTCGCGACGGGACCCGCCTCTATGTGTCCAACGAGGACGCAGGCACCGCCTCCATCGTGGATATCGCCTCGGGCAGGATCGTGTCGACGGTCAAGGTGGGCCAGGAGCCGGAGGGCGTCGGGATCCAGCCGGACAACAAGGCGGTGTGGGTGACCGGCGAGACCGGCCACAATGTTACCATCATCGACACGAAGACCGAGAAGGTGCTGGGCGCCGTCGAGGTCGGCATGCGCCCGCGCGGCATCGCGTTCAGCCCCGACGGCGCCCGCGCGTACGTGACCTGCGAGGTGGACGGGACGGTGTGGGTGATCGACGCCCGCACCTACAAGAGCATGGCGACGCTCACGATGCCCAAAGGCTCGAAACCGATGGGGGTCGCGGTGAGCCCCGACGGCCGGCGGGTGTATGTCTCCACCGGGCGCGGCGGGAATGTGGTAGTGCTCGACGCGGCGAAGAACGCGATCGTGGACACCGTGGCCGTCGGCAAGCGGCCGTGGGGCATCGCCCTTACGCCGGACGGACGCAAGCTGTACAGCGCGAACGGCCCGTCCAACGACGTCACGGTGGTGGACACCAAGACGCTCAAGGTCATCGGGCACATCCCCGTCGGCAAGGCGCCCTGGGGGGTGACCGTCGCTCCCGCCCCGGCGGCGGCGGCAACCAGTTGACCGGGACGCGGCGGGCTGTAGGGCGGGCGCTCGCGGCGGCGATGGTGGCCCAGCTCGCCGCGGGCGGGCGCGCCTACGCCCAGGCGCGAGAACAGCCGGCTGCTGTAGAGAGGATCGAGATCACGGCCGATGCCAGACAGGCGCTCCATGCCGTCTGGCAATCCAGCGTGGCAGCGAGAGCGGAGCGCGCTGCCTGCATCGGAGGCGACCGGCAGGGCGGCGTCGCCCACATCACCCGGGTGCTCGCGCTTCAACCCTCGGCAGCCGATTCGATGGGGGTGGCCGCGTCCGTCTCCATCGAGCGGTGCGGACCGCCCGACTGGTTCGGGACCGCCCACACCCACATCGCCCTGCGCGACGGCCGCCGTCCCTACCCTACCTTCTCCGGTGCGGACCGCGGCGTGATGGGCTTCTGGCTCGAGCGCTGGGGCACGGATGGCGTCTTCTGCGTCCTCTACAGCGCCGCGGCCGCGCACTGCGAGGCTGCAGGCGCGGCCGGCAGCCTCGTGGCCGGCCCCGGGACCGCCGCCAGCTACTGAGCTGCCGTCAGCTCACCGGCCGCCGCGTCAGCCAGGACCCCGGTCTCCGCTCCGCGATCAGCCCGTCCAGCCCCCACCGCCGGCCCGCCCGGCTGAAGAAGAACGCCAGCATGAGCGTGAACAGCAGCAGGTGAAACCCCTGCTGCCCGGGCGACATCCACTGCGTCGCCAATCCGTAGTTGGTCACCAGCGCGAGACCCACCAGCGAGGCGAGTCCGGTGCAGAACCCGAGCGTGAGGCCGAGCCCTGCGACCGTCTCGCCCCAGGCGGTGAGATGGGCGAACACGTCGGAGTGCGTGAGGACGACGTCTTCCAGAAACTGCTTGTAGAATGCGATCGGATTCTCCGACGCCTGCTTCGCCACGATCTTCGGCATGGTGGCCAACCAGCGATCCGACACGGCCGGCACCGGCAGTACGCCGCCGGCGAGCGCGATCGACATCTTCGTAACCAGCGTCTTCACGAAGTACAGCCCGACCGCGACCCGCAGGACGGCGAGCCACTCGACGGCGTGCGACAGGCCTACGGGGCGATCGGGCATGGCGAGGTCCTTGGGTTCAGTCGAGTCCCAGTTCGTGGAATACGAAGCTCCAGACGTCGGTGAGCTCGTCGAGCACCTTGGCGATCGGCTTGCCCGCGCCGTGCCCGGCTTTCGATTCCAGCCGGAGGAGGACCGGGTGCGTCGAGCCGGTCGCCGCTTGCAGGCGGGCGGTCATCTTGCGGGCGTGCATCGGGTCCACCCGCGTGTCGCTCTCCGCCGTCGCTAGCAGCACCGCCGGGTAGGCCACGCCGTTCCGGACATGATGGTAGGGCGAGTAGGCCCGGAGCCACGCGTATTCCTCGGGCTCCTCGGGCGACCCGTACTCGGGAATCCAGAGCCGGGCGAGCAGGAACCTCGGGTATCTCAGCATGTCGAGCAAAGGGACCTGGATCACGACGGCCCGGAAGAGGTCCGGCCGCTGCGTGAGCACTGCGCCCATGAGCAGGCCCCCGTTCGAGCCTCCGGCGATGGCGAGCCGCTCCGGCCGGGTGTAACCGTTGGCAATCAGCCACTCCGCGGCGGCGATGAAGTCATCGAACGTGTTCTGCTTGTTCCCCAGCATCCCGCCTTGGTGCCAGGTCTCGCCGTACTCGCCACCGCCGCGGAGGTTCGGCACGGCAATCACCCCGCCTCGCTCCAGCCACAGGAACAGCGACCGGGCGAAGCCGGGCGTCATGCTGATGTTGAACCCGCCGTAGCCGGTGAGGTAGGTGGGGTTCTCCCCGTCGAGCTCGATGCCGCGGGGATGCACCACGAACATCGTGATCGGCGTGCCGTCGCGCGAGGCATACGTCACCTGCCGGACCTCGTACCGGTCAGGCTCGATGTCCGCCTCGACCCGGCGCCAGAGGGTCTCGGCCCCGGTCTCGAGATCGATGCGGTAGACGGTCGGCGGCACCGTATAGGACGAGTAGCCGTAGAACAGCTCGTTCCCGTCCCACTCGGTACCGAGGCCGAACAAGCTGCCGATGCCCGGCAAGGCGTGCTCGCTGACGTGGCGGCCGTCGAGGTCGGCGAGACGCAGCCGGGATGTGGCCCGCTCGAGGTAGTCGAGCGCGAGATGCCGGCCGACGACCCTTGCCCCGTCGAGCACGGCGTCGGGTCGCGGGGGGACGAGCTCCGTGGCCGAGCCGAGGTCGGGCCGCTCGGGATCGACCGCATACAGGCCGTAGGTCGGCGCGCGCAGGTTCGTCCTGAGGTAGAGCCTGCCCCCCACGACCTGCCCGTCGAAGAGCGCCGGCAGGTCCTTGGCGACGGCCACGGGGGGCGTGCCGGCCCGCAGGTCCTGGATGTAGAGGTCGGTCTGGTCGAAGGTGCGGGCCACGCCGATCAGGAGCCACCGGCCGTCGGGCGACAGGCTCACGCCGGGCCAATGCTCCTTCACCCCAGGCCGGAACATCAGCGGGTCGTTGGCCGGGTCCGCGCCAAGCCGGTGGAAGTACACCGCCCGGTGGTAGGGCTCCTCCCCGTCGGGCACCTCCCCCGGCGCCGGATAGCGGGTGTAATAGAAGCCGCTTCCGTCCGGCAGCCAGGCGACGTCCGCCGCGCGCGTGTGGGGGATCCGGTCCGGCAGAACGGCCCCGGTCCGCACATCGAGGACGTGAAGCACGCTCTGCTCGCTGCCGTCGTCCGACAGCCCGTATGCCAGCAGCCGGCCGTCCTCGCTGGGATAGTACCAGTCGAGGGCGGTGGTGCCCTCGGCGTTGAGCCGGTTGGGATCGAGCAGCACCCGGTCCGCGCCATCCGCACCCTCCCGCACGTAAAGGATGGGCTGGTTCTGGCGACCGTCGCGGTACTGATAGAAATACCGGCCCAGGGCCGGCGCGGGAACGCTCAGGCTGCCGATCGCGAGGAGAGTCTCGAGCCGCTCCCGGATCCGCGGGCGGGCCGGGATCCCGGCCAGATAGGACTCCGTCAGGGTGTTCTGCGCGGCGGTCCACGTCTGCGTCTCCGGACTGTCGCCCTGCTCGAGCCACCGGTAGGGATCCGCCACCCGCTCGCCGTGGAGAACCTCGGCGACGTCGTCGCGGCGGGCGATGGGATAGGCCAGGGGCGCCGGTACGGCCGTGGAGCTCATCGAGGGTCTCTCAATCGCCCAGGCTGATGCCGAGGTCGCGAACGGTCGTGATGATGTCGGAATCGAGTGGCACGTTCCGCGTCCGGCCGACGACTTCTGCCAGGGGCACCCGGGTGATGGTCGGTCCGTTCAGACCGACCATGACGCCGAAGCAGCGGTCCGCGATCGCCCGCACCGCCGCCGTGCCGAACCGCAGCGCCAGAAGCCGGTCGTAGGTCGTGGGGCTGCCGCCCCGCTGGAGGTGGCCCAGCACCAGCGTACGGACCTCCTTGCCCGTGCGCTCCTGAATCGCGCGCGCGACCTGGCCGCCGATGCCGCCCAGACGGTCCACCGTCCCCGGGCCCCGGCGCTCCTGCAGCACGATCTCGCCGCCCAGCGCCCGGGCACCTTCGGCCACGACCACGATGCTGAACCGGCGCCCGCTCGCTTCGCGGCTCCGGATCTTCTCGCACACCTTCTCGATGTCGAACGGCAGCTCCGGGAGGAGGATCACGTCGGCGCTGCCCGACACCCCGCTCGACAGAGCGATCCAGCCGGCGTACCGCCCCATCACCTCGACCACCATCACCCGGTCGTGGCTCTCGGCGGTGGAGTGCAGCTTGTCGATCGCCTCGGTGGCCGTGCTCACTGCCGTGTCGAAACCGAAGGAGCGCTGGGTGCCGCTCACGTCGTTGTCGATCGTCTTCGGGACGCACACCGCCGGCACGCCGCGCCTCCACAGCTCGTACGCGATCGCGAGGCTGCCATCGCCGCCAATGGACACGAGCGCGTCGAAGCCGCTCGCCTGGAACGCGGCCACGAGGTCGTCCGATCGGTCGACTTCCCGCTCCCGCCCGTCGGCGTCGCGCATGACGTAGCGAAAGGGGTTGCCGCGGTTGCTCGTGCCGAGAATAGTGCCGCCGAGATGGGTGATGCCGCGCACCTGCTCCCGCCCGAGCGGCACCACCCCGTTGAAGGAGAGGAGGCCGTCATAGCCGCGGAGGATGCCGTAGCACGTCCAGCCGCGCTGCTCTGCGGAGAGCACCACGGCCCGGATCACCGCGTTGAGCCCCGGCGCGTCCCCTCCGCCGGTCGAGATGGCGACTCGCATAGTGCCGGAAGAAGTGAGAAGCAAG
>DASWAI010000204.1:0-3213 GCA_036391215.1 Gemmatimonadales bacterium
CGCCCGGAGGGCCGAGCCGGGGCGTGCGTCGGCCAGCGTCAGGTCGAAGAGGATGAGGCGGAATTCGCAGGCGCGGAGCACGCGGAGCGCGGGCTCGAGGGCCGCCTCCTGCCAGATCCAGACCCGCGAGCCGATCCCCCGGGCCAGGGCGCCGTGCACGCTGGTCGCCAGCTGGACGGACGGGGTGATCAACAGGCAGGTCGCGGGGAGCCTGCGGTCGAGATGGTAGGCTGCACTGCGCTCGGGCATCGTGACTGTCGCAACCCGGCCCCTCGCTGTCGCAAAAGGGGCCTAATCCGGGGCGATTCCCTCCGCCATGTTGGACTACCTCACTCGGGGGACGCCACCCATGGCTATCGCCGCTCCGACCGCGCCCCGCCTGCGGCAGGTCACCGCCGACGTTCTCACCCCCGTCGGCTGGATGAATGGCACATTTCGCGTGCCGCCGCAACAGCCCTTCCTCGACTTCCTCACCCTCGGCACCCTCGGCGTCCAGATCCTCAAGTTCACCCGCGTCCGGGTGCCGAACGAGCCGGACGTCGTCCCGTTCGTGGCTCTCAGGCGGGAGTCGGTGATCCTGGTCGTCCCCACGTTGACCAAGGATCTGATCGAGGAGCCGGACTCCGGGTTCATGCGGGCGCGGGACGTGGCCTGCCTGCTGCCAGGCGGCGTGCTCCGCGGCACGCTCGACGTGCTCGCCAACATCCGCCTGTCGGACGACCTCGAGCGGCGGGCCCATCTCGTCGTGCTCCGGCGTTGCGTCCTCGCCCCCTACGGGGGGACTCTGAACGACCCGACCGCCCGGGCCCTTCCCGTCGCGATCGTGAACCTCACTCAGGCGGTCGGCATCTCCGAGATGCAGTAGCCGCCATCGCTCCCGCACCCGGGGCACGGATTCTGCCCGTTCTCCTCCCCGGAAACGGCTGGGCCCAAGCGACTCCCTGATGGCCCGTGCCGGTCCAAGCCATTCTGGGTGATATACTTGGCCGTCCACGAGCAAGCGCTACAAGGAGCGTATCCAGCGGCTGGAGCGCCCGGTGCCGGGGGCCGTCGGCACGGGGCCTTCACGGTTCGTGCGGCGCCCTGCCGCGAATCCCGACGGAGGACGAGCCTCCTGGCCGGCGCGCTGCTGTGCCTCGGAGCGGCGTGGTCGCCGACCGCCGGCCAGACGCCCGCGGATTCGCTGGCCTCGCTGCGCGACCGGGGCCAGCAGCTCCGGCGGGAGCAGCGGTTGCCGGAGGCGCTGGACGTCTACCAGGCCCTCGTCCTCCGCGACCCGACCAACTTCGAGGACCGGTTCTGGGTGGCCAAGCTCGAGAGCTGGACCGGGCGGCTCCCGGCCGCCGACTCGATGTTCACCCAGCTCCTGGACGAGCGCCCCGGCGAGTTCGACAGCCAGTTGGCGCTCGCCGACGTCCGCACGTGGCGCCGGCAGTATCCGGCCGCGCTCGCCCTTCTCGAGTCCCTGAACCGCGCGCACCCCGACAACGCCGAGGTCCTTTTCCGGCTGGGCCGGGTCTACGAGGCGAGCGGGAGGCCGCGCGAGGCCCGCTCCTGGTTCGGCCGGGCCCTCGCGGCCGACCCCGGCAACGCGGAGGCGAAGGCGGCTCTGAGCCGGCTCGCCGGGGTCGGGCGGTGGCAGACGGGCGTCGAGTACTTCGGCGAGCAGATCTCCAACGCGCCGGCGACCAACGGCACGACCGCCTCGGCGGAGGCGCTGCCGGGCAGCCGCGTGCGGTGGCGCCTGGCGGCCACCGTGCAGGACAAGTTCGGCCGGACGGAGACGCGCTTCGGCGGGGAGCTGGGCCATCCGCTGTCCGGCGGCACACGCCTCGAGTGGTCGGCGTACGTCGCGCCCGGCGCGGACGTCCTGCCGCGGCAGGCATACGGGATCAGCGTCGTGCAGAAGGCCGGGGCGCGCCTGGTGCTCTACGCCGACTACACGTTCCTCGACTTCGCCGACGCACAGGTGCACCAGCTCGGCCCGCATCTCGAGGCGTACGGGGGCCGGCACTGGCTCGTCACCGGCAGCTATGCCTACTCCAGCACCCGCTTCGCCGGCGTGCCGGACGCGGTGGGGAACCATTCCGGCTCGGCGTCGCTCGGGTATCTGTACGGCCGCGAGAATCGGGTCCAGGTCTTTGCGGCGGCGGGTGCCGAGTCCTTCGCCGGGCCCTCGCGCGACCTGATTGGCGGGTTCCACGCGCATACGATGGCGGTGGCGTGGCGCCAGTCTCTCCTCCCCCGACTGGGCCTGGCGCTCCTGTACGCGCACCAGAGCCGCTCCGACGGAACCACGCAGGACTCCTACAGCCTGGGGCTGGCGCAGCGATGGTGAGGCCGCACCCGCTGGTTCAGCACGTGCATGCCTCCCTCCTGGGGGGCGGCTGGGAGGTCGTGCTCCTGCTGGGTATGCTGGGCGCCGCGGCGGCGCTCGTCATCCTCCTGTTCGGGCTCAACCTCCGGCACCGGCGGCAGGCGGACCGGGCCCTCCGTCTCGAGGCGAAGGTGGCCGACCTCCTCGCGCTCTGGGCGACGCGGCGCGCGTCCCCCGCGGAGCTGGCCTGGCTCGGGCGCCTGGGAGATGCCGATCGGCGGGTGCTCTTCAGCTGCTGCCTGCGGACCCTGCCCAACCTGAGCGACGCCGCGCGCACGCGCGTGTGCCGGGTACTGCGGGACGCGGGGTTGCTCGACCGGGAGGTGCGCGGGCTCCGCCATCGCGACTGGGCCCGCCGCGCGGACGCCTGCCGCATCCTCGGCGGGATCGGACACGGGGCCGCGGTCCCGGCGCTGATCGAGCGGCTGAACGATCCGAACGAGATGGTCCGGCAACACGCGATCGCAGCGCTCGGCGACCTCGGGGCGGCCGAGGCATTGGGCGCGATCGTGGAGGCGCTCGACGCCTCCGCGGGATGGGGAAATCTGCTCGCGATCATGGCGCTGAGCCGGATGGGATCGAGGAGCGTGCCCGCGGTCGGCGCGCTCCTGGCGGCGTCCACCTCGCCCGCCCGGACCAAGGCGCTGCTCCAGATAACGGGACAGATCGGGATGGCCGCCGACCCCGCGCTGATCCGCTCCCTGGCCCGGCACGAGGATGCCGAGGTCCGCATCGAGGCGGTCCGGACGCTGGGCTCGCTCGCGCCGGACCCGGAATCCGTGGACGCGTGCCTTGCCGCCATGGACGATCAGGCCTGGCCCACCCGGGCGCTCGCC
>DASWAI010000205.1:0-15770 GCA_036391215.1 Gemmatimonadales bacterium
CGAGCGCGCGCTGGTGCAGGCGCGCACCGAGAATGCGGGCAAATTCCTGCTCGTCGTCACGGGGTCGGTGCCGCTGGCCGACGGCGGGATCTACACGATGGTCGGCGGCAAGACGGCCAAGGCGGTGCTGGAGGAGACCGCCGAGGGCGCGGCGGCCATCATCGCGGTCGGCGCCTGTGCCCACTGGGGCAGCGTGCAGGCCGCGCGCCCCAATCCCACCGGCGCCACCGGCATCGGCGACATCATCAAGAACAAGCCGCTGGTCAACATCGCGGGCTGTCCGCCCATCGCGGACGTGGTGACGGCGACCGTCGTGCACTACCTCACCTTCGGGCAGCTGCCCGCGGCCGACGCCCAGGGACGCCCGCTGTTCGCCTACGGGGCGCGGATCCACGATCAGTGTCCCCGGCGGGCCAACTACGACGCGGGCCAGTTCGTGGAGACCTTCGACGATGACGCGGCCCGGAGCGGATGGTGCCTGTACAAGGTGGGCTGCAAGGGGCCGGCGACCTTCTCCCCCTGCCCGATCTTCCAGTGGAACGACACCACCAGCTGGCCGATCGGGGCCGGCCACCCGTGCCTCGGCTGCACCGAGGTCCATTTCTGGGACAACATGACGCCGTTCTACGAGCGGCTCCCCGACATTGCGGGCTTCGGCGTCGAGCGGCGGGTCGACCTGCTCGGCGCGGCCCTCGCGGTCGGGGCGCTGGGTGGGGTCGCCGCTCATGCGGCGGCCACCGGCGTCCAGCAGATGCGGGAGCGGCGGCGGGCGCGCGAGCTGCCGATAGTCGAGCCGCCGGGCGGACCCGGCACTTCCGGCGGGAGGACCTGACCATGGCCGCGACCAAAGTCGTCGTCGACCCCATCACCCGGATCGAGGGGCACCTCCGGATCGAGGCGCAGGCCGACGCCGGGAAGATCACCAACGCATGGGCGAGCTCGACCCAGTTCCGCGGGATCGAGATCATCATGCAGGGCCGCGACCCGCGGGACGCCTGGGCCTTCACCCAGCGGATCTGCGGGGTGTGCACCGTGGTTCACGCGGTCGCCTCGTGCCGGGCGGTGGAGGACGCGCTCGACATCCGCATCCCCCCCAACGCGAACCTGATCCGGAACCTGATCCACGGGATGCAGTACGTGCACGACCACGTCATGCACTTCTACCACCTGCATGCGCTCGACTGGGTGGACGTGGTCAGCGCCACGAAGGCCGATCCCGCCGCGACCGCCAAGCTCGCCGCGGCGATCTCTCCGTGGCCCAACAACTCCGAGACCTGGTTCAGGAGCGTGAAGGACCGGATCACCAAGTTCGTCGCCAGCGGGCAGCTCGGCATCTTCACCAACGGCTACTGGGGCCATCCCGGCTACAAGCTCCCGCCCGAGGCGAACCTGCTGGCCGTCGCCCACTACCTCGAGGCGCTGGACTGGCAGAAGGACGTCGTCCGGGTCCACACGATCTTCGGCGGGAAGAACCCGCACCCCAACTTCCTGGTCGGGGGCATGGCCTGCGCGATCAACCTCAATGACACGGAGACGATCAACACGGAGCGGCTCACCACGATCGCGGATCTGATCCGCAAGGCGCAGGTCTTCGTGGAGCAGGTGTACTGGCCGGACCTGCTGGCGATCGCGGGCTTCTACAAGGACTGGGGCGCCATCGGCGGCGGGGTGAAGAACTACCTCACCTACGGCGAGTTCCCCGACAACGACATCCGCGACACCGCGGGCTACTACTTCCCGCCCGGGATCATCCTGGGCAACGACCTGAGCCGCGTGGTTCCCTACGACCCGGCCCAGGTCAAGGAATTCATCCACGCGTCCTGGTACGAGTACTCCAAGGGCGACGGTGCGGGCCTGCACCCGTACGAGGGCGAGACCAAAGCGAAGTACACGGGCCCACCCCCGCCGTGGACCTACCTCCAGGGCCAGGACAAGTACACGTGGATGAAGGCTCCGCGCTACGACGGGAAGCCGATGCAGGTCGGTCCGCTCGCGCGCGTGCTGGTCGCGTTCGCCTCCGGGCACAAGGACACCCAGGAGCTGGCGAAGGAGGTGCTCGACCGGCTCCAGGTCCCCACCGCGGCGCTGTTCTCGACGCTGGGCCGCACCGCCGCGCGCGGGCTCGAGACCGTGCTCATCGCCCGGCGGATGAACGTCTGGTACGACCAGCTGGTGCAGCGGATCAAGAACGGCGACGTCGCCACCTTCAGCCGGGACAAGTGGGAGCCGGAGAAGTGGCCGAAGCAGTGCCAGGGCTACGGCCGCCTCGACGCGCCGCGCGGCGCGCTGGGGCACTGGGTCCAGATCGCGGACGGCAAGATCAGCCGCTACCAGTGCGTCGTGCCCAGCACCTGGAACTGCTCGCCCCGGGACAAGGAGGGCCAGCTTGGCCCCTACGAGGCCTCGCTTACCGATAACCATCCGCTGGTGCGCCCCGAGCAGCCGCTCGAGATCCTGCGGACCATCCATTCCTTCGATCCCTGCATGTCGTGCGGTGTCCACGTCCTCGACGCCACCGGCGGGCTGGTCACGGAGGTGAGGGTCCAATGACCAACGCGACGCCGCAGGCGCACGGCTTCACGCTGCACCACGAGGTGGAGCCCCGGTCCGGCGACTACCGCTGGATCTACATCTGGCACTGGCCGATCCGCGCGATGCACTGGATCGCCGCCGTGTCGCTCCTGGTGCTGGCCGTGACCGGGCTCTACATCGGCCGGCCGTACTTCGCGCCGGCGCCGAGCCCGACGACGCCGTATCTGATGGGGTGGATCCGCTTCATCCACTTCGCCGCCGCCGCGGCGCTGGTCGCGACCGCGATCATCCGGGCGTACTGGCTCTTCGCCGGGAACAAGTTCGAGCGGCTCGCGGCCCTGTTCCCGGTGCGCCCCCGCGACTGGGTGAACCTGGTCAAGCAGATCAAGTTCTACCTGCTTATCCATCCGGAGCGCGCGCCCCGCTACATCGGCCACAACCCGCTCCAGCAGCTGAGCTACACCGCGATCTACGCGGTGGCCGCGCTGAGCGTCGCGACCGGGTTCGCTCTGTACGGCCAGTCGAACCCCGGGGGTCTGTTCTTCCAGCTCTTCGGCTGGCTGGGTCCGGCGCTCGGCGGGATGCAGAACGTCCGCTTCGTCCATCACGTGGCCACCTGGGCCTTCCTCATCTTCATCCCCATCCACGTGTACCTGGCCGTGCGGGCGGACGTGCTGGAGCACGGCGGGTCGATCTCGTCGATCATCACCGGCGGGCGGTTCGTGCCGTCCGACCACACGTACGTGGATGAGTGAGCGGTCGCCGGGCCCGACGCTGGTGCTCGGGCTCGGCAATCCGATCATGGGAGACGACGGGTTCGGCCTGGCGGTGCTGGAGCGGCTGCTGGCGGATTGGGTCCTGCCCGCCGGGGTCGAGGCCGTGGACGGCGGAATCTGGGGGATGAAGCTGCTCCCCCAGATCGAGCAGGCCGACCGTCTTCTCCTGCTCGATGCGGTGAACGCCGGGCTCCCGCCCGGCACGCCCGTGGTCCTCGAGCGGGCCGAGCTCCCCCGTTACTTTGCCCTCAAGCTCTCCCCGCACCAGATCGATCTCCGGGAGGTGCTGGCTCTCGCGGAGCTGCGCGGGACGCTGCCGCGAGACCTCGTCGCCATCGGCGCGCAGCCGGGGCGCCTCGAGCTCGCGACCGAGCTGTCGGCCCCGCTGGCCGCGCGGGTCGGCGAGATCGCGGCGCTCGCCGCGGCCCGGCTCGAGCGCTGGGGGCACCGCTGCCGGCGGATCGCCGGCGCGGTGCCCGCCTGACGCGAACCCCGTTCCTCGTATCGAAAGGATCCGTCCGCGTGACCGCTTCGACCACGCTTCGCTGCCCGGCCTGCGGTGTCTCCGGGCCGGGGGCGAGCTTCTGCAACAGCTGCGGCGCTCCACTCGGGGCGCAGCGCTGCCCCGCCTGTGGGGCGGAGGTGCGGGCCGATTCCCGCTTCTGCGGCCAGTGCGGCACGCTCGCGCGGGGCGGCTCCGCTGCCGCCGCGCCGGGCGCCCCGGCTCCGCGGCGCCCGCTCGCCGCTATGGCCGTGGGCGGCGCGGCGCTGCTCGGCATCGTGCTCGTCACGCTGGTCCGGAAGGAAGGGGCGCAGGCGCCCGCGTCGGCCGGGGCCGCGTTGGCGGCCGAGCCGCCGGCGGGCACTCCGCCCGATATCAGCTCCATGTCGCCGCGGGAACGGTTCGACCGGCTGTACAACCGGATCATGACGGCGGCCGAATCGGGGGACGAGGCCACGGTGACCCGCTTCACGCCCATGGCGCTGATGGCCTACGCGCAGCTCCCCGATCTGGACGCGGACGCGCGCTATCACGCCGCGCTGCTCAAGGTGCACACCGGCGACGCCGCCGGGGCCCTGGCCCTGTCCGACACGATTCTGGCCAAGAGCCCGGGCCACCTGTTCGGCTACGTCGTGCGCGGCACGGTGGCCCGCTGGCAGAAGGACGAGAAGGCGCTGTCCGCCGCCTACGCGGGATTCCTGGACCACTACGACGCCGAGATGAAGGCCGGCCGGTCCGAGTACGGCGAGCACACCCGCGCCCTCGACGAGTTTCGAAAGGCGGCCGAAGCGGCAAAACCGACCGCGCAGACAGGGAAGGCGCCGCAGTCGAAGTAATTTCAGCGGGCTTTCACGGTGCATTCATGGGGTCCATGCCATATTGTCTCCGCTACCTACGGGAGGACAGTATGAAAGTCGCGACGCTGACGCCGACAGTCGGCAAGATGAGGGACGAGATCGATCGGGTGTTCGATCGGTTCTTCACCGCCCCGTTCCTGGGCGAGCCGCTCGCGTTCCCGCTCGAGCCGATGCGGGAGTACGGTGCGGAGTGGATGCCGGTGCTCGATCTGGCCGAGACCCCGAAGGAGTATGTGATCCGTCTCGAGGCCCCGGGCATTCACAAGGAGAACCTGGACATCAACCTGACCGGCAACGTGCTGCGGATCACGGGCCACAAGGAAGCGGTCCAGGAAGGGAAGGGCGAGACCTACCTCTATCGGGAGCGCGAGGTCGGCAAGTTCGCGCGGACGGTGAAGCTGCCGGTCCTGGTCGAGGAGGGGAAGATCGACGCAGTCTATCAGGATGGGATTCTGACGATCCGGCTGCCCAAGGTGGAGGCCGCGGTCGCCAAGAAGATCCTGATCAAGTAAGCCGTCGCGCCGATTCGTTGCGGCCCCGGACATCCGGGGCCGTTTTCGTTCTCAGAACTCGAGCTGCTCCATCCGGGCCAGGGCCAGGCGGAGCGGCAGCAGCGTCGCGGCGCAGCAGAGCACCACCGCGGCCGCGAGCGGCACCAGGAGGCCCGCGTCCCAGTGCATGGTCGTTCCCGACTGCTCCGCCTGCACCCGGGTCGCGACCGCGGGCGCTTCCAGCATGATCACGAGCGCGAGCAGGAGCACGCTGGCCATCATGTAGACGAGCCCGCCGAAGCTGGTCGGGATCTGCGCGGCGTTCTCCGTGTCGAACCGGGGGTAGAACGCGCCGAAGCTCAGGGCCAGCGCGCTCGCGGCCAGGGTAAAGAGGACCATGGTCACCTCGCTCACCAGCGTCATGAAGGGTGAGGCCCGCAGGATGAGGTTGGTGATGGTCGTGATGACGAGGGCGAGGACCAGGAGCGGCACCGTCCCGATCCAGTACTTGCTCCAGAGCATCGACCGGAGGTCGAGCGGGCTCGAGCGCAGGAGCCACATCTGCCGGCCCTCCAGCGACACCGACGGGAACAGGAACCGCGCCGCGATCGCGGCCAGGACGAACCCCGCGAGTCCCAGATTGAGGAAGACCACGAGGGTCACCACCGTCGGGGGCACCTGCTCGCCCGAGAACACCGGCAGGGCCTGGATGTTAAAGAGGTAAACGACCACCAGGACGCCGAGCAGGATGAGCTGGCTCCACTGAGTGGGGTCGCGGAAGAAGAGCCGGGCGTCCTTGAGGATGAACTCGCGCCGTTCGGCGGGGAGCCACCCCAGCAGGGCGCCCAGCGCGGCCGCCCAGCCTCGGCCGCCGCCGGTAGCCGGGGCCCCTTCCTGGGCCTTGGAAAAGGCGTGCCGGTACCGCCACCGGAAGAGCACCCCGCCGCCGACGAGCGCCACGACGGCGCTGCCCCACAGCGCGGCTACCGGTCGCGGATCCGCGACCCGGAGCAGCCAGTTCATCAGCATCCGCATGGCCCATTCGCTCGGGAGCAGCGGGTTGGTCGGCGCCTCGAGCATGCGTACGAAGTCGGCGAGCGAGCGGAACCCCTCCGGGCGGACCAGCTGCTCGGGCTGGGCCAGCCGCAGCAGCAGCACCAGGCCGCCGGCCGCGCCGATCGCCACCAGGCTCAACAGCTCCTTGGCCCGCCGGGCGGGTACGATGTTCACCAGGAGGAGGGTGAGTGTGCTCCCGACCACCGCGGGTAACACCAGGAAGGGGACGAACGCGGCCACGACGATCACCGGCCACAGCAGGCCCCCGCCGTACACGATCCCGTATGCCGCGAAGAGCGGCACCGCCAGGAGCGCCACCATCCAGGAGGAGTGGAGCGTGGTCTCGACCAGCTTCGCGAGGTAGAAGCGGATCGAGTGCAACGGGGAGGCCGCCAGGAGGTCGAGGTCCTTGGCCAGGAAGAAGCTCGACAGCGCGGTGATCACGTTCGAGAGCAGCAGGATCGACGAGAAGGCGAGGAGAGCGAGGCCGAGGAGCTTGGTGGACAGCAGATCGCCGATGTCCGCGACCCCGCGGAAATAGCGGAGCACCCGGTACACGATCCCGAAGACCCCCGACCAGAACGCCAACGCCAGCAGTGCGAGCAGCAGGAAGCGGGGCCCGGCGCCCGCTCGCTGCTGGCGGAGGCGCGTGCGGGCGGCCTGCCACTTGGGACCGAGGACGATCCAGAGCCCCGGGCCGCGGTACTTGCGCAGTCCCATCGGGTCAGGCGCCCAGGATCGCGTCGAGCTGGTGGTCCTGGAAGCCGCCCGTCAGCCGGAGGAACAGGTCCTCCAGGCTCGCGTCGCCGGAGGCGGTCTGCCGTCGGAGCTCGTCCATCGTCCCCTGGGCCAGGATCCGCCCGCCCTGCATGATGGCGATCCGGTCGCACATCCCCTCCGCCACCTCGAGCGTGTGCGTGCTCATGAGCACGGTGCCGCCCCGATCCACGTACTGGCGGAAGAGATCCTTGAGCAGGCGTGCCCCTTTCGGGTCGAGCCCCACCATGGGCTCGTCCACCACGATCACCTCGGGTCGGTGCACGAACGCGCTCGCGATGATGAGCTTCTGCCGCATGCCGTGGCTGTAGGACTCGGTGAGCTGGTGCTTCCACGGAACCAGCTCGAACACGTCCAGGAGCTCGTCGATGCGCCGCTCGAGCATGGGGTCGTGCGCGTCGTACAGCGCCGCCACGAATCGGAGGAACTCCGCGCCCGTGATCTTGTCGTACACGAACGGCCGGTCGGGGATGTAGCCCATACGCCGCTTGGCCACGAGCGGCTGCCGCTCGAGATCGATCCCCCCGATCTCGATGCGGCCCGACGTCGGTAGGATGATGCCGGCGATCATCCGGAACGTCGTGGTCTTGCCCGCGCCGTTCGGGCCGAGAAAGCCGAACAGCTCGCCCTTGCGGACGGTGAGGTCGATCCCGTTCACCGCGGTGAACGAGCCGTAGCGCTTGGTCAGGTTGGTCAGCGTGATCACCCGCGTCTCCGCTGTACGATGGCTTCCACGAGGGCCCGGTCCTCCTCCCGCTCGACCACGATGCTGAGCTCGCTCGGGCAGCCGCCCGCGTCCGGATGCGGGAAGGTCTCGGCCAGCAGCTCGGCTGCCTCCTCCAGGCTCAGCTGGCCCGCCCCCGCGCCGATGAGGGGGGTGGCGATGCGGCTCAAGCCCCAGTCCCTGGCTCGCTGCCAGGCGGAGACCAGGGCGCGCCGGACGACCTCCCGGCCGGTCCCGGTGGTGCGGTCCCGGACTACCGCGTGCAGCACGAACGGTGCCGCGAGATCGCCGCCGCCGGTCACGACGGCCGCGCCCGCGGCGAGGGGCGCGGTTACGCGCCGCAGGGCGGCGAAGCGCTCGCCCGCCTGCCGGTCCAGCCGGCTCATTTCGGGGGAAACTGGATCGAGGGACTCGTCGGCTGCCCGGACGACCGCGTCCGCCGTGACGAACGCGAGGTCGTCCACTACGACCAGGATCACCGCCCGGTCAGCTCCTGCCCCCGGCGGTAAGCGACCCGGGCCTCGTCCGGCCGGCGGAGCCGGTCCAGCACACGTCCCATGAGGTGGTAGGCCCGGGGCTGACGGGGGTCGAGGGCGAGCGAGCGCTCGAGCGCGACCACCGCGTTCTCCGGCTGCCCGGTCTGATTCAGGGCCTCGGCGAGGTAGTTGAACGCAGCCGGGTTCCGGGGCTGGTGCGCGGCGGCCCGGTCGAACGTCTCGGCGGCCTCGGCCGCGAGTCCCTTCCGCCAGAGCAGCCGCCCCAGGTCGAGCAGGGCCTGCCCGTTGGCCGGCGCGATCCGGAGCGTCCGGCGGAGGTCCGCCTCCGCGTCGGCAAACCGGCGCTGGCGGGCGAGGATCTCCGCCCGGAGCACCAGCAGGTCCACCGCGTCGGGGAGCCCGTCGAGACCCTCGTCCAAGAGCGCGAGCGCCTGCTCCGGGCGCCCCTCGGCTTCGGCCCGGGTAGCCTCGCGGCTGAGCCGGGCGGTGGCCGACTCGGGCGCGGTCGGGGTCGGTCCGGTCGGTGGGGGGGCGGGCCGCACCGGAGTCGGGACGGCAGGCGCCGCCGCAGCCGCGGGGGCCGGCGGGGGGGCGGAGGGGGGACCGGGCTGGCGCAGCGGGGGCCGGATGAAAAGATCATCGGTCCGCTCCCGTGCGCGCTGCGCACGGCGGCGCGTTCGAGGCATTTCGCGACTCCGTAGGGGACCAAGCTTCCATATGCTACGGCCGGTTCTGCGAATGCGGAAGGAGGCCTGCTCGGCCGGTTTCCGGCATCCCGCGGATTGAACCCCGGGGAAGGGGCCGGTACGTTACCTGGCTATGGCTCAGGAATACCTGGTCGTCCGCGGTGCGCGGGAGCACAACCTCAAGGACGTCTCCGTTCGCATTCCCCGAAACCGCCTCACCGTCATCACCGGACTCTCCGGATCGGGAAAATCGTCGCTGGCGTTCGATACGATCTATGCCGAAGGGCAGCGGCGGTATGTGGAATCGCTCTCCGCCTACGCCCGTCAGTTTCTCGGCTTGATGGAGAAGCCGGACGTGGACGCGATCGAGGGCCTCTCGCCCGCCATTTCGATCGAGCAGAAGACCCAGGGACAGAATCCGCGCTCGACCGTGGGCACGGTGACCGAGATCTACGACTACCTCCGTCTGCTTTGGGCGCGGGTCGGCGTGCCGCACTGCCCCAACGACGGAAGCCCGGTCACCCGCCAGAGTGCCGCCCAGATCACCGAGGCGGTGCTGGCGTGGCCGGAGGAGACCCGGATCGAAGTGCTGGCGCCGCTCGTCCGCGGCAGGAAAGGCGAGTTCCGCGATCTCTTCGAGGACGTGCGGAAGCGCGGGTTCGTCCGGGTCCGGGTCGACGGCGAGACCTACGATCTGGGCGAGGTCCCCGCGCTCAACCGGCGCCAGAACCACGATATCGCCGTCGTCGTGGATCGCCTGGTCGTCCGGCCGGCCGACCGCTCCCGCCTCAACGACTCGATCGAGACCGCGCTCAAGGTGGCGGAAGGCGTCGTCGAGGTGGTGCGGCATGGGGGATCCGGCGGCAATGGGGCGGACGGATCGGGGCGGCCATCCCGGCGGGCGGCCCGGCCCGCCGCCGACTCGGTCCTCTTTTCGGAGCGCTTCGCCTGCCCGGTCTGCGGGCTGTCGTTTCCCGAGCTCGAGCCCCGCCAGTTCTCCTTCAACTCGCCGTTCGGAGCCTGTCCCGACTGTCACGGCGTCGGGACGCGCCGCGAGGTCAACGCCGATCTCATCCTGGGCGACCCGAGCATCTCGATTCTCGAGGGCGTCATCCTTCCCTGGGGCGAGCCCTCCGGCTACCTGCGGAAGGTGGTGCTTCCCACCCTCGCGAAGGCCTTCAAGTTCGACCTCGCCGCCCCCTGGGGTGAGCTGGGCGAGGAGGCCCGCCGGGCCATCCTCCACGGCGCTCCCGGGCGCTTCCGCTTTGCGGTGGACGGCGGCCGAAGCAAGGACTTCGAAAGCGAGTGGGAGGGCGTCCTCAAGAACGTCGAGCGCCGCTACCGCGAGTCGGCCAGCGACGCGGTGCGCGAGTCGCTCGAGGAATACATGATCGAGCAGCCGTGCCACTCCTGCGGCGGGAAGCGCCTCCGCCCCGAGAGCCTCGCCGTGCTCGTCAACGGTCGCAGCATCGGCGACGTGGTGGACCTGCCGGTCTCCAAGGCGCTGGCGTTCTTCGAGAGCATCCCCCTTCGAGCGAACGGGAGCCGGGGCGTGGATCCCGAGATCGCCGGGCCGATCCTCAAGGAGGTGGGCGACCGGCTTCGCTTCCTCCGCGACGTGGGGCTCGATTACCTCACCCTGGGCCGCGGGGCGACCTCGCTCTCGGGCGGCGAGACCCAGCGCATCCGGCTCGCGACCCAGATCGGCTCACGGCTCGTGGGCGTGCTGTACATCCTCGACGAGCCCAGCATTGGCCTGCACCAGCGGGACAACCAGCGGCTGCTCGGCACCCTGAGGGGCCTGAGGGATCTCGGCAACACCGTCATCGTGGTCGAGCACGACGAAGACACGATCCGCGCGGCGGATCACGTCATCGACCTGGGCCCGCGGGCCGGACGTCTGGGCGGCGAGGTCGTGGCCGAGGGAACGGTCGAGGAGATTCTCCGCCACCCGTCGTCGCTCACGGCCCGGTACCTTCGGGGAGAGCTCCGCATCCCGGTGCCGCCCGGGCGTCGCCTCGCCGACCGCAAGCGGCGGCTCCGACTCGTCGGCGCCCAGGCCAACAACCTGCAGAACGTGACCGTGGACATCCCGCTGGGGATGTTCGTGGCGGTGACCGGCGTCTCCGGGTCGGGCAAGTCAACGCTGGTCACCGACATCCTCTACCGCGCCCTGGCCCGCCACTTCTACCGGGCCAAGGTCGTGCCCGGTGCGCACGCGCGGCTCGAGGGGCTCGATCTGATCGACAAGGTGATCGACATCGACCAGAGTCCCATCGGGCGCACGCCCCGGTCCAACCCCGCCACGTACACCGGCCTGTTCACCCCCATCCGGGAGCTGTTCACCGCGCTGCCGGAGGCCAAGATGCGGGGCTATGGGCCGGGGCGCTTCTCCTTCAACGTGAAGGGCGGCCGCTGCGAGGCCTGTCAGGGCGACGGGCTGGTCAAGATCGAGATGCATTTCCTGCCCGACGTCTATGTCCCCTGCGAGGTGTGCAAGGGTCGCCGATACAACCGCGAGACGCTCGAGGTGCGCTACAAGGGGCGCAGTATCGCGGACGTGCTCGACCTCACCGTCGCCGACGCGCTCGAGTTCTTCGGCGCCCAGCGGCGCATCGCCGAGAAGCTCGAGCTGCTGAACGACGTCGGGCTCGGCTACATCCACCTGGGCCAGGCCGCCACCACGCTCTCCGGCGGCGAGGCCCAGCGGGTCAAGCTGGCCACCGAGCTGGCCAAGCGGGACACGGGCCGGACGCTCTACATCCTCGATGAGCCGACGACCGGCCTGCACTTCGAGGACGTACGGCTGCTGCTCGAGGTGCTCCATCGGCTGGTGGACAAGGGCAACAGTGTCGTGGTGATCGAGCACAACCTCGACGTCATCAAGACCGCCGACTGGATCATCGATCTGGGACCGGAGGGTGGGGAGGACGGGGGACGGATCGTGGCGCAGGGGACGCCGGAGGAGGTGGCGGCGACGGCGGACAGCTATACCGGGCGGTTCCTGGGGCGGGTCCTCACCGGCGCTTAAGGCGTCGTCGGCCCGAAGCTCGCCGCCTTTGCCGCCGGGTCTACCCGAAACCGGATCCACATTCCTGACAGCCCGTGCCCGGGCACGCCGCAGAAAATCCGGTATTCGCCCTGATCCGGCGCCGTGAACCGCATGACGTCCTTACCAAACTGCGCCAGCCCCTGCGTCACGTCCCTGGTGTAGGCGGCGGGGATCGCAGGGTCCCCCCCCATGTTGGGGATAGGGGCCTTCCCGTCCGCGATCACCTCCGCGCTGTGCGGCGTCCCGTCCTCGTTGACGAAGTTGACCACGACGTGCGCCCCCGCCGGCACGACGAGCGTGGCTTCGCCGTCGGTGTATCCGTCGAAGTTGAACGGGCTCTTCGCCCCCGGCGCGCCGGCCACCAGCTTGAATGTGGCCGTGCTCGTCGCCGCGTCCCAGGTGAGCCAGTCCGAGGCCGGGGCCGCGGGCGCCGGGGCGCCCGCGGCCCGGGCCTTCATGGCGGTGTCCCGGCCTTGGGCGCAGGCGACACTGGCGGCGCAGCAGAGAAAGCAAAGGGTCAGAGTACCGGTCATCGACTCGTCGGGTCGGGGTGCGAAGCCGCTGGGCAAGCGCAACCGGCATGCCCGGGGCGCGGCGGGCGTAAGGTAGCGGGGTCGGGCGCCCGCGGCATCCTCGCGCCGGGATAGCGTGCGGCCTACATTAGCCCGGGAGCCGACGCGAGCCGGCGCTTTCCTGCGGGGGCTGCGTGACTTACGACGAGATCGTCGCGCTGCTGGCGTATGCGGGCGGCAACGAGCAACCGGTCCGCATCACCACGACGGACCAAAGTGAGGTGCTGGGCGTGCCCACCAGCGTGGACACGCACGTCACCGCCCACGAGGTCTTTCTCCGCCTGCTCGGCCAGGACGACGCCGAGATCGCGGTTTCGCTGGCGGCGATCGCGGCCGTGGAGTTGCTCTGATCCCCGCGCTGTCTCGAACTGAAACATTCCCGGTCGGTCGCCCGTAGGCTGTCTGCGCATCCCGCAGCTGGGGCAAACTGGCAAGCTAAGGAAAGGCGATGGCGGAGCTGATCCCCATTTTCGGCATGATCACCGGGCTGGGCATCATCCTGGGCGGGGTCTTGGGGCTCGTCCGGCTGGCCCAGGGACCGGTCGGCCAGGCCCTCGCGCGGCGCATCCAGGGGCACGCCGCCGGCGATCCCGAGCTGGCTGCCGACATGGCGGAGCTGAAGGACCAGGTGGACCTGCTCCGGCGGCAGCTGGAGGAGACCCAGGAGCGGGTGGATTTCGCCGAGCGGCTCTTGAGCCAGCAGCGGTCGGCGGTCCGAATCCCGGACGCTGGCGCCTGATGGAGAACCTGGTCTATGGCGTCCTGTTCTTCGGCGGCATCACCACGGTGATGCTCGCGTTCAGTCCCATCGGGCGGGCGCTGGCCGATCGCATCCGGCATCGGGGCGGCCAGGCCGAGCCCGATCCGGCAGCTCAGGAGGAGCTGATGCGGCTTCGAGCCGACGTGGCCGAGCTGCAGGAGCGGATGGACTTCGCCGAGCGCATGCTCGCCCAGCGCAAGGAGCCGGGCCGGCTCCCGGCGGAACAGTGAGATAGGGATGGTCATGGATTCGGGCGACATGGCGGGCATGGTGATCACCATCGTGATCACGATCGCCATCGCCGGCACCATCGTCCTGCGCGGCCCGCTCGGGCGCGCGCTGGCCCGGGCCATCGAGGTGGGGGCCGGCGGCGGCCGGTCACCGGACGACGAGGCCCGTGTGGCGCAACTGGAGCAGCGCGTCGCCGAACTGGAGGCGGGGCAGGCGCGGGTGGCGGAGCTGGAGGAGCGGGTGGATTTCGCCGAGCGCATGCTTGCCCGGAGCGAGTCCGTGGCCCGGCTTCCCGGCCGGGGCGAGGCGTCGTGAGCGAGAAGAGCGATCAGACCGCCGCGATCGCCACCGGGGTCGCGGTCACCGCCGCGGCACTCGCGGCCCTCTTCGCGATCGTCGCGGTCAAGCTGGGGCCCGGGTTCGCCATCCCGGTCGGCGTCGTTGCGTTGGTCGCCGCTGCGGTCGTCTTCCGCGGGCCGCTGGGCCAGGCGCTCGCGCGCCGGCTCGAGGCCGGCTCGGGTGCGGAGGCGGACCAGGAGGCCGTGCTCCACGCGCTCGACGAGATGCGCGGGCGAATGGCCGAGCTCGAGGAGCGGGTGGATTTCGCCGAGCGGCTCCTTTCGCAGTCGCGCGAGCCCGACCGGCTCAGGGAGTAGGCATGCACGCCAACGACACGATCGCTTTGATCGCCGTCATCGCGGCGGTCGTCCTTGTGAAGCTCTTGAAGAGCCCGCTGGCGCAGGGGATCGCCGACCGGCTCCGCGGCACAGCACCGCCCGATCCCGGCCTGTTGGACGAGCTGGAAGCGGTGAAGACACGATTGGCGGAGGTGGAGGAACGGTTAGATTTCACCGAGCGCATGCTGGCGCAAGGCGAGCAGGCGCAGCGGCTCCCGGGACGAGGCGACTCATGATCACCCGCGAAGACATTCAGTCCTGGCTCGACCGCATCGAGGGCGGCGCGGCCGCGGTCGAAGAGCTGGAGCCCAACCTCTGGCGCGTGCGTACGTCGGAAGGCGCCGAGGTCGTGGTGCACTACGCTCCGCCCGTGGTGATTCTGCGGGTGCGGGTGATGGAGCTGCCCGCCAGCGAGCCGCGGCGCAGCGAGCTGTTCCGCCAGCTGCTCGAGCTGAACGCGCGCGAGCTGGTGCACGGCTCGTACGGGCTCGAGGGCGAGCACATCGTGCTGACCGATGCCCTGGAGCTCGCCAACCTGGATTACAACGAGTTCGAGGCGAGCTTCGACTCGATCAACTTGGCCCTCGCCACGCACCTGGGCGCGCTCGCGCCCTACCGGGAAGGGTGACCCGCGATGGGAATCTTTGACCGCCTGTCCGCCATGATCCGGTCGAACATCAACGATCTGATCACCCGGGCCGAGAACCCGGAGAAGATGCTCAACCAGCTGATCCTGGACATGAAGGGGCAGCTGGCCAAAGCCAAGCAGCAGGTCGCCTCGGCCATCGCCGACGAGAAGAAGCTCCAGGCCGACGCCGACGCCATGAAGAAGCAGGCGGAGGACTGGGAGCGCCGGGCCATGCTCGCGGTGCAGGAGGGGCGGGACGATCTCGCCAAGCAGGCGCTCGTGCGGTACAACGAGCAGCTCCAGGGCGCGCAGCAGCTCCAGGAAACCTGGGTCAAGCACAAGGCCGAGACCGAGCAGCTCAAGCTCGCGCTCCGCCAGCTCAACGACAAGATCGAAGAAGCCAAGCGCAAGAAGAACATCCTGATCGCGCGCGCCAAGCGGGCCGAAGCGCAGCAGCGCATCCAGGAAACCATGTCCGGCATGTCGGAGAAGAGCGCCTTCGAGTCCTTCGACCGAATGGCCGAGAAGATCGAGGCCACGGAGCGGAAGGCGCTGGCCGCGGCCGAGCTCCAGGAGGAGTTCTCGGGCGACACGCTCGCGAAGCAGTTCGAGGCCCTGGAATACCACGGTACCGCGGACCAGCAGTTGCTGGCGCTGAAGCAGCGGATGGGGCTCTTGCCCGCCGGCGGCGCCGGCGGAGGGAACGCCAAGCAGCTCGGCGCGGGCCTCGATCCCACCGTGCACGACGCCGAGGTCATCGAGGAGGGCGGCACCGACACCAAGCCTTGAGGAGGGGGAGCACCGCGGCGGGCACGCTTCTTGTCTCTACGGGGGGCGTGACGTTCCGGGTTCGACCCTTGCCTCGAGGTATTAGATGCGGTCCCCGTCGTCCTGTTTCCGCGCCGCCGCGATCGTCGCTGTCGGCCTGACTGTCGGCTGCATGAGCGCGACC
>DASWAI010000206.1:0-15492 GCA_036391215.1 Gemmatimonadales bacterium
CGCCCCGCCCTCTCGCGCCTGCGCGGCCGCCGCGTCCCGCGCGCGCTTGCCCTCGGTGGTGTCGGGCCCGGCCCGGGTGGCGATCAAGACCAGCCCGGAAACGCGCGCACGCCAGCGCCGGAGGAACTCGAACGCCACGTACCCGCCCATCGAGAGCCCGCAGAGGACCACCCGCTCGACACCCAGCGCATCGAGAAGCGCCGCGAGGTCCGAGGCATACGTCGCCATGCTGTAGCCGAGGTCGGGCGCGTCGGACTGACCCATGCCGCGGAGGTCCGGAGCGATCCGCCGCCAGCCGTCGAGCGCTTCGAGCTGGGGACTCCAGATCGTGTGGTCCAGCGGATAACCGTGGATGAAGAGAATCGCCGGGCCGTCGCCGCGCGCGTCCACGGCAAGATTGACCCCGTTCACCGTGAGGCGACGCGCGTTCCCCGCCGGGGCGGGACGGGCATTCATGAACTCGCCGAACTCAGCGGGGACGGGAACCGGGCGCCCCTCACGATTGATGCAGACGAAGACGAACTCGGCCGTCGAGATCAGGGCGTCGTCCCGCATCCGGCGGGCGGTCTGCCGCATCGTGAAGCTCGTGCGGCCGTGATGGGTCAGTACCTGATGAAACCGCAGGACGTCGCCGGGATAGGCGGCGACGTGGTAGTCGATCACCGCCCTACGCACCGCCGGCCAGGTGGCGTGACGCGTGAAGATGTCCATTCCCGGCCCCCGGGCGAGCATCTCCCAGCGGGCCCGCTCGAACAGGGCGAGGAACGACGCCTGGTTCAGGTGCCCGAAGGCGTCGCACTCGTCGGGATAGACGGTCAGGTCGATCTCGAAGGGGTGCATGGGGGGAGTATAGGCGGTCGCACAACCGGATCGGCAGTTGCCCGAAGATGCACGCCGCGGTCACGCGCGTCTATCTTCTGCTCATGAAACCGTCCACCGACTACATCCGCCACGCCGCCCGGCTCGCCCGCAAGCTCCAGATGGATGCCGCGATGGGAGCGGGGCCCCAGCCCGACGCCGAGTTCTACAAGGCGCTGGCCAAGGCCCTCGAAGAGATCGCCGCCGGGCTCGAGCAGGTGGCGCCCCGTGAGTGATCCGTACCCCTCACGGATCGACACACAGGCGGCGTTCGAGACCCTCCTGGCCGAGCTGGGCCGGGAGCCGCTCCTCGCGGTCGACACCGAGGCCGCCAGCTTCCACCGCTACCACGACCGGGTGTACCTGGTCCAGCTGTCGTCCCGGACGCGCACGGCCATCGTGGACCCTCTGGCGGTCACCGACCTGGCGCCTCTGGGACGGCTCCTGGCGGATCCCGGCGTCGAGGTCGTCTTTCACGATGCCGACTACGACCTCCGCCTGCTGGACCAGCAGTACGCGTTCCGGGCCGCGCGGCTGTTCGATACCCGGGTGGCCGCACAGCTCCTGAACGAGCCCGGCATCGGCCTCGCCGCGTTGCTGGAGAAGTATCTCGACGTGCGGCTCGACAAGCGGTTCCAGCGAGCCGACTGGTCCATCCGTCCGCTGCCGCCGGAGATGCTCGAGTACGCCGCCTCGGACACCCGCCACCTGCCGGCGCTGCGCGACATCCTGCGGGCCCGCCTGGCGGAGGTTGGCCGGCTGACCTGGGCGGAAGAGGAATTCGCGCTGCTCGAACGGGTGAAATGGGGGGCCGTCGAGGACGACGAGCCGGGCTACCTTCGCGTGAAGGGGGCCAAGCTGCTCCGCGGACGACACCTGGCGGCGCTGCGGGAGCTGCACCAATGGCGGGAGGAGACAGCCGCCAGCACCGACCGGGCGGCCTTCCGCATCCTCAACACGGAACCGCTGTTGGCGATTGCCAAGGCGCTGCCGGCCGACGTTTCCGCGCTCCGGGCAATCCGCGGCGTCGGCCCCGACCTCGTGGACCGCCGCGGCCGGGAGATTCTCGCGGCCGTGCAGCGCGCTCTGGACCTGGCCGAGGGCGACCTTCCCCGGATCGAGCGCGGCCCTCGCCGGGTACCGGACCCCGCCCTCGAGGCGCGGGTGGACCGGCTCAAGGCCAAGCGCAACGAGTTGGCGGCCCGGCTGCAGCTGGCGCCGGGCGTCCTCTGCCCCAACGCGACGCTCGAAGCGATCGCGCGTGCGCGCCCCCGGACCATCGATGAGCTGCGCGGGATTCCCGGCATCCGCCGCTGGCAGGCCGAGACCTTCGGTGAGGAATTGCTCGAGGTCGTGGCAGCCGAGCCCGCGGAGGGGGCACGGAAAGCGCCGGCTCAATGACCCAGGAACGCCCTCACTCTCGGGTCCATGCGCTCCGGAGTCCAGTAAGGCTCCCAGACCAGCTCGACATCCACCGAGTTGACGCCCTCCAGGTCGGCGGCCACATCCCGGACGCCCTGGATGATCTCGGCGCCGGCGGGGCAACCCGGCGAGGTGAGCGTCATGCGGACGCGCACGTCCCCCGGCTCGGAGACGTCCACGTCGTACACGAGGCCCAGATCGATGATGTTGAGGTTGAGCTCGGGATCCTTTACCGCGCGGAGAGCCCGACGAACCGCATCTGCTGAAATGGCCATGGCTTCACCTGGTTGTCGTTGACCGACGCGGAACCCAATCTACCATCCCCAGCAGGCGCCGTCGTAGAGCAGCACGGGCCGCTTCAGCATCCGATCAGGTGGTCCGCGTCACATGCCGCCGGGACCGCCCGCAGCGTCGCGTCGGACAGCTGCGCACGGATCAGCTTGAGCTTCTCGATCGAGCGCCGCGTGCGCGGATCGTAGCTCCGGTTGGTGAGAAAGACGAGGAACAGGTCGCGTGTCGGGTCGATCCACAGTTCCGTCCCGGTCCAACCGGTGTGCCCGTAGGCAGACGGACTGGCCAGCGTGCCGAAAACGCTGGGGTCGTCCGACGGCGCATCGAGCGTCGGCCCGTCCCAGCCGAGCAGGCGGGTCCCGCTGTGCGTGCCCGGCGTCAGAAACAGCCGCATCGTTTCCGCGCGGACCCAGCGCCCTTCCGGTCCGACGCCTTGGCGCAGCCACACCTGCGCGAAGCGCGCGAGATCGCGCCCGGTGGAGAACAGGCCCGCGTGACCGGCGACCCCGCCCAGTCGCGCGGCGTTCTGATCGTTCACCTCGCCTCGGACCGGGCGGCCGCGATAGCGGCCGGTCGGAGCGATCCACTTCCTGAGCGCCGCCGGCGGACGGTACAGAGTCCGCTCGAGCCCAAGCGGGCGCAACACCTCGGATTCGACGACCGCATCCAGCGGCTGCCCCGCGATCTTCTCCACCACGAGCCCCAGCAGCATCGCGTTAAGATCGCTGTACTCGGCCGAGTCGCCGGGCGCCCGGTTGAGGGGCTCGGCATAGAGCCGGTCGATGACGCCGTCGGGGGCGCGGGCGAACCGATAGAACGGGACCCACGGAGGCAACCCGCTCGTGTGGTCCAGCAGCATTCGCACGGTGACCCGGTCCTTCTCGCCGCCGGAGAAGCGGGGGAGAAAGCGGCTCACCGGCGCGTCCAGGCTCAGAGTCCCCGCGTCCACCATCCGGAGCACGGCGCTCGCGGTTCCCACGACCTTCGAGAGGGACGCCAAGTCCCAAATGGTCGAATCCGGGCTGGGGGCCGCTGAGCCGGCGCTCCAGTTCAGATGGCCGTACCCGCGCGAGTACAGCACTGTATCGGCGCGACCGATCACCACCACCGCCCCGGGGTAGAGACCCCGCCGGATACCCCCTCGCACCGCCGCGTCCACCGCCCCGAATTGCTGAGCCTGAAGGCCGGGGGATGGGAACATCAGTCCGGCCAGTGCCATCGTCGCCATGAGCCGGGGTACTCGAGCCGCCATCCGCCGCTCCGCAATGATTGGGTACCGCGCCAGCGCCCGAATGGTTTCTAGCGAATGCGCCAGAGTCGTGCCTTGTCTTCGTTGGCTATGTGAGTAGCTAGGACAACTACGACATTCGATGGGCGACCGGCAAATCAACGGCCGGTCGCGTCCTTCACCGAGCCGGGAGGGAGCTGGTAGAGCACCTCGGCGGTTCGCACGTCCCGCTCCGACAGCGCGGAGGTGCGGGTCGAAGGAAACATGACGTCGTTGGAGTCCGCCGAATGGGGAAGGCCAATGGCGTGCCCGGTTTCGTGCACGGCAACGGAGAGCAGTGCGGGGTCGCTCAACGCGGCGCCGGCGGTCGAATGCAGCGCCAAGGAGATGGTCGCGCGGCGCACGCGGCCAAGCTGGTCCCAGGTGAGGTCGGTCTGGCCGGCCCGGTCGATGTCGAAGCGGTCTATCCACCGCACGACGATGTCGGCCGCAGCACTGTCCCTCACCTCGGCGAATCTCACGCCAACCCCGGCCTGTGCCCAGCGATCCAGCGCCTGGCGGACGAGGCCGGCCATCCTCGGGGCGTAACCAGGGGCGGCTCCTTCGACGATCAGAACCTTGAGCGGTTCGCCGTTGCGGTCAGGCCACCGGCGAACCACCGAGTCCGTCGTCGTGATCAGGGAATCGAGGTAGGTTTGCCCGGCGAACCGGATGAGCTCCTGCCGCACCGCGAGCCGGGCGAGCCGATCCAGCGTCGGCGTGCGGCTGTCCGGGGTGGCCGGGAGCGTGACGGGCGCCACCACCGCGCGCGCGGGGCCGCGCGCCACCGCGGCACGGCTGGTGACCGCAGCGGCCGCGGGAGCGCTGGCGTTCAACGAGGTGGAAGCCAGCCTCGTAATCCGGTCAGCCAGCACCGCGAGCAGCAACAGCCCGGTGAGGACCGGGAGAAGGAGGCGCGCCATCTCAGGGGAATATGCCGCCGCACGCCGCCGGCACGCCAGCGCGCTGGCGTGCGGCCCATGAGCCGTCTAACATTTGGCCACCCGCAGCCAGCGGCTGGCGCGACACAGGGAGGGATCGGCTGAATCCGAGGGAATACCTTGCCCGTGGCCTAGTCCGCTGGCGCTGGGTGGTGGTGTTCGTCTGGACGGTGCTGGGCGTGTTCGCCGCCGTCCGCGCTCCGCATACAGAGCGACTGCTCAACGTCCGGGGCGGAAGCACCCGGGCGACGGAGGCGTCCGAGGCTCAGGACAACCTCGAACAACGCTTCGACAGCCCCGTAAGCGAATTCTTCGCAGTCACCCTCGCCGCCCCGGCGGCGCTGGACTCCGGTCCGTCCCGGCCGGTTCTCGACACCCTGGTCCACGCCCTCGCCGCGGAGCCGTTCGTCCGCGGCGTCGTATCGTACGCCTCGACCGGCGACACTTCGTTCCTGAGCCGGGATCGGCGCGCGACGTTCATGGTGGTGGCCCTCCGTACGACCACGGGCGACAGCGCGGCGAGCATGGTGCCGGTCGTCCGCCAAACGATCCGCGAGACGCTCGAACGAATGCCCCGCGGCCGCCAGTACACCGCATACGTGACCGGCCGGGCCCCGCTCGATCTCGACGTCCGGCAGGTCAGCGCGGAAGACAGCCGGCGGGGGGAGGCGCGGCTGCTTCCCCTCACGATGGTGATCCTGGTACTGGCCTTCGGTGCTCTGGTCGCCGCGGTCCTGCCGCTCATCGTGGGCTTTCTCGCCATAGTGGTTTCGCTCACGATCATCGGCTATCTCACGCACGTCACCCCGATGTCGGTCTTCGTCCTGAACATGACGACGATGATCGGGCTGGGCGTGGGCATCGATTACTCCCTGCTGGTCGTGACCCGGTTCCGGGAGGAACTGAGCCGGGGTAAGCGCAGGCGGGAGGCGGCCGTGACGACGTTCCTCACGGCCGGTGCGGCCGTGGTGACGTCGGGCCTCACCGTCGTCGTCGGCTTTGCGGCCCTGCTCTTCACTCCCCTGGTCGAGACCCGGAGCGTGGGGCTCGGCGGGCTGGTCGTCGTAGCTGTGGCGGTACTGCTCTCGACCACCCTCCTGCCCGCCCTGCTCGCCATCATGGGCCGCAGCATCGAACGGCCGCGCTGGCTCGCACGGCGGCTGGCATGGTGGCACGCCCCCCGCATCTGGGAGACGTGGGCCCGGACCCTGAGCCGCCATCCCTGGCGGGCCGTGACGCTGGGCGGCCTCACGATCGCGCTGCTCACGGCGCCGGTGTTCTGGATCCGCATCGGGCTGCCGTCCCGCCACTGGTGGCCCACCGACACCGACGCCGGCAAAGGCGTCGAGACGCTGACGGCCATGGGCGTGGCAGGCGTCATCCAGCCCGTGCGCCTCGTCATCGAGGCGCCGAAGGGGCATGCGGCGGTCGAGGCGACGGCGCTCCGCGGGCTCATGACGCTCTCCGATTCCCTCCGCGCGGACCCCCGCGTCCGGGACGTGCGGAGCCTGGTGGATGCGAAGCGAGGGACATCACTGCTCGCCTATTCGGTGCTCTACAGCGACCTGGAGGCCGCGCGGAAGGACCTTCCCCCCGACTTCCTGGACGCGTACCTGAGCAAGGACCGCCGGATGACGCTGATGGACGTCATCCTCTCCGACACGACGTCTCTCACCACCGCGATGGACGTCGTGCGGAAGGTCCGCTGGCTGAGGACGCAGAACCTTCGCGGAACGAAAGGCCTGCAGATCCGGGTGACCGGCTACGCCGCGTCGAGCCTTGATTTCCAGGAGGATCTGCTCCAGCGCTTCCCGCTCCTGGTCGGGCTCATCCTGGCGGCCACCGGCGTCATGCTCGCGATCGCGTTCCGCTCCGTCCTGGTCCCGATCAAGGCAATCATCATGAATACGCTGTCGGTGAGCGCAACGTTCGGGCTCATCGTCCTCGTGTTCCAGCGCGGCTTCGGCTCGCAGGTCTTCGGGCTCGACGGCCCGACCTCGGCCATCTTCGTGGTCGTCCCGGTGCTCGTGTTCGCGGTGGTGTTCGGGCTCAGCATGGACTACGAGGTGTTCCTGCTGAGCCGTATGAAGGAGGCGTTCGACCGGACGGGGCGGAACGACGAGGCGGTGCTCGAAGGACTGAGCGCCACGGCGTCCGTGATCACTTCGGCCGCGCTCATCATGATCCTCGTGTTCGGGATCTTCGCCTTCGCGCGGGTGCTGGTGATGCAGTTCCTCGGCTTCGGACTGGCCGTGGCCGTGCTGCTCGACGCCACGATCATCCGGATGGTGCTGGTGCCGGCCTTCATGCACCTCGCCGGCCGCTGGAACTGGTGGCCCGGAACGGCGGTGAGCGGCGAACCCTAGCCCGCCAACCCCTCACCGCTTGGCATCCAGCCAATTGGGGCCCACGCCGATGTCAACGACCAGGGGGACATCGAGCTGCACCACGGTTTCCATGCTGGTCCGCACCAACCCCCGCATGACCTCCACCTCCGCCGCCGGCACCTCGAACACGAGCTCGTCGTGGACTTGAAGCAGCATCCGGCTGGCGAGCCCGCGCTCGTGCAGCTCCCGGTGGGCGCGAACCATCGCCAGCTTGATCAGGTCGGCCGCCGATCCCTGAAGGGGCGAGTTCTGGGCCGTCCGCTCGGCGTAAGCGCGCAGGTTGTAGTTCCGGTCCCGGATCTCCGGGATGTAGCGCCGGCGCTTGAAGAGGGTTTCCACGTAGCCCTGCTCGCGCGCGAGCTGGACCTGGCGGTCGAGAAAGGCGCGCACCCCGGCGAACCGCTCGAAGTAGCGGGCGATGAACGCCTTGGCGTCCTCCTGCGAGATGCCGAGCTGGCGGGAGAGGGCGAAGGCGCCCTGCCCGTAGATCGTTGCGAAGTTGATCGTCTTGGCACGGCCCCGCATCTCGGGGGTCACCTCGGCAACCGGCACGGCGAAGATGAGTGCCGCGGTCTGGCGGTGAATGTCGCCCCCCTGGCGGAAGGCCTCGATGAAGGCCGGGTCGCCGGAAAGGTGCGCCATGAGCCGGAGCTCGATTTGCGAGTAGTCCGCCACCAGAAAGACCGACCCGGGTGCCGGGACGAACCCTCGCCGGATCGCCTCGCCGCGCTGGCTGCGGACCGGGATGTTCTGGAGGTTGGGCTCGGAGGACGACAGCCGGCCGGTGGCAGCCCCGGTTTGATTGAAGCTGGTATGGATCCGGCCGGTCCGGGTATTCACTTCCGCCGGCAGCGCGTCCACATAGGTGCTCTTGAGCTTCTGGAGCTCGCGGTAGTCGAGGATCAGCTTCGGCAGCTCGTGCCCCATCTCGGCAAGCTGCTCCAGCACGTCCGCATCGGTGGAGGGGCCGGTCTTGGTCTTCTTGAGCACCGGGAGCTGGTGCTTCTCGAAGAGCACGACGGCCAGCTGTCTTGGCGAGTTGAGGTTGAGATCGGTCCCCGCGGCGCGCGCGATCTCCAGCTCGAGCCGCGCGAGGTCGGCGCCGAGCTCGCGGGACAGCCGCTCGAAGACCGCGCGGTCGATTCCGATGCCGGCCCATTCCATGTCCACCAGCACGGCGACCAGCGGCAGCTCGATCTCGGCCAGCAGCGGCTCGAGCGCCGTTTCGCGAAGCCGGGGTGCGAAGAAGCCGTGCAGCGCGAGCACCGCCGCGCTGTCCGCCCCGCAGTAGCCCGCGGCGCGCGACACCGGCAGCTCGGCGAACGGCACCTCCTTCTTCCCCCGGCCGGCCACGTCGGCGTAGGTCTCCATGGTCTGGCCCAGGTGCTCGAGCGCGAGCGTGTCGATGGCGTGGGAGCGTCGGCCCGGATCGAGCACGAAGCTCGCCAGCATCGAGTCGTACGCGAGGCCTCGAAGCTCGACGCCCGCGCCCCGCAGCACCTGCCAATCGAACTTCACGTTGTGGCCCGCCTTCGGCACCGCGGGGTCCGCCAGCAGCTCCGCGAGCGGCGCACATGCCGCACTCCCGAGCGGCGGCAGGTTCGTTACCGGAGCGGGGGCGGCGAGCTCGCCGGCGGGAGGGCGGTGGGCGAAAGGGAAATACCAGACCTCGGTCGGGCTCGCGGCGAGCGAGAGACCGATCAGCTCGGCTTCCCGCGGCGCCATGGAGCTGGTCTCGGTGTCGAGAGCGAGGAGCGGCGCACGGCGCAGCCGGGCGGCGAGCGCCGGCAGGGCGGAGGGATCGTCGACGATGGCGACGGCGGATGGGGCGCCCGACGCGGTGGACGGCCCCGGCGGCGCGGCCGCCGCCGGGGTCGGCTGGCCCGCCTGTCCGTCGAGCCGCTTCAGCAGCGAATAGAACTCCAGCTCCGCCAGGACCTGGATCAGCTTCTCGCGATCCGGCTCTTGCAGCGCGAACCGGCCGAGGTCGAGCTCCACCGGGACGTCGCGATGGATGGTCACCAGCTCGCGTGACAGCCGGGCCGCATCGGCCTGCTCCAGCAGGGCCTCGCGCGCGCGCTTAGCGGACACTTCGCCGGCGCGGGCGAGAAGGGTCTCCAGATCGCCGAACTCCGCCAGGAGTCTTTGCGCGCCCTTCTCCCCGATACCCTTCACCCCGGGGATGTTGTCGGAGGCGTCGCCCACCAGCGCCAGATAATCCGCCACCTGCGCCGGGCGCACGCCGAGCCGCTCCCCGGCGTTGGACTCGTTCACCCAGGCCTCGTCCACCGCCGCGGGCCCGCCGCGGCCCGGGTTGAGCAGGGCCACGTGGGGTCCGATCAGCTGGTAGAAATCCTTGTCCCCCGAGACGATCACGGCGTCGAGCCCGCGGGCGGCCGCCTGCGTCGCCAGCGTGCCGATGACGTCGTCGGCCTCATAGCCCGGCACTTCCACGGTCGCCACCCGGAACGCCTCCAGCAGCTGGCGGGTGCGGTCCACCGACCGGTCGAAATCGGCCTGGAGCTCCTCGTCCAGCTTCTCGCGGGTGGACTTGTACTCCGGATACCGCTCCTCGCGAAAGGACGTGCCGGCGTCGAGCACCCATGCGAGGTAGTCGGGGCGGTACTTCTCCTGGAGGCGGAGCAGGAAGTTCACCGCGCCCCAGGCGGCCGACGTGTTCTCCCCCCGGGCCGTGCGCAGCGGCCGCGAGATCATCGCGAAGAAGGCGCGATAGATGAGGGCGTAGCCGTCCACCAGGAACAATCGGGGCGGCGCGTGGTTGGGCATGGCCCGGAAGATAGGCAGTGAGATGTGAGAAGGGGGCTCCCGCTCATCGGCGGCGCCCCCTTCTCACTTCTCACTGCTCATCTTCACCTCTCACTGCTCCCTAGCGCGACCGCGTCTCTTCCCCCCCGCCCTTCCGGATCCGCGCCAACAGCCGCTCGAACTCTCCGCGCGACTGGCCGGAGAGCCGGTAGCGGTTGAAGCCCGATTCGTCCACGAAGAACAGCGTCAGCCGGTAGCGGTAATAGCTCCAGCGGATGATCCGCGCCGAGACGTTCGGGGCCGACTCGGTGGCTTCGTCGGGGGCGCCAAGGGTGACGAAGACCTCACCCCGGTCGGTCCGCCAGCCGGGCACGCCTTCGTCCTTGATCTGCGCGTTGGCAGCCGCCAGCCGGCCGAAATACTCGTCGAGCCGCTCGTTCTGCGGCGTCTTGGGATCGGTGTCCGACGACTTCCAGAACTCGCGCCAGAGGCGGGTGCGGTCCGCCGGGGCGGCATGCCGCAGCGAGTCGAGGTACTGGTTGGGGGGGAAGTAGCGCAGCAGGCTCAGCATCTGATCGTAGCTCGTCACCAGCCACTGCGGGGTGAACGAGACGATCGCCGTGGCGCGGCGCGCCGTCGCGCCGGAGCCGACGGTCAGCCGCATCTGGCCGAGTACCAGGCTGTCCGGAGCCACCCGGATGACCTGGCTCTCGACCGGGCGACCGCCCCGGAACCGGAGCGAGTCCCGGTAGATGAGGCTGTCCGCGGCGTCGCGCACCTCGAACGGCACGGCTTCCGCGCGGGGGAACGCGTATCCCTCGACGTACGCCAGCAGGGTATCGCCCCCGAAGCCGACCACGCCCCGCGGGTTGAGCACGAGCTGCAGGGGATCGCTCGGCTTCCCCCTGCCCTGCGCCTGATACGCCAAGATCGGCTCGCTGGTCGTGCCCGCGCCGAAGCGCGGGACCTCGTAATCGCCCTCGGCGCGCGATTCCACTCCCGAGTTGAGATCGCGCAGGTTGACGACGACGTGCTGCTTGCCCGGGAGCAGCTTGAAGTGCTGCTGAAAGAGCACGCTCTCGTCGGTGCGCACCGTCTCGGGCTGCGTCGCGACGCGAACCGTCTCCTCCCGCCCGACCTGGAGCGGGCTGCCGCTCTCCGGCGTCAGGGTGATGTCCACCCGATAGTGGGCGGTGAATCCGGCGGGATCGCGCTGAAAGGCGAGCGACCGGTCTTCGAGGGACAGGCCGAGCAGGGCGAGAGCGGTGTCGCCGGCCCCGGCGGCGAACGCGAGCGTGCCGACGAACGGAAGGGGGTCGCCGGCGGCGAGGCGGCCGACACCGCGGTAGATCGAGGTCGTCGAGGCGGGCGCGGGCACATCGTCCGCCGCCGGAGAGGGATTCCTGGGCCCCCGCCCCACCGCCCCACCGCCGCACGCCGCAGCGCCTGCGACCAGGAGCCCCAGCGCGAGGTGCCGCATGCGTCTCTCCGGGTTGATGGCCAGCGCCCGCGGGCTCCGCGGTTCGCGAGCGAAGGTTAGCGGCTGCGCGCGACGAGCGTCAAGCAGCGACACGGGCTCTATCTCCTGCGTTCGAGAGCGCTTGCTGGCTTTCCCGCGACCTACTAGGTTGGCTCACGCGATGAGCTCCGAAACCCTCGTCGGTCGCACGGTGGCGGGATATCGCCTCGTCAAGCACGTCGGCGAGGGGGGAACTGCCGGCGTCTACCGCGCAGAACATCCCGAGCGCGGCCCCGCCGCGGTCAAAGTGCTGATCCCACGCCTCGCCAAGGACCCGGTCGCCGTCAAGCGCTTCCTGCGCGAGGCGGAGTTCGGCGGACGCCTCAACCATCCCAACATCGTCCGCACGTTCGACTACGGTGAGGCCGAGGGGCTGCATTACCTCGCGCTCGAGTGGGCAGAGGGCGAGCCGCTCGGCAATTTCGTTACCCGGTCGGGTCACCTGGCGCCTTCGGTCGTGGCGACGATCGTGGAGCAGCTGGGCGCGGCGCTCACCGTGTCGCACCGGGCCGGCATCATCCACCGCGACCTCAAGCCGGCGAATATCATGTACGACCCGGCGACGCAACAGGTGAAGCTGCTGGACTTCGGCATCGCCCGCGACGCGGAGGGAGGCGCGGAGGAACGGCTCACGCGAGCGGGATTCTTCGTGGGCACGCTCCAGTACGTGGCTCCCGAGACCTTGAGCGGCGAGTTGGTGGGCGAGCAGGCGGATGTCTACAGCCTCGCCACCATCACGTACTACCTACTGACCGAGTGCCTGCCATTCCCCGGGAAGAGCCCTAGGGAGTTGTTTCAGCAACT
Source organism: Gemmatimonadales bacterium (assembly GCA_036391215.1). Taxonomy (GTDB): domain Bacteria; phylum Gemmatimonadota; class Gemmatimonadetes; order Gemmatimonadales; family GWC2-71-9; genus DASQPE01. The sequence goes on from DASWAI010000206.1 coordinate 12,256, forward strand.
ACTCTCTCAGGATCCGGTCCCGCTCAACCAGGCCGTACGGGGCCTCCGATTTTCGCCCGCGGTGGAGGCCGCGGTGATGAACGGCCTCCAGCGCGATCTCGCCAAGCGTAGCAAGTCGGTGGACGAATTTGCCCGGGGATTCTGCACGGCCGTGCGGGAGGAAGGTGGCCAGAAGGGAGGTTTCCTGGCCAACCTGTTCCGCAAGGGCCCACGGTGACCCGCCTAGAAGAACTCCTGCTGTCCCGGTCGGTGCGTCATGGCGACTTTGTTCTCGCCTCCGGCCAACGCTCGTCCTACTACATCGATTGCCGCCTTACCACAATGTCCGCCGAAGGCATGGTGCTGATCGGCCGTGAGGGCGTCAGGGCCATCCGGGAAGCGGGATGGCGGGCAACGGCCGTCGGAGGGCTCACGCTGGGAGCCGACCCCGTCGCGTACGCCATTGCCGCGGCAAGCTTCGCCGACGGGCCGGCGATGGATGCGTTCACGGTCCGCAAGGAGCCCAAGCAGCATGGGACCCAGAGGCTGATCGAGGGGAACTTTGCTCCGGGGGCGGCGGTCGTCGTGGTCGAGGACGTGATCACCTCCGGCGGCTCGGCCCTCAAGGCGATCGAGGCGGTGACGGCCGCGGGGGGATCGGTCGCCGGGGTACTGGCCGTGGTGGATCGGGAGCAGGGGGGCCGGGAGCGGCTGAAGGCAGCAGGTTTCCCCGTGCGCACGCTGACCACCGCTTCGGCCCTGGGGCTGCAGAGCTGATCAGCCATTAGTAGTTGTCCTCCCAACTTCCAGTTGGCAGCGGGTGAAACTGCCGCCAGATCACCGCGTAGGGCAGCACCATCCGCTCAACAAAGCGCTCGAGCGCCACGGGGAAGGGGAACCGGCCGCGGAATTCGGACGCCGTGATCCCCAGCATGGCCCGGAGGTGCCGGCCGAAACTCTGAGGCGAGGAATACTCCAACCGGTAGGCCACGTCCGCGACCGAGAGCCCGGCAACCTCGAAGAGCAGGGCCGCGTGCAGGAGGCGCACCGCGGCCAGGTAGTTCTTGGGAGACGGAAGGCCCGATCGGACGAAGCGGGACATCAGGGTGCTGGGCCGCACGAACAGCCGCTCGGCAAGCCGCCGCACGGTGGGTGTCTCCGGCGCGAGGCGCACCAGCGCCTCGACGAACAGGCGTGCGTCCGGAGGGGCGTCCTGGAGCGCGTCGAGGATCGGTCCCTGGATGCGCGCGACAGCCCGGGTTGCCGGCTGACCCACGAGCTGGCGCAGCCGGCTCCAGCCGTTGGGTGAAGTGACATCCACCACCTGGCGCACGCCGGTGGCGCCGAGCCGAAGCAGCATCTCGGTGGCGCCGGAGTCGTAGCGGGAGAGCAGGGCCACCGTCGGGATGCAGGGGAAGTCGCGCACCAGCTGGCCGATCGCCTCGACCTGCTCCGGGGCGCACCGATGCACCGATACGATGACGGCATCCACTGGCCGCTCCCGCACGACGCGCAGGGCGTCGGGGATGGAATCCCGGTGCACCACGCAGAAGCAGCCGTTCCCCGCGGCATCCACCCGCGAGCGCTCCGCCGGCAACAGGACGGCGGCAACGGTGGGTGAGGCGGGCGGAGCGGGAGCGGCGACCGGGGCCATCCGAACCTCCTCGAGGGCGGCGGCCAAGCTACCGGTCCGGTCTCAATGCGGCTTCAACCGATCCGGGCGGCACGGCAGCGCAACGCTATGCCGCAGAATCGCATCCAGACGACGTAGCTCCGCCCACCCACCGCGAGGCCCGCCGGAGCACGCGCGGGGCGATCACGTTCGACATCGCCCGCGCTTCCGGCGACGCGATCGGTCGGTCAGGGCGGGGCAGGGGATGGCGGGCGGCGCGCCGCCGCCGGGGGGGCCGTAGGCCCTAGGCGGGCCGGGCTGTTAGGTTTCCGGGGCGGGTCGAGCGCGGTGGTCGCGGGCGCCTTTGGGCGTCCCGAGGAAAGTCCGAGCTCCAACGGGTAGACTGCCAGGTAACGCCTGGGCGCCGCAAGGCGACGGACAGGGCCACAGAAAAGACACCGCCCAGCGCGCAAGCGAGGGGTAAGGGTGAAAAGGTGGGGTAAGAGCCCACCGCACCGCCGGCAACGGATGGTGGCACGGCAACCCCCAGTCGGAGCAAGGCCAAATAAGCGGCGAGGTGTGACCCACACCACAAGGTCCCGAGCGTAAGCGAGGGGCGAGCCGCGGGTAGGCCGCTCGAGACGGCCGGCGACGGTCGTTCCAGACAGATGACCATCCTCCCGCGCGCAAGCGCGGGAGAACAGAACTCGGCTTACGGCTCGACCCGTTCTGCCCTCCGGGCTCAATCCCGGGGGGCAGTCCCTTGCAGTCCCACAACGATTCGGGGCCAGCATGACACCTCGTGCTCTCGCGCTCCTCGCGCTCGCCGGTGCGGCGACCGCCGGCGCACCGGCCGCCAAGATGCACTACCGCATCGACCAGACCATCGATCAGGCGGTGGATGCGTCGGCCATCGGCGGCGGCCAGCAGCAGCAGCGCTTCTCGGTTTCGACCTTCCTCTCGGTCACGTTGATCGACACCACGGACGGCAAGGTGCTCGATGCCGTGGTGGATTCGATGCGCGCCGATTCCGCGCCGGTCCCCCAGGCCGTGCTCGACAGCGCGCGAGGCACGCCGCTGCACGGCCTGCTGGATCGGGCCGGCCGCGTGCGGGACGTCAAAGCGCTCCGTGACACGCCGCTGGCGCCCCAGTTGACGGACGTCGTTTCCCGGTTGTATCCCGGCCTCCGGCCCGGCCTCAAGGTCGGAGACGGCTGGACCGACACGACCCGGACATCGAACGCCGTGGGCGGGGGCACCATGACCGTCAACCGGGTCACCACCTACAAGGCCACAGCGACCGAGGCCCGCCGCGAGGGTAAGGCGGTGAAGGTGGAGACGGCCTTCACCTCCAACGTGAGCGGCACCCAGCAGACGCCCGCCGGTCCGGCGCAGATCGAAGGCTCGGGATCCGGCACCGGCGCCCACTACGTCGCCCCGGACGGCCGTTATCTCGGCGGGGGCTACTCGATGACCACCAAGCTCACGCTTGCCGGGGCCTTCGCGCCCACACCGCTACCGGTCACGCTCACGGAGACGTTTGCCGTGAGCGCGCTGCCGTGAGTTACCGCCGGGACCTGTATTGCGCGGCCCTCCTGGTGGCGGCCGCGTGCTCGCAGGCATCCACGCCAGCGGAGCAGCCGAGG
>DASWAI010000207.1:0-11339 GCA_036391215.1 Gemmatimonadales bacterium
CTCGCCATATCGGGCTCGACGTCCCGGGCCCACTGGTCAATGCCGCCTGCAAGACTCCGCACCCGGGTGAAGCCGGCGGCACGGAGCAGCTCACGGGCATGCAGTGACCGCAACCCGTGATGACAAACGGTGACGATGTCCACTCGAGGGTCCACTTCGGCCAGCCTGCCGGGCAGCTCGCCCAGCGGGAGCAGCGATGCGCCCTCGATCCGGGCCAGCTCCCATTCCCACGGCTCCCGCACGTCCACGATCTGCACCGATCCGGCCCGGCCCTGGAGCGCGGCGGCCAGGTCGCGGGATGATATCTCGGCCTCCTCCACCGCGTCATGCCCGACGCCTGCGCAGAACGCCTCGTAGTCGACCGGCTGGGTGATCGACGGCTGGAGGCCGCAAACCGGGCACTCCGGATCCTTGGCCAGTCGCAGCTCCCGGAAGTGCAGGCCGAGGGCATCGAACACGACCAGGCGACCGATCAGCGAGGTCCCCTCGCCCAGCACCAGCTTGATCGCTTCCAGCGCCTGGATGCTGCCGATGACACCCGGCAGCACCCCGAGGACGCCGCCCTCCGCGCAGTTGGGCACCAGCTCCGGCGGCGGCGGCTCGGCGTAGAGGCAGCGATAGCACGGACCCGTTGCCGCGTGAAAGACCGAAGCCTGGCCCTCGAAGCGGAAGATGCTCCCGTACACCAGCGGCTTCCCCAGCCAGACGCAGACGTCGTTCACCAGATAGCGGGTGGGGAAGTTGTCGCTACCGTCTACGACGACATCGAAGTCCCGGAGAATTTCGCGGGCGTTGGCGGCGCCGAGCCGCTGCTCGATGGGGACCACCTGCACGTGCGGGTTCAGGCCGGCGAGGTGCTCCGCGCCCGAGAGGACCTTCGGCCGGCCGACGTCCCCGGTCTGGTGGAGGATCTGGCGCTGGAGGTTGGTGACGTCCACCCGGTCGAAGTCCACCAGGCCGAGCGTCCCGACCCCGGCCGCCGCCAGATACAGCGCCGCCGGCGAGCCGAGCCCACCGGCGCCGATGACCACGACCCGGGCGGCCTTGAGCCGCGCCTGCCCGTCCCGGCCCACGCCGGGCAACGACAAGTGGCGCGCGTAACGAAGCAGCTCGGCCGGTGAGAGGGAGGAGGCCATGGGGGAAAGATAGTGAGAAGGGAGAAGCGAGAAGGGGCCGGCGGGTGTATCCCCGGGCCCCCTCACAGCTCACTCCTTACCTTCTCACTGCTCACTGCTGTATCGTCACCAGCTCCTGGACCTGGGGCTCCTGCCTCATCAGGTCCGCCAGCGTGATGCCGCCGAGCAGCTCGTCCACCCGCTGCTGCAGCGCGTGCCAGACGGGGCGGATGCTGCACGAGGAGGCGGGGTGACAGCGTTCCGCGTCCACCGGATGCGACTCGCAGTTCACTTCGAAGGTCTGGTGCTCCGACGCAGTCATCACGTCGCGGACCGAGATCGCGGAGGGATCGCGCGCGAGGTAATACCCGCCCTTGGCCCCGCGGACGCTCTCGACCAGCCCGGCGCGGCGCAGGCGGAGCAGGATCTGCTCCACGTAGTCGGCCGGCAGCCGCTCGGCGTCCGCGAGCTCGCGGGCCGCCACCGGCTCGACGGCGCTGCGCCCGCGCCGGGCGAGATGGAGGGAGATGATGAGACTGTATTCGGTCCAGGTGGTGACCCGCATGCCGCAATATGGCTCGGTCAGCCGCCCGCCGGTATCCCCTTGCCCCCGGGCACGCCCAGCTCGGTCATGGCCCGGAGATCGAGTACGGCATCGCGCTTCGCCCCCTCGAGGAGCTTCTTCTTGAGGACCAGCTCGCGAACCGTGAGCCCGGTCGCCAGCGCCTCCTTGGCCAGTTTGGCGGCCTCCGCGTAGCCGATCTCGGGGGCGAGCGCCGTGACGAGCGCTGGGCTGCGCTCGAGCCAGTAGGCGCACTGGGCTTCGTCCGGCTCGATGCCGGCCACGCACTTGTCCGCCAGCACGCGGCTCGCGTTGCCCACGATGATCATCGCGAACACGATGTTGTGCGTGATCACCGGCATCATCACGTTCAGCTCCAGCTGTCCCGCCTCGGCCGCCATCGCCACCGTGAGGTCGAGGCCGACGGCCTGGTAGCACACCTGGTTCACCATCTCGGCGATCGACGGGTTCACTTTGCCGGGCATGATGCTCGACCCGGGCTGCACCGCCGGAAGCACGATCTCGGCGAGCCCGGTTCGCGGCCCCGATGCGAGCAGTCGGATGTCGTTGGCGATCTTCTGGAGGTCCAGCACGTAGGCCCGGAGCGCTCCGCTGAAGGTGGCCACGTCGCCCATGGACTGCATCAGCTGGACGCGGTCCTTCCCCTCCTCGAGGTGCAGCCCGGTCATCTCGCGGAGGTGGGCGACCATGAGGCGGGGGTACTCCGGCTCCGCATTGATCCCCGTCCCCACCGCGGTGCCGCCGATGTTCAGCTCCCGCAGCCACTCCGCCGCCTGCTCCAGCTTCACCCGGTGCCGGGCCACGGTCCGGCCGTAGGCGCGGAACTCCTGGCCGAGACGGATGGGCGTCGCATCCTGGAGGTGCGTCCGTCCCGATTTCACGATATGATCGAACGCATCGCCTTTGGCGAGCAGGACCTCGGCCAGCCGGTCGAGCGACCCCAGCAGCGCCGGGAGCGTCGCCAGCGCCGCGAGTCGCATGGCGGTGGGAATCACGTCGTTGGTGCTCTGCGCCATGTTGACGTGATCGTTGGGATGCACCGGCGTGTAGGTCCCCCGCTCGCCGCCCAGGAGCTCGTTCGCCCGGTTGGCCAGAACCTCGTTGCTGTTCATGTTGTGGCTGGTGCCCGCGCCCGCCTGGTAGACGTCCACGATGAACTGGTCGCGGTGCTGGCCGCCGAGCACTTCGTCGGCGGCCTGGACGATGGCGTCGGCCAGCCGGCCGTCCAGCCGACCGGTCTGCTTGTGGGTGAGCGCCGCGGCGCGCTTGATCCAGACCACCGCGTCCACGAACACCGGCAGCGGCCGGAGCCCGGAGATGGGAAAATTCTCCGCCGCGCGGAGCGTCTGGATGCCGTAGAGCGCTCCCGAAGGCACGGGCTTCTCGCCGAGGGGATCGCGTTCGATGCGGAAGGGCATTGGAGGGCCGTTCGCGTTAGCTATTGGCTACTGGCTGCCAGCTAGTAGCTTGACAGGCATGACCTACTTCCTCGATCCGGCGTCGGCCGCAGGCTTTCGCCCCGCGACGTTCGCGAAGGCCGATCTCGTCCGCGGCGCCCAGCTCTTCCTGGGCCTCAACTGCTTCGAGCCGGGCCAGCGCCAGGCCGCCCACACGCATGCCGGCGCGGACAAATTCTATCTCGTCGTCTCGGGAAAGGCGAGAATGACGGTGGGAACGGAGACGCGCGTCGCCGGACCGGGAACGCTCGTGTGGGCGCCCGCCGGCGTCCCCCACGGCGTGGACGAGGCACTGGAGCGCACGGTGCTGCTGGTCGGCATCGCTCCGCCGCCGCCCGCAGCACCGAGGGCGTGAGGTCCTTCTACCGCCTGGGCCCGCCGCGCTTGGTCCAGATCACGATGACGCCGCACCCGCCGTTCTGGTTCCGCTGGAACTCGATCGGGACCCCGGCGGCGCCGGCGTAGACCTCGATCCCCAGGATCTCGGTGGGCGCGACCGGGAACGGATCCCCGTTGGACCCATCCACGTAGAAAGGCGAGCCGTCCACGAAGTAGGCGGGCTGGCAGTCGCTCAGCAGGTCGGTCATGCCGCGGGACGAGATGATGCGGTATCCCTGCCCCACCGGCACCACCTGCATGCCGGGCACCCCGCGGATGATGTCCTCGAAGATGGCCGGGTCGCGCTTCTTGATGTCGTCCTCGGTGATGAAGTAGCCGAAGCCGCGCTTGGCGCGGTCCAGGAACGACGATTCGTCCTTCCCCATCTTGCCCACGACCTCCAGCGGCTGGAGCCGCTGGACGCTCCGGCCGAGCACGATCTCCGTGCGGCGCCCGGCGCCGGGCTTGAGGTCCACGTTCTGCCGCCCAGGCTCGTAGCCGAGCGCGGTCGCCTGGACGACCTGCGTGCCGCCCGGCAGGCCGCCGAGCGAGAACGCCCCCGAGGCCGTGGTCCTGGCCACGACGCGGCTGCCCATGACGTACACCCGGGCGTCGGCGATCGGGTCGCCGTCGATGTTCTTCACCACGCCCTCCAGCCGCGCGGCCAGCACGGCGCTGTCGGCGGCCGTGGCCGTGGCGGTCAGCGCCTTGGTGGCGACGAGGAACTCGCGCGCCGCGAGCGGATGGCGGTTGAGGGCGACCGTGACCAGCCCGGTCGAAGCGCCGCCGAAGGTGGCCCACGCGGTGACCTGGCCGTCGTTCGGGACGCCGCACAGCACGAACTGGCCGTGGGCATCCGTTTCCGCGCGCACGCTCTGCCTGAGGGTTTGCACCCCCGTCGCCCGGCTCACCGTGATCTGGGCCCACATCGCGTTCACCACTGCTCCGGGGAGGCCGGAGTCGGCGGCCGCGTCCCGGACCATCCCGACCAGATACCCCTGGCCCTCCCCGCGCCGGGCGGGGCAGACTTTGCCGTAGCGGGTGTCGGGGGACGGCGTGGCGAGCAGGACCCCCTGGAGGCCCTGGGCGGGAAGATCGACGCGCCAGCGGGGCGCGCCGACCCCGGCATGGTCGAACGCGGGGTGGCTGAAGGTCAGCCGGTAGGTGCCAGCGGGCACACTGTCGAAGCGAAACCGCCCGAGCAGGTCGGTCCGGGCCTCTTTCCGGAGGCCCTCGATGCGGATCGTCGCGTTGGGCAGAGGCCCGTCGTACAACAGGCTGTCCTGCAGCACGCCGGACAGCGACTGCGCCCGCGCCGGAGCGGTGGCGAGCAACGCGAGCGTGGCGAGGGCGAGCGCCGCGCGGTTCAGCAGCATGCGGTATCCCGGGCTCGAAGCAGGTTCCAATATAGGGACGCGCGGGCGGGCTCGATCGTCACGGTCCCGTTCAGTCGGAGCAGTCGCCGAGAGGATAAACCGTCCCGCAGTTGGCGCACGGGTTCTTGCAGCCCCAGGCCCGGTCGGACACCGGGAACCCACAGCGCTGGCAGGCGAGGGCCGCGGGACGCGGGACTCCCGCCGGGACTGCTGCGGGGTCGTCCGTCCGCCCCTCCCCATGCCGGACGGCGCTACTCAAGCCGATACGCCCCCGTCAGGAACGGATTGGTCAGCCGCTCGATCCCGATGGTCGTTTCCGGGCCGTGGCCGCTCCGCACGACGGTTGAATCCGAAAGCGACAGGAACTCCCGCTGGATCGACTGCATGAGCGTGGCGGAGTCGGCGCCCGGCAGATCGGTCCGTCCGATCGACCCGTTGAACAGCACGTCGCCGCCGAAGATCGTGCCCTGCCCCACGAAGCTGACGCTCCCGGGGGAGTGGCCCGGCGTGTGCCGCACCTCGAACTCGAAACCGCCCGCCGTCAGCCGGCGGCCCGCCGCCAGCTCGTGATCGGGCGCGGGTGGCGTTTCCGGCCGCATTCCGAACCAGCCGGCCTGGTCGGGAAGCGCGTCGTACAGCGGTCGGTCCGCCGGGTGCAGGAACACCGGCGCACCGGTGGCGCGCTTGACGGCGGCCACTCCCAGAATGTGATCGATGTGCGCGTGAGTGAGCCAGATCGCCGTCAGGGTCCAGCGGCGGGTGTCGAGCTCGGCGAGGAACATGGCCGGCTCCTCGCCGGGGTCGATCATCACCGCCTCGCGGGTGCGCGGGTCGGCGATGAGCCAGCAGTTCTCGACGAACTGGCCGTTGGGAAGCTGAACGATTTCCGGCTCAGACACCGACTTCGGTCTTCCGTTCGGCGCGCGCTTTCCGCTCGGTGAGGAACTTCTCGACAGCGATCGCGGCCGTGGTGGCGTCGCCGACGGCGGTCGTGACCTGGCGGGTGAGCTGCACTCGGAGATCCCCGGCCGCGAACAGGCCTGGGATCGAGGTCATCATCCGGTCGTCGGTGATGATGTAGCCGCTCTCGTCGTGCTTCAGGTGCCCCCGGACCAGCCCGGAGTTCGGCTTGAACCCGATGAAGACGAAGCAGCCGCTGGCGGCGAGCGACGAGCGCGCGCCGGTGACGGTGTCCTCCAGCTCGATCGTGGCGAGGCCGACGGGACCGCCGACCAGCTCGCGGACGCGGCGGTTCCAGACCACCTCGATCTTGGGGTTCGCGAAGAGCCGCTCCTGGAGGAGCTTCGACGCCCGGAACCGGTCGCGGCGGTGAATGACGTACACCTTCTCCGCGTAGCGGGTGAGGTACTCGGCCTCCTCCACCGCGGCGTCGCCCCCCCCCACGACCGCGATGGTCTCGCCCTTGAAGAACGCGCCGTCGCACACCGCGCAGTAGGACACGCCCCGGCCGGCGTACTCCAGCTCGCCCGGCACACCGAGCTTGCTCGGGGTACCGCCCGCCGTGAGGATGACCGCCGGCGCCTCGAAGACGACCCCGTGGGACGTCGCGACCTCGAAGCTGCCGTCGTCCCGCCGCGTGATGCTCTCGACGTTCTCCTGCCGCAGGTGGGCGCCGAACGCCTTGGCGTGCGCCGTCATCAGCTCGGCCAGCTCGCGGCCCTTGATCTTCTGGAAGCCGGGATAGTCCTCGATCCACTCGGTGTTGAGCAGCTCGCCGCCGGGCACGCCCCGCTCGAGCAGGACGGTGTGCAGCATGCCGCGCCCGGCGTACATGGCGGCGCAGAGCCCGGCCGGGCCGCCGCCCACGATGATGACGTCGAACACATGGCGCTCGATCATGATCCCGGATCCTCGAAACAGTCTTGAATATTAAACCCGGCACGGTTCCCGGAACGAGCGCGGCAGAGCGGCTCAGGCCCGCCCGAGGTGCAGCACGCTCACCGCACCATGGCACGACGAGACCGTCCCGACCACGATGTCCACAGGCTCACCCGTCCCTCCGGCCGCTTCGACGGCGCGCCCGCCGTCGAGCACGCTGCTGACGTCGAACACCCCCACGCCATAGACCCGGTGGCGGCACACGAAGAGCACCGGTCCCGCGACCCGGCGGGTCTGCCCGAGCCGCTCCGTCGCCGCGGCGACCGCCTCGCTCATCTCCCAGGTCCGCGGCGCGCGAATGACCGGGCAGAGCGCGGGCTCGATGCAGTGCACGGGACAGAGCCAGTCCGCGAAGGACACGTACCGGGAGCCGTCCGGCCCCGCGGTCTCGTACGGCGTGCCCACGGGCACGTCCAGCGGACGGGATGCAACCGTCCGGCCCGGCCAGCGGGCGCGGGCGCCGCGGACCAGCCACTCGTGCATCAGGTGCGGCATCAGGGGCGAAGGGACGATGACGTCGGGAGGTCCGGACGCTGGCCCGGGTCCGGCCAGGAACCGGTCGAAGAACGCGCCCCACTCGGCAACCACGAGTTCCCGGGCGGGGTCGGCCGGGAGTGCCGCGACGCGGCAACGAGGATCGCGATCCACGACCAGCAGCCGGCCGTAGACGGCGGCGCCGCGCGCCCGCGCGCGCTCGAGCTGGCCCACGTAGAACGTCCCGTAGCACCCGCCGCCCACGACGACGACCGTGCTAAGGGAAACGGTCGCTTCGGTCGGTCCGGATGAGTCTGCCACCGTCCACCACCAGCGTGGTTCCCGTCACGTAGTCCGCGCCCTCCAGCAGGTACAGCACCGCGCCGACGGCATCCGACGGACTTCCGAGGCGGCCGAGCGGCGTGGAGCGCGCGAGCCAGCTCCGCGCCGCCTCGTCGTAGTCCTCCGGCACCAGCACGGCGCCGGGTGCCACCGCGTTCACGGTCACGTCGGGGGCCAGGCTCAGGGCCAGCACCTTCGTCAGCATCACGACGCCGGCCTTGCTGATGGAGTGGGCCGCGTAGGCGGCCCACGGCTCGAGGCCGGCGAGATCCGCGATGTTGACCACCTTGCCCCGCGCCTCCCGCAGGGCGGCGGCCGCGCCCTGGGTGCAGAAGAAGGCCGCCCGCAGGTTGAGGTCGAGGATCCCGTCCCATTGCTCCGGCGTCGTCTCCTCGAAGCGAAGCCGGTGCATGACGGCCGCGGAGTTGATCAGCACGTCGAGCCGCCCGAACGTCTCGACGGCCCGGCCCGGCAGGTCTCGGGCGGCCCGGGCGTCGGCGAGGTCCGCGGCGAAGCATTCGGCCCGGCCGCCGGAAGCGCGGATTTGGTCGCGGAGCGCGCGCGCCCCCGCGCCGGAGGCGTGGTGGTGGAGCGCCAGAGTCATCCCGCGGTCGGCCAGCGCCGCGGCGAGCGCCCGGCCCAGCCGGCGGCCCGCACCGGTGACGAGCGCGACGCGGCCCGCGAGCTCCATGGTCAGCCGGCCGAGGGCCTGATCGGGAGGATCTCGCCGGTCGTCGTCGCGGCGGGATCCGCGAGCGAGAGAACGCCGTCCGCGATCGCGGAGAGCTCCACGTACGCGGCCGCGGTCCCGACCGCCGCGACGTTGTCTCCGGTACGGACCATCCCCGGAGCGATGGCATTCACCCGGATGCCCCGATCGCCGAGTTCCAGGGCGAGGCTCCGGGTGAGGCCGGCGATACCCGCCTTGGCGGCCACATAGGCCGCCATGGGCGCCTGTGGCTCGAGCACCGCGATCGACGCCACGTTGACGATGGCGCCCCGGGTGGCGGCGAGCGCCGCCACCGCGGCCTGCGAGACGAGAAAGGTGGTCTTGAGGTTGATCGCGATCTCGCGATCGAAGTCGTGGACGCCGGTGCGCTCGATGGGACCGTACGTCGTGAGCCCCCCGGCGAGATTGACGACCACGTCCAGCCGGCCGAATGCGCGCTGGGCGGTCTCCACCGCGAGGGCCGCGATATCGGGGAGCGTCAGGTCGCCGGCGCAGGGACGGGCCTCGATGCCGGCGGCCGCGAACTCGCGCGCCCGCTCCGCGACGCCCACGGCGTTGAGGTCGGCCACCACCAGCTTGGCGCCGGCCCGGCCGAACGCGAGGGCGACGGCATTGCCGATCTGGCCTGCGCGTCCGACGCCGGTCACCAGCACGACGCGATCGCGAAAGTCGAACGAGCGGGCCATCAGGACGTCAGGGTGTCGCCGGCGCCGGCGCCACCGGCGGACGGGCCGCCTCGAGCGCCTCGAGCCACGCCAGCGGAACGTTCTGCGAGCCGAGCGCCCCGTGAGTCTCGTCGCCGACCGGGTCGCCGTGCCAGTCGCTGCCGCCGGTGCGCCGGAGGCCCAGGTCGAGGGCGAATTCGGTGAGCCGGGCGCGGACGTCCGGATCGTGGCTCGGGTGCCGGGTTTCCACCGCATCGAGCCCGGACTCCCGGAGGTGCAGGAGCACGCTCCGGCTGCCGCGATCCTTGAGGTGGGCGGCGGAGACCACGCCGCCCACCCGGTGCACGAGGTCGGCGACCTCGGCGAAGCCGGGCAGCGACTTCTCCACGAACGCGGGCCGGCCCCGGCCCAGGTACCGGTCGAACGCTTCGCCCACGCTGGCCACCTGGCCCCGGCGGAGGAGGGCCCGAGCCACGTGCGGCCGGCCCACGGCCCCGCCCTCGGCCTCCGCGAGCACGTCCTCGTGGCTCACCGGGATGCCCAGCCGGTGGAGCCGATCCACCATGGCCCGGCCCCGGCGCGCTCGGTCGGCCCGGCAGTCGGTCAGGAAGGCTTCCAGGACCTCGATGCCCGGCGCGAGGAAATAGCCGAGTACGTGCATCTCTCCCCAGGGCGCCGCGACCGAGAACTCGCAGCCACCCACCACCCGTACGCCAAGCCGCGCACCGGCCGCGATGGCCGCGGGCACGCCGCCGAGGGTGTCGTGGTCGGTCAGCGCCATGGCCGCGAGTCCGGCGCGCGCGGCCCGGCCCACCACCGCCTCGGGGGACAGCTCGCCGTCCGAGGCGGTCGAGTGGACATGGAGGTCGATGATCGGACCCCGGGCACTGTCACCCTCGGTCACGCGCGGTACTCCGTCTCGGGGGCGGTCCAGGCGGGCTGCGAGTGGGCGAGCAGCGAGCGCAGCTGCGCGTCGGTCAGCTCCGAGAGCGCGAGTTCGGAGCTCTTGGCCCCCAGGGGCGAGTATCGGACGACACGCCGCTCCCGCGCCGGGCCGGTTCCGCGGGCGAATACCAGCCCCAGCTCGTCCTTCACGTACTGCGTCACCCGCCCGCTGACCGACACTATCCACTGATCCCCGTTGACCTCGATGATGCGACGCGGCATGTCAGAGCGAGACCTCCTCCCAGAGCTCCCAGGCGTCCGGCGCGTACGTCGCGAGTTGGCGGAGCCGGGCCTCCAGCCCGCGTTCGTCGTCTTCCCGCGGCCCGGCCTCGGCGCGATGCGACTCGACCGTCCGGCTCTCGCTGCACTCGAGGAACGACCCGCTCCGCCCCCGCGCCCGAAACACCCAGAGCCGGCGGCCGCGCGCCTCGGACAGCCGGGCCAGCTCCCCCACCACCCGGAGATACTCGGGCTCGTGCGCCGGAGGCACGGTCACGCGGGAGACCGAGAGCGCCCGGGCCATCTCAGCCGGCATCCTCCGGGAAATCCTCCAGCGTGCGCTTCACGTCGGCCATGAAGCGGTCGGCGTCCGCGCCGTCGACGATTCGGTGATCGAAGGCGAGCGACAGCATGCCCATGAGCCGGATCGCCAGCGCGTCCGTGCCGTCCACCGTGAGCACCGCCGGCTGCTTGGTGATCGACCCGACGCACAGGATGGCCGCCTGCGGCTGGTTGATGATCGGCGTGCCGATCAGCGACCCGAACACGCCGGGGTTGGTAATCGTGAAGGTGCCCTTCTGCACCTCGTCCGGGCTCAGCCGCTTGGCCCGCGCGCGCTCGCCCAGATCGTTGATGGCCCGCGCGATCCCGGCGAGCGACAGCTCGTCCGCGTGCCGGACGACCGGCACGATGAGCCCCCAGTCGAGCGCCACCGCAATCCCGAGGTTGACGTCCTGGCGGAAGATCGTCGCGTCGGCCCCGACGGCGGAATTCACGACGGGGTGGCGCCGGAGGTTGTCGGCGATCGCCTTGGCGATGAACGCGAGGTACGTCAGGTTGACGCCGCGGGAGGCGAACTCCTGCTTCCGCTTCGATCTGATTTGCGCGACGCGGGTGTAGTCGATCTCGAAGATGGTGTTCACGTGGGGCGAGACCCGCCGCGACATCACCATGTGATCGGCCGTGAGCTTCCGGATCCGCGACCACGGCTCGACCCGGTCGCCGGGCCATGCCTCGGCCCCCGGCCCGGCGAGGGCGGGGGCCGGCGCGGGAGCGGCCGCCGGCCGTGCCGGAGCCGGAGCGGCCCCGGCCGGGGCAGGCGGCGCCGTCGGCGCCGTCGGCGCCTCCAGATACCCGAGCACGTCGCTCTTCGTCA
>DASWAI010000208.1:0-1733 GCA_036391215.1 Gemmatimonadales bacterium
CTCGCCGCCCGCTCCCTCGGCTCCCTGGGTGACGCGCGGGCCATCCCCCGTCTCGAGCGGGCGATGGGCGATCCCGCCTACTGGGTCCGCCACCGCGCCGGCGAGGCACTGGCCCGGCTGAGCGACGCCGGCCGCGCGGCCCTCGAGCGCGCGCTCGGCGACGCCAATCCCTTCGTGCGCGACATGGCCACCCAGGTGCTGTTCACGACCGCCCCGTCCCCGGAGGCCGCCAGATGAGCGCCCTGCTGGTCCGGCTGAGCGAGGAGTTCGTCCTCTTCTCCCTCCTCATCACCGGCTATTTCCTCGCGCTCAACACGATCTACCTCGTGCTGCTGCTCCTCTCGTTCCGGGCGGTGCGCCGGCGCCTGCGGGCGATCCGGTTCGAGGACTTCAGGCACATCCGGGAGTCCGGCCTCGCGCCCCCGATCTCGATCCTGGTGCCGGCGTACAACGAGGAGAAGTCCATCGTCGAGTCGGTGCGCGCGCTCCTCACGCTCCAGTATCCGAAGCTCGAGGTCGTCGTCGTGAACGACGGCTCGAGCGACGGCACGCTCGAGCGGCTGATCCGGGAGTTCGGGCTGCGGCGGACGCCCCGCGTCTACTGGCAGCGAATCGAGTGCAGGCCCGTGCGGGGGATCTACTGGAGTCCCGAGTACCCGCAGCTCTGGGTGCTGGACAAGGCCAACGGCCGGAAGGCCGACGCGATCAACGCCGGGATCAACCTGGCGTCCGCGCCCTACGTCACCGTGATCGATGCGGACACGGTGCTCGAGGGCAACGCGGTGCTGGCGATGATGAACGCCATCCTGCCGCACCCGGGCGAAACCGTGGCTGCCGGCGGTACCGTCCGGATCGCCAACGGCTGCCAGGTGACGAACGGGAAGGTCCTGAAGGTCGGGCTTCCGAAAAGCCCGCTGGCGACGGCACAGGCGCTGGAGTACCTCCGGGCCTTCCTTTTCGGCCGGGTGGGCTGGAGCGAGCTGCGCTCGCTCACGATCGTGTCGGGAGCGTTCGGCGTCTTCCGGACGGATGCGCTGATCGGCATCAGGGGCTTCCGGCACGACACCGTCGGCGAGGACATCGATGTGATCGTCCGGATGCATGAGATGCTGCGACGGGCCCGGCGGCCCTACCGGGTCGTCTTCGTGCCGGACCCGGTCTGCTGGACTGAATGTCCCGAAGCCTTGAGGAGCCTCAGGAGCCAGCGCGAGCGCTGGCAACGCGGGCTGGGGGAGACCCTGGAGCACAATCGCGGGATGATCGGCAACCCGCGCTACGGGCGGATCGGGCTGCTGGCCCTGCCGTACTACATGGTGTTCGAGTATCTCGCCCCGCTGGTGGAGATCGCCGGGCTGGTGATCCTGCCGTTCGGCTGGGCGATCGGCCTGGTCAACTGGCACTTCTTCCTGCTCTTCTTCACGGCCTCGTTCGTGTACGGCCTTTGCCTGTCGCTGGGGAGCCTCGTCCTCGAAGAGATATCGTTCCGGCGCTACCGCGAGCCGGGCCAGCTCCTGAGGCTGCTGGGTAGCGCCGTGCTCGAGACCTTCCTGTTCCGGCCGCTGCACGTCTGGTGGCGACTGGTGGCGCTGCTCACCTGGCGCGGCCGGCCCCAGACCTGGCAGGCGCTGCCCCGGAAGGGGTTTCAGACGGCGTGACCGCCGGGCAGCGCCAGCGCGCCTGATCCGCCGCGTAGCCGATGCGCGGGAGCAGCTGCTCGCCCGCCAGCACGATGC
>DASWAI010000209.1:0-3574 GCA_036391215.1 Gemmatimonadales bacterium
CGTGCCCTCGTTCAACAGGGCGCGCTCCTTATTGAGCCGGCGCGCCAGCTTCGGGCTCCCCTTGGGGCCGAACTCGGCGGTGATGAGGTAGAGGTACTCCATCCGCCGCGCCAGATCGAACGCGTAGGTCGCGAGCATGGCGGTGACGTCGTCCAGCCCCTTGATCTGGGGGAGCGACAGCTTGGGCGACTGTTGCTTGACCGATTGATCCGCCATCAGCGCCAGGTTCCCCAGCGCCTTCTCGATTCGGGTCGTGTCTCCGTTCATCGTGGCCTCTCTGCCGGTGGGGGTGAGGACGGCATCTGCAGGCGGGCTCGGAGGGCCCGCACGTGGGGGGCGAACATCGCGTCGGCGACGGCCCATGTCTCCGAGAAGGAGCCGAGCCACCGCTCCGCGGCCACCCGCTGACCCGTCGCGGCGAGGAGCTCGGCGAGGCGGAGCCGCTCCGGCGCCATCGACGTCATCGGAAAGAACCCATCGCCCGGGCCGTGCACCCGGGACACTGCCCGCCCCAGGGAGGCCGCGGCGCCCGCCGTGTCGCCGGCCAGCAGGGCGAGCCGGGCCTCGAGCGCGGCGCCGAGCGACTCCTGCACCGGGTAGGAGCCCTGGGGATCCGCCGGCGCGGCCGCGATGTGCTCGAGCAGGCGCTGGACCGCCGCGGAGTCACCGCTCATGGCCGCCCGATGCACCAGCGCGAAGAACGGCTCCTGGAGCGGGTCCCACGGCGGGCGCCGGAAATCGGGCGACTCTCCCCGGGCGACGAGACCCTCGGCATAGCCGAACATCGGCCGGACCGCGGAGTCCGCCCGGAAGCCGGCGAAGGCCGCCTGCACCAACCACGCGTCGAACGGCCGGTCCTTTCTTACGGATCGCCATGCGGCCAGCGCCTCGGGCCAGCGGTCCTCCGCGGCCAGGGCGGCGAGGCGGTATTGCGCGCCCCGGACCCGGTCGGCGGGCGTCGCCATCGGCCCGATGAGCAGGGACGCGAGTGTGTCGGCGAGCGCCGGGTTGAGCGGCCCGTGCATCCAGATCTGCACCAGCTGCGCGATCGCCTGGCGGGGGCCCCGCCCGAGCCGCGCCAGGGCCAGCCGGTGCGCGGTGGAGTCGCCGAATCGGAGCGCCAGCGCGGACTCCCGCATCGTTCGCCATGGCTGCTCCGCCGGCATGCGGTCCAGCCACGCCCGGGCCTCCTTCGGCTGGCTGTCCACTATCGCCAGGTCCACCAGGTGGTAGGCCGTGATGGCCGCCACCGCGCTGTCCAGCAGGTAGAGCTTCGCGAAGGCCCCGCGGGCGTCCGTCGCGTGGTGCCCGGCATAGCCCGCATAGTGGAACAAGGACTCGGCCAGCCCGAGCCACCCGTCGCTCGCGTCGGGGCGGTCGAGCACCAGCTCCTGGAACGCGGCGATCGCGCTGTCGCCCTGTCCCATCATGTAGTATCGCTGCGCCGCCAGCAGGTCCGCCGAATGCGGCCGGAGCCGCGGCCCCCGCGCCAGCCCCGCGAGCACTGCCGCCATCGAGGCCGGAAAGTCGTGCCGCCACTCGTCCGCCGTGCTCAGCCGGTGATAGCAGAGCCCGCAGTCGGAGTCGGCCTCGACCGCCCGCGCGAACGCCGTGGCGGCGTCGTCGAAGCTGCCCCGCGCGAACGCGGCCTGTCCCTGGATCAGCTGCCCCAAAGCCCGCGCCGACACGGTCCCCGAGAGAATCCAGCCGCGATCGTCGCCGAGCAGCCGCTCCTGCTCGATCAGCGGACCGAGGACGTCCCGCGCCAGCCGGTCCACGGCGTCGCCGAGCGAATCCGGCTCGGCGGGCTCCTCCGCCTTGGCCAGCCGCCGGTCGTCTTCGGTCCGGTACAGCTCCGCGGTCAGCCGGGCCGCGCCGCCGCCCGTCTGCTCGGCGGTCACCAGCAGATACCGCGCGCCGATCTTGCGCGCGCCGCGAAGGACACCCGAGAGATCGCCGGTCGTCCACGCCGGGTTCGCCGCGGCGAGGTCGCGTCCATCGATGGCGGCGACGTGGGGGAGCCACTCCATGGCGTCCCGGAGCAGCTTCTCGACTTCCGGGGAGCCTGCCGCGGCCGTCAGCGTGTCCGTGACGAAGGGCAGGACCGCCACGGACATTGTGGCGGCCGTGTTCGTGTCGGTCCCTCCGGCGCGGGCGCGGAGCGCGGCGAACGCGCCGATCGCGATGACCCCGGCGATTCCGGCGGCGAGCCCGGCCCGGCGGAGCCGCGACGGCGCGGGCGGCGCGGCGGCGGGGAACGGCCCGGAGACGCCCTCCAGTGCCTCGGCGAACTGCTGCGCGGTGGGGAACCGGTCGGCCGGGAGCTTGGCGAGCGCGCGGGCCACGGCCGCGTCCACCGACACGGGCACCGACGGCCGCGGGAGGCGCACGGGTGACGGTCGCTCGGCGGCGTGCCGGGCCAGGACGGCCTGCGGGGTGCCGCCGGGAAAGGGCGGCGCCCCCGTGAGCATCTCGTAGAGCACGCAGCCGAGGCTGTAGAGGTCGGTGCGGCCGTCGATGGGGCCGCCGCTGCCGCCCTGCTCCGGGCTCATGTAAGCGGGCGTGCCGATCGCGAGGCCGAGCTCGGTGAGCGCTTCCGGGTCGGTGCCGGCCGCTACGGCAATCCCGAAATCGGCCACGACCGCGTGCCCGCCGATCAGGAGGATGTTGCCCGGCTTGATGTCACGGTGGACCACGCCCTGGGAGTGGGCGTAGGAGAGCGCGTCGGCGACTTCCCGGGCGATGCGGACCGCTTCCTCCACCGGGAGCGGTCCCTCCCGCCGGAGGCGCTCGCGCAGCGACTCCCCCTCCACGTAGGGCATGACGTAGTAGAGCAGGCCGTCGGCCTCGCCCGAGTCGTGGACCGCGAGGATGTGCGGGTGGGTGAGACCGGCGGCGATGCGGATCTCGCGCAGGAACCGGGGGGCGCCGAGGGAGACCCCGAGCTCGGGCCGGAGCACCTTGAGCGCCACGGCGCGGCCATGCTTGAGGTCGCGGGCGAGGAAGACGATTGCCGCGCCGCCGCTGCCGATCTCGTGCTCGATGGCGTATCGCCCCGCCAGCGCGGCGGCGAGTCGGGCTCGGAGGTCGGCCACGGGAAGTCCTGGGGGAAGCTTCGCCTAGAATAGGCCCGGCCGGCGGACGCGGCCAGAGGCGTGCGTGCCCGCGCCGGGGGCGCGGGCACGCTCTCACGTCGCCGCGTGCTCTCCCGCCAGCGCCTTGAGCCGCGCCTTGGCGTCCAGCACCTTGGTCCGAAGCTCGGGATCGGCGTCCTGCCAGAGCTGGACGAGCTTCGCGTAGTTCTCGGCCGCCTTGGCCGGCTCGCCCCGCTCCTCGTACAGCTCGCCCAGGCGATAGTACGTGCGGCCGAGCCAGATCGCGTCCGAGAACATCCGGTACACGTACGGCTTCCCGGTGTACCGCTCGTAGACGGCGATCGCCGAGTCGGCCTGGCCCGCGTTGTCGTACGCCCGGCCCAGGTCGCCCAGGGCGCAGACCTCGCAGTCGCCCTGGTCCTGGAGCCGGAACTCCGCCGCCGCCGCGTCGGGCCGCCGCTCCGCGAGCGCGATGGAGC
>DASWAI010000210.1:0-2474 GCA_036391215.1 Gemmatimonadales bacterium
ACCGCGCACCGCGAAGTGCACGTGGATCCGGGTGAATACCGCCGGTTCGCCGGGGCCGCGCTCGCCCTCCACCGTGACGGTGAGGTCTTCCACCGGCTGGCGCTGCTTGGCCAGGATGCCGACCACGTCGATCCCGGTGCAGCCGCCCAGCGCGGAGAGCAGCAGCTCCATCGGCCTGGCCCCGAGGCCCTGGCCCCCGATCGTGGGCGAACCGTCGATCGGCACCCGGCCGCCGCTGCCCGTCTCGGCGACGAAATGAACGGCGTCGTTCCGCCGCCGCACCACCGCGCGGACGGTGCGCGGCCCCGGACCAGTCATCGGTTGGGCTGCGGGGTGACGCGGAGATAGGGCTTCTTGGTCACGAAGCCCCGGGGGAACCGGGTGCGGGCCTCGGCATCCGGGATCGCGGGCGCCACGATGACGTCGTCGCCGTCCCGCCAGTCGGCCGGCGTGGCGACGCCGTGGCCGGCGGTGAGCTGGAGCGAGTCGATGACCCGGAGCAGCTCCTGGAAGTTGCGGCCGGTGCTCGCCGGATAGGTGAGCGTGAGCTTGACCTTGTTGTCGGGGCCGATGACGAACACCGACCGGACCGTGAAGGTCTCGCTCGCGTTCGGATGGATCATGTCGTAGAGCCGGGCGACCGTCCGCTCCGGATCGGCGATGAGCGGGAAGTTGAGCGCGTGACCGGTCACGTCGCGGATGTCGCCGGCCCAGCGGTGGTGCGAATCCAGCGGATCCACGCTCAGGCCCGCCACCTTCACGCCGCGGCGGTCGAACTCAGGACGGAGCGCCGCGACGGCACCCAGCTCGGTGGTGCAGACGGGGGTGAAGTCCTTGGGGTGCGAGAACAGGACGGCCCAGCTGCCGGCCTTCCAGGCGTGGAACTGGATCGGGCCTTCGGTCGTGTCGGCGACGAAGTCCGGTGCGTCATCTCCGAGGCGGATGGCCATGTTGCGCTCCTCTGTGCGGGTCCGGCGGCCGCGTCCCCCCGGAAACGCGAAGCGGCCCACGACGTGTTCGTCGCGGGCCGTTTGCCGCGACTTAGATGGATGGTGCCGGACGGGGTCCGGCCGCGCGGCCCATCAAGTCGGGGAAATCGCCGCGCTGGATGAATATTCCGCCCGGGACGCTCGCCGTCAAGTGCGCCCGATGTTCACCATGATCAGGAAGGTCCGGGTCTTGTACGTGTTGGGATCGGTGACGCTCGCCAGCTTGAGGTCCCGGAACCCGTAGACGTAGCGGCCCTCGATGCCCAGGCCGCCGAACCGGAGCCCCGCGCCGATGATGCCCGAGAAGTCCGTCCGCTTGCGGCCCGATGTCGCCGCATCGGGGCAGTTGCCGTTTGCCGCGGTGCGGCAGCGGATCTCGAAGGAGACCTGCGGCCCCGCATACACGAACGGCTGGATCAGGGGCGCCGGCACGAAGACCTTCACGTAGATCGGGAAGTCGATGTAATCGAGCCGGGTCTGGGAGGCGGCGAAGCTGGAGTCGGAGGTCGCGCCCCGCTGGGAGTACAGCAGGTCGACGCCCGCGCCCAGGAAGCCGAGGTGGTACTGGCCATAGAGTCCGGCGGCGAAACCGGTGCGGGTGGACAGGTTGCCGGGAAGCAGGCCCTTGTTCGAGACGTTGCCGAACGAGACGCCGCCCTTGACGCCGGCTTCGCCCTGGGCGAGCAGCGCGGCTGGCGCGGCGAGTACGAGTGCGCAGAGAGTGAGAGACCAGCGAGGCATGGTGGGTCGTCTCCGGAATGTCGGCCGATCAGTTGCGGGCCCCGCCGGAGCGGGGTGACGGGCATCACACGCGCGCGGCCGGCCACAGCGCGTGAAGCCAGTCGAGAAGAATAGGGAGGAGAAGGAGCGTCACACAGGTCGAGATCGTGAGCCCGCCGATCACCGCGAGGGCCAGCGGTCGCTGGAGTTCCGCGCCGGCACCAAGCCCCAGGGCGAGCGGAACCAGGCCGGCCAGAGTGCAGAGCGTGGTCATGAGGATGGGACGGAGCCGAAGCCGCCCGGCCGCTATCAAGGCGTCATGGACGCTCACGCCCGGGGCGCAGGCATGACGGGCCGCGTCCAGCAGGAGGATGCCGTTCTTCACCACGAGCCCCACCAACAGGATGACGCCCATGAAGCTCGACACATTGAACACGACGCCGGTCACGGCCAACAGCGCCAGCGCACCAGTGAGTCCGAGCGGGGCGGCGAGAACGATGGCGAGCGGGCCGCGGAACCCGTCGAACTGCCCCACGAGAACCAGTAGCACCGCTCCGGTTCCGAGCGCGAGGATCCCGAGCAGCTCGCGGAACGCCTCCTGCTGGCTGGCGTACTGCCCGCCGATCTGCAAGGTCACGCCGGCGGGGAGCGGCACCCGCGCGATCGCGGCGCGTACGTCGCGCATGACGGACCCTAGGCTCCGCCCGCTGATCCGGCCGGTCACCGCGACGTAGGGCCGAAAATTCTCCCGCAGCAGCAGGCTTG
>DASWAI010000211.1:0-1706 GCA_036391215.1 Gemmatimonadales bacterium
CCCAGGGGCTGGCCGGGATAACTCAGGCCCGCGCTCGCCGAGATCGGCCGCTCCAGTACCGGTACACCGGAACCCCCAGCAACAGCAGCGCCGCACCCGCCGCGGCGTTCCGCAGGCTGGCCAGCACCGAACTCACCACGACGTAGACCGCGGCCGCCACGAACAGCGCCGGCGTCCAGGGATACCCCGGAACCCGGAACCCGGGGGCCGCCGTCCCGGCGGTGCGTTCGCGCGCGCGGTAGACGAACAGGCCGGCCACGGTGAGCCCGAAGAAGGTCCAGTCCGCGAACGTCACGTAGTCCACCAGCTGCGCGAACGTTCCCGTGAGTGTGAGGGTGATCGCCCACACCCCCAGCAGCGCGATCGCCGGGGTGGGAGTGCGGTAGACCGGGTGCAGCCGGGCCAGGCGGGGCAGGAACACGCCGTCGGCGGCCATCGCCTGGAGCACCCGCGGCGTCACCAGAATCACGAGATCGAGAAATCCCAGCGTCGAGACGGCGATGCCGGCCGCGATGAGCGTGCCGCCCGCGGGGCCGAAGAGGATGCGCATGGTGTCCGCGGCGGGCGCGCTGCTCGCCGCGAGCCCGGCGGAGCCGAGCACACCAAGGTACGCGACGTTCGCCAGGAGGTAGACGGCCACCACGACCGCGACGCCGAGCAGGAGGGCGCGCGGCAGGTTCTTCTCCGGCTCGATCATCTCCTCGGCCAGGAAGTTGGTCTGCTGCCACCCTCCGTACGTGAAGAGGATGGGCACCAGGGCCGACCCCAGGCGCACGACGACGCCCCGCCCGCCGACCGCCGGCGCCATGGGCGCGGGCCGTCCGGCCGGGGACAGCACGGCGGCGAGGCCCGCGACGATCAGCACGGCCAGCGCGGCGAGCTTGAGCAGGGTGAGCACGTTCTGGGTGACGGCTCCGGGTTTGACGCCGACCCAGTTCACTGCGCTCAGAAAAACGATGGCGCCGATCGCCAGGGGCACGGTGAAACGGGCCGGCAGGCCCGCCAGCGCGAGCGCGTAGTTGGCGAAGGTCACCGCCACCGCCGCCATCGCCCCGGTGGCGATGACCAGCAGGAGCGCCCACCCGTAGAGGAAGGCGGCGAGCGGGCCCCAGGTCTCCCGCAGGTACACGTAGCCGCCGCCCGCCTTCGGGCGCCGCTGCCCCAACTCGCCGAAGCACAGCGCGCCGACGAGCGCCACGACCCCGCCCGCGATCCACGCGCCCAGGATGAGGCCGGGCGAGCCCACGCGCTCGGCGACGGTCGCGGGCGTGCGGAAGATGCCGCCGCCGATGATGCCGCCGATGACGGCCATGGTGCCGGAGAAGAGCCCGAGACGCCGGGCGTAGGTGGCCGGAGAGGCCGGCTGGTCCGGTGGCATCGGCGCGGCTCCTCGGACGGAGCCGAACAGTACCTGCCGGCGGCGGCCAGGGGCAATCTGCGAGCGGATATATTGCGCCATGCCCCTCCGCGGATTCCATCCGGTCATCGAGCGCTGGTTCGCCGAGCGCCTGGGCCAGCCCACCCCGCCGCAGCGCCGCGGATGGGAGGCCATCCGCGCGGGTCGGGATACCCTGATCGCCGCTCCCACCGGCTCGGGCAAGACGCTCGCGGCGTTTCTCATCGCGCTGGACGAGCTGCTCCGCGAGGGCCTCTCGGGCCCGCTCCCCGAAGAGACCCGGGTCGTCTACGTCTCGCCGCTCAAGGCG
>DASWAI010000212.1:0-7195 GCA_036391215.1 Gemmatimonadales bacterium
CACCGTGCGCACGGTGATCGTGGACGAGGTCCACGCCGTGCTGGAATCGCGCCGGGGCGCCCATCTGGCGCTGAGCCTGGAGCGCCTGGCGCACGTCGCACGGCAGCCGGTGCAGCGCATCGGCCTTTCCGCCACCGTCGAACCGATCGAGCAGGCGGCCCGGTGGCTGGTCGGCGAGCGGGCCGCGGCGACGGCGGCCATCGTCGACGAGGGCCATCGCCGCACGCTCGACCTCGCACTCGAGCTGCCCAGGTCTCCGCTCGAAGCGGTCATGGCGGGCGAGGTGTGGACCGAGATCTACGACCGGCTGGCCGAGCTGATCCGGGCCCACCGGACCACGCTCGTGTTCGTGAATACGCGCCGGCTCGCCGAGCGGGTGGCGCGGCATCTGGCCGAACGGGTGGGCGAGGATGCGGTGACCGCTCACCACGGCAGCCTGGCCAAGGAAACCCGCCTCGACGCCGAGGAGCGACTCAAGGGCGGGAAGCTCCGGGCCCTCGTCGCCACGGCGTCCCTCGAGCTGGGGATCGACATCGGGCACGTGGATCTCGTCTGCCAGCTGGGATCACCCCGGCGGATCGCGACCTTCCTCCAGCGGGTGGGCCGGTCGGGGCACACCGTGGCGGGCACGCCCAAAGGGCGCCTCTTCCCGTTGTCCCGGGACGAGCTGGTCGAGTCCGCGGCGCTCCTGCGCGCCATCGGGGCGGGAACGCTCGACCGGCTCGTTCTCCGGGAGCAGCCGCTGGACGTGCTGGCCCAACAGATCGTCGCGGAAGCCGCCTGCGAGGACTGGCCGGCGGACGCCCTCTTCGACCTCGCCCGGAGCGCCTACCCCTACCGCGGCCTCGTGCGCGAGGAGTTCGACGGCGTGGTGCGGATGCTCGCCTCCGGCTTCTCGACCCGGCGGGGCCGCCGGGCGGCCCTGATCCACCACGACGCGGTGAACGGGCGGCTCCGGGGGCGCCGGGGGGCACGGCTCCTCGCCATCACCTCGGGCGGCGCGATCCCCGACACCGCCGACTACCGGGTCGTGCTCGAGCCCGAAGGCACCTTCCTCGGCACGGTGAACGAGGACTTCGCGGTCGAGAGCACCGCGGGCGACATCTTCCAGCTCGGCAACCTCTCCTGGCGCATCCTGCGGGTGCAGCAGGGCGTGGTCCGGGTGGCGGACGCGCGCGGCCAGCCGCCGGGGCTCCCCTTCTGGCTGGGCGAGGCGCCGGCGCGGAGCGCCGAGCTCTCGGCGGCCGTGTCGGAGCTGCGGCGGGAGCTGGACGGACGGCTCGGCGACCGGAGCGGCGCCGTGGCCTGGACCGCGGAGGTCCTCGGCGAATCCGCCGGCACGTCCGCCGGGGCGGCGCAGCTGGTCGACTATCTGGCCGAGGCACGGCGGCTCCTCGGCACGCTGCCGACCCAGGAGACGCTCGTGACCGAGCGGTTCTTCGACGAGTCGGGCGGCATGCAGCTCGTCATACACTCGCCGTTCGGGAGCCGGGTGAACCGGGCCTGGGGACTCGCCCTCCGCAAGCGCTTCTGCCGCCAGTTCAACTTCGAGCTGCAGGCGGCGGCCACCGA
This sequence comes from Gemmatimonadales bacterium, assembly GCA_036391215.1. Classification (GTDB taxonomy): domain Bacteria; phylum Gemmatimonadota; class Gemmatimonadetes; order Gemmatimonadales; family GWC2-71-9; genus DASQPE01. The sequence goes on from DASWAI010000212.1 coordinate 1,573, forward strand.
GGACGGGCTGCTCCTGTCGCTCGGACCGCAGCACTCCTTCCCGCTGGACACCGTGTTCCGGTTCCTCCATCCCGATACGGTGCGCGACATCCTGATCCAGGCGCTGCTCGACGCGCCCATGTTCGGGACCCGCTGGCGCTGGAACGCCACGATCGCGCTCGCCATCCCCCGGAGCCGCGGCGGCCGCAAGGTGCCGCCCCAGCTTCAGCGAATGGAAGCCGACGACCTGATGGCCGCCGCGTTCCCGGACGCCGCGGCGTGCCTCGAGAACATCGCGGGCGACCGCGAGATCCCCGACCACCCGCTCGTCCGCCAGACGATCGACGACTGCCTGCGCGAGGTGATGGATCTCGACGGGCTCATGGGGGTGTTGCGCCGGATCGAAAGCGGCGGGATCCGTTGCCTGGCTCGCGACCTGCCCGAGCCCTCGCCGCTCGCGCACGAGATCCTGAACGCAAGGCCGTACGCCTTCCTGGACGACGCCCCCCTGGAGGAGCGGCGCACCCAGGCGGTCCATGCACGCCGCAGCCTCGAGCCCTCCTCCGCCGACGATCTCGGTGCGCTCGATCCGGCGGCGATCGTGCAGGTGCGCGACGAGGCGTGGCCCGACGTCCGGACCCCTGACGAGCTGCATGACGCCCTGCTGACCTCGGGATTCCTCACGGAGGAGGAGGGCCTCGCGGGCCGGGACGGGGTCTCCTGGGGCGACTGGTTCTCGGCGCTCGTGACCGCGGGCCGCGCCCGGGCGGTGAGGGGGAGCCTCGCCGGCCCGCTGCTCTGGGTCGCCGCCGAGCGGCTGGGCGAGGTTCGCCCCGGTGAGGTCGACGTCAAAGAGCTGCTCCGCGGCCGGCTGGGCATTCTCGGACCCGTGACCGCCGAAGCGCTGGCTGCGCCGCTCGGCATCCGCGCGGGAGAGTCGGCGGCGGCGCTGGCCGCGCTCGAGGGCGAGGGCGTGGTGCTCCGCGGCCGGTTCACCCCGCGCGCCGACGCCGCGGCGCCGCTCGAGTGGTGCGACCGGCGGCTGCTCGCGCGGATCCACCGATACACGCTGAACCGGCTCCGCGCGGAGATCGAGCCGGTGAGCGCCGCCGACTTCATGCGGTTCCTGTTCGCCTGGCAGCGGGTGGAGCCCGGCCGGCGGGTCGGGGGCCTCGAGGGGCTCGCCGGAGTGCTGGAACAGCTGGACGGGTTCGAGCTTCCCGCCGGCGCCTGGGAATCGGACGTGCTCTCCACCCGGTGCGAGGAGTACGACCCCGCGCTGCTCGACACGCTCTGTCTCACGGGACGGGTGGGCTGGGGCCGGCTCTCCGCGGAAGGGACGCGGGCGGCCGGGCCGATCCGCTCGACGCCGATCGCGCTGTTCCTGAGGGAGCACGCCGCGTTCCCCCTCGCGGAACCGGCCGGCGCGCCGCCGGGAGCGGCCTCGGAGTACTCCCGCCGCGTGCTCGCCGTGCTCCGCGCGCGGGGCGCCTCGTTCTTCCACGAGTTGGTGGCCGGCTCCGGGCTGCTCGCGACCCAGGTGGAGCAGGCGCTCGGCGAGCTGGCCGCCGCGGGGCTGGTGACCTCGGACGGCTTCGCCGGCCTCCGGGCGCTGATAACGCCCTCGGCCAAACGAAAGCCGTTGACTCCCGCAGCGCGGCGACACCGCACGGTGCCGTTCGGCATCGAGAGCGCGGGACGGTGGGCGCTGCTGGCGGGCGCCTCTGGGCGGCTGAACGCCGATGAAGGGGGGTGCCCCGAAGGACTGTCGGCCTGTCCGGAGGGGCGCCCCCCTTCTCCGGGTTTCAGCCGCTCGGCGCCGATCGAGCACCGCGCCCGCGCGCTCCTCCGCCGCTACGGGGTCATCTTCCGCCGGCTGCTCGAGCGGGAAGCGGGTGCGCCGCCGTGGCGCGACCTGCTGCTGGTCTATCGCCGGCTGGAGGCGCGAGGGGAGATCCGGGGCGGCCGGTTCGTCGCCGGGATGGCGGGCGAGCAGTTCGCCCTGCCCGAGGCGGTGGGACAGCTCCGCGCCGTGCGGCGCGAGCCCGGGGCAGGCCGGCTCGTGGGCCTGAGCGCGGCGGACCCGCTCAACCTCACCGGCATCATCACCCCGGGCGAGCGGGTACCCGCGCTGACCCCGAACCGCGTGCTCTACGAGGACGGAGTCCCCGTGCTCGCGCTCGTGGCCGGCGGGCTTCGGCCGCTCGCTCCCGGTGCCGAGGCCCGTTCGGCCGGCCTGATGGAGGCGCTCGTGCGCAAGCGGATCACGCCGGCCCTCAGGGCACGGCTGGCGCTGTCCGGTATGCCCGCCTCCGCCTCGCCGCGAGCCCGCCGCCCGCGGAGGGTGAGGGTCGTCACGCCGCCGGTTGGCGGGCCCTCCTAGTCTGAGATGGTCGCCTGAGTCGACTCTGCCGGGGAGGTCACATGCCGACACGCCCGTCGCGACGCACCAGGACGCGGCCAGTCCTCGTCCTCGCGCTGGCGTTGCCGCTCGGGCTCTGCGCCTGCGGCGCCAGCGGTGACGGGGCGGACCGGGACTCGGCGACGCGGACCGGGGCCCTGGCCGACACGGCCGCCCTGAGCGCCACCGCGGGCTTCGTCGAGACCTCGGCCGCGTTCACCGACGCCGGCATCCTCGCGATGCTCGACGAAGGCAATCAGTCGGACAGCTCGGCCGCGGCGCTCGCCATCGAGAAAGCGAGCGACGCGGAGGTGAAGGCGTTCGCGGCCGCGATGATGCAGGACCATCACGCGCTGCGGGTGAAAGGGGAGCAGCTCGAGAAGCAGTTGAGCCTCACGCCCCGGCTTCCCGCCGCCGACCCGCTCGCCCCCGCGCTGGACGATGAGATGCTCGCGCTCCGCACGGCGGGCGAAGGTCCCGGGTTCGACCGGGTCTACGTAGAGAAGGAGCTGATCACGCACCAGGCGATCATGGACTTCGCCGAACGGGCCCGCCGCTCGACCCCGAACCCGCAGATCCGCGCCTATATCGACGAAATAACGCCCGTACTCCGGCGTCACCTCGCGCGGGCGCTGGTCCTCAAGAACAAGCTCGCGCCGGCCGCCTAGCCCTCCGCGCGGCCGTCGGCGGCGATGGCCCGACTTACCGCGGCGACGAGCGCCTCCGGGGTGAACGGTTTCGGGATGAAGGCGGCCCCGGGCGCCAGCAGCCCCCGCCGGGCGATCTCCCCGTCAGGATAGCCGGATGTCAGCAGCACGGGCGTACCGGGGGCCAACTCGGCCACGCGACCGGCGAGCTCTGGCCCGCTCATGCCTGGCAGCACCACGTCCGCCAGCACCAGGGCGACGCCCGCGCCCAGCCGCCCGAGCAGCTCGACTGCCTCGGGACCGCTCTCGGCCTCCAGCACCCGGTACCCGACCTCCTCGAGCGCGCGCCGCGCGATCTCGCGCACGCGGGGCTCGTCCTCCACCACCAGCACGGATGCGGCGCCCGCCGCCGGAAGCGGGGCGACGGGCTCCTCCGGCGGGTGGACGACCTCGTCCGTAAGCGGGAGGTAGATCTTGAACGTGGATCCCTGCCCCGGCTCGCTGTACACCCATACATAGCCGTCCGACTGCTTCACGATGCCGTACACGGTGGAAAGCCCGAGCCCGGTACCGCGGCCCGGCGGCTTGGTCGTGAAGAACGGCTCGAAGATGTGCCCGGCGGTCGCCTGGTCCATGCCGAGGCCCGTGTCACTCACCGCGAGCACCGCGTACCACCCCGGCCGGACGAGGACGCCGGTCTTCATCCGCGCGTAGGCGGGGGTGAGCTCGGTCCGCGAGGTCTCCACCATAAGGCTTCCCCCGCCGGACATCGCGTCACGCGCGTTGAGGGCGAGGTTGAGCAGCACCTGCTCGAGCTGGCCGGGATCCGCCTTGATGCGGCTCGTCTCGGGGCCGAGCCGCAGGGTCACCACGCAATCCTCGCCCATCACCCGGCGGAGAACGGGCTCCCAGCCCGACACCACCGTGTTGAGCTCCAGCACCTCCGGCCTGAGCAGCTGGCGGCGGCTGAACGCCAGCAGTTGGGCCGTGACGGCCGCGGTGCGGTCGGCGGCCTTGCGGATCAACGCGACGTCCGCCCGGACCGGCTCGGGCAGGTCGGGCCGGTCGAGAATCAGCCGCGCGGCGCCCAGAACCACCGTCATCTGGTTGTTCGCCTCGTGGGCGACACCGCCGGCCAGCCGGCCGACCGACTCCATGCGGTGCGCGAGCCGCAACCCCTCTTCCACTCTCCGGCGCTCGGTGGTGTCCATGCAGACGCCCGTCATGTACGCAACGCGTCCGGACCCGTCCCGGCCGACCTGTCCCTGATCGGCAATCCACCGCACGCTGCCGTCGGCCAGCACGATCCGGAACTCGTAGTCGAGGTCCCCGCCCTCCTCGAGCGCGCACCGGACCGCCTCCGCCACAAACGCGCGGTCGTCCGGATGCACCCGGGCCAGGAATTCCTCGTAGGTCGAGACCTCCTCCCCCGGCTTGAGCCCGTACAGCTGCCGCAGCCGCCCGTCCCATGCGATGAGATTGGTCTCGACCGACCAGAACCAGATACCCATCCGCGCCGAGTCCAGCGCCAGCCGCAGCCGCTCCTCGCTCTGGCGCAGCGCGTCCGTCGCCTGGCCCCGCTCCCGCTGCACGGCCGCCGCGAGGATCAGTCCGGTGAGCGCCACGGCACCGAGGTACACCGCCACGGAGACGAGCGTCCCGGCCGCGGTGGCGCCGACGAAGGGCCCGCCTCCCTGCGCGGTATGCCAGACCGCCACCGTCGCCACCGTGAAGCCGAGGAGCGACGCGCCGCGGGCACCGAAGCGGAGCGCCCCCCAGATGACGAAGGGGAAAAGCAGATAGGGATACTCGATCTGCCCGAGGATGGGCTCGCGCACGAGCTGGCCGAGGACGAACTCCCCGGCGATCACCGTCCCGAGGCAGAGCGCGATGAGCTCGAGGAGGCGATGGGCGCTGTCCGGCAGGGCGGGACGCTTCGTCCAGGCGAGCGCCACCGGTGCCACGACCAGCGCGCCCAGCATGTTGCCGACCCACCAGACGCCGACGGCCTCGGGCGCGGCGGAGACCGCGAGCGCGCCGGTCGTCACGAGGCTGGTGATGCCGACGGCCGCGCTCACCAGCGCGCCGAGCGGCGCCGCCCAGAAGATGAAGGCCCGCACGTGACCCAGGTTCTCGAGGTCCGGCCGCCCGCCCGCCGCGCGGCGGAGCAGGTACGCGGCCACCAGCGCCTCGAGCGCGTTCCCGCTCGCGATTCCGGCCGCCGCGGCGAGCGGCACCCCGGTGCCGAGGTTGGCGAGAAAGGCGCCGAGCGCGACGCCGGGCCAGTAGCGGTAGCCCAGGAGCGTGAGCGCCGCCACCGCGATACCGGTCGGCGGCCAGACCAGCGATACGCTCACTCCGATCGAGGCGTACCGGAGGCCGAGCCGCGCCGCGCCGTAGTAGACGGCCGCCAGCAACAGCAGCCCCGCCGCATAGACCGCGAGGGAGCGCGCCCGGAGATGATCGGTCTCGATGGCCGGAGACGCGACGCCAGGACGAGAAGTGCTGCCTGCGGGAGCCTGCGAAGCCATCGAACCTCGCTCGTGGGAATACCGGGCCCATTGGCCCGTGGCCAAGGTATGGGGGATCGGGAGGC
>DASWAI010000213.1:0-2091 GCA_036391215.1 Gemmatimonadales bacterium
CACGGTGGAGCACCGCCCCGGGCCGCCCGGGCTGCTGGGGCTCTACGAGGGCGTCCCGCTCACCAGCAGGACGACCGGATACGCCGGGGTACTGCCCGACCGGATCACCATCTACCGCGCGGCGATCTGCGAGTCCTGCCAGACCGCGCAGGAAGTGTCCGACCAGGTCCGCAGGACCGTCATCCACGAGGTCGCCCACCACTTCGGCATCGACGACGAGCGGCTCAGCGAACTGGGCTGGTAAGGCGGACGGCACCGCCAAGTGCCGCCATCGCGCCTTCCGCGTGGGGGGCGCTACGGTGCGGCGGCTGCGAGCTGCCGTGCCGTTGGCGGTTCGTAGAAGCTGAGGATGGCGTGCTGGCAGCCTGCGTCTTCGTAGGCGGGCAGCATGTCCAGCGCCCTGGCCAGCTGATCCGGCTGCGCCGGGTGCAGGAAGAGCTGAACACTTCGCCTGATGGCGAACGGGTCGCGGCCGATGGCGTCGCAGTGGCCGGTGAGGACCGCGTTTCGCCGGCTCCAGTCCGCCGGGTCGGCGCTGGTGGCATTCCATTCGTCGGCGTGCCTGGCCACCACTCTCAGCGACTTCTTCTCCCCGTGCCCGGCCACAATGATCGGCGGGTGTGGTTTCTGCACCGGCTTGGGGTTACAGATCGCGTCCTCGAGCCGGAACCAGGTTCCCTCGAAGTTCGCCGTGTCCTCGGTCCACAGCGCCTTGATCACCTGCAGCGCCTCGTCGAGCATCGCGACCCGCTGCCCGGCGGACGGGAACGGGATACCCAGTCCGCGGTGCTCGGCCTCGTGCCATCCTGCCCCGAGCCCGAATTCGAGCCGCCCGCCGCAGATCTGATCGACGGTGACCGCCATCTTCGCCAGCACCGCCGGATGCCGGTACGTGACGCCGGTGACCATGCACCCGATCCGCGCCCGCCTGACCACCGTGGCCATCGCTGCCAGCGTCGTCCAGCCCTCAAGCCGGTCCTTGCGGTAGGCGCGGGCGACGGACTCGCCCACCGCCTCCGGACCATAGAAGTGGTCGTCGTTCCAGACCCCGTAGAAGCCAAGCTCATCGGCCAGCCGCCAGAAGCGCTCCAGCTCCGCGTACGAGAAGACCGGTGCCAGCTTGGCAGAAATCAGCACGAGCTGATTGTGCGACGGTCCGCGGCGCATCGCAACCGCGCCCCCGGGCAGAGCCTGGCATTAGGAGTCGCCTGTCTCCAGCGGCAACGACGGGTCGGCGCACCATTCGAGCAGGCCCCCGTCGTAGACGGCGACGTTAGGGTGGCCGAGTCGGTGAAGCGCGAAGGCGAGACTCGACGCGGCGATGCCGCCGCCGCAATAGGTAATGACACGCTCGGCGTCCAGTACCGGAGCGCACATCTGCCGGAGTTGGTCGAGCGGACGGTACCGCTCCGAGGCCTTGTCGAGGATGGCCCACGCGGAGACGTTCTTGGCCGGGGGGATGTGCCCGGGCCTTCCGTACTCGTTGACCTCTCCTCGGTGCTGACGGCGACCGAGTGCGCTGACTATCGTCGTGGCCGGATCGCCGATCGCGTCGAGCACTTCCTGAGCGCCTGCGAACAGGCCAGGGCGCGGTCGGGCTACGAACTGGGCGGTGCATAGGCGCACGGCTCCGAGCAGACCGGGAGTTCCGGGGAGGTCCATGCCCGCCACCCGCCGTCCAGCACGGCTGCGTCGTCGAAGCCGAACGCGCGCAGCATCCACCAGACCCGGGCGGCCCGCATGTTCTCCCGGGCGTCGTACACGACGACTTGGGCCCCGGTCTCACGCCCAAGGCGCCCATCTCCGCGGAGAACTGCTCCGGGCTGGGCAACATCATCATGAACGCCGGCGCGGCCCGGTCAGAAAGCCCTTCGGGCAGATCGCCGAAGACGCTTCCCGGAACATGAGCCGCCGCCCAGTCCGAGCGTCCGCTCCTGGTATGGTCGCCGGCGCGCTCGACGGGCTGCCTGAGGAACTCGGGCGGCTGATGAGCAACGTCGCCGTCACGGTGGAGCACCGCCCCGGGCCGCCCGGGCTGCTGGGGCTCTACGAGGGCGTCCCGCTCACCAGCAGGACGACCGGATACGCCGG
>DASWAI010000214.1:0-3129 GCA_036391215.1 Gemmatimonadales bacterium
TGTTGAATTACGCGGCCGCCCTGGTTGGGACGACGACCGTGATGCGCTACCATCGAGAGACTGCCAGCACTTATCAATCCTTCCGCGAGGCGAGCCGGGCGGGCACCCGCCGCGTGGGCGTTCCGCCGCTGCCGGACTCCCCCTACGCGTTCTCGGCTGACTCCATGGAGATCGGTCCCGATCCATCGAATTGGAAAAACCAGTGCGTCGCGAGGTACTTCGGCTTGGACAGCGTCTACGTCAATGCACCCCACGCGGGGCCGATTCGCGCGCCGGCAACCGACGCAACCTCGCACGGCCACTCATGACGGCTCCGCTTCCGATCTAGAGGGCCCGTCCGCTTCTCCCGCCCCGTCACCCCCGCTACCTTCCGGGCATGTTCCGCCGGCTCACCTCGCAGGTCACCCGGGCCTGGCGCACGCCCCGGCTCCGCCGCACCGCCGTCGTCGGCCTCCTCGCGCTCGTCACCTTCGGCGCCGCCGTGGTGCTCGCGGCCTGGACCGGGGCGTGCGCGGGCAACACCTGCCCTTCCATCGAAGGCCTCGACCAGTACGATCCCAACCAGGCGTCCAAGGTCTACGCCGCCGACGGGCGGCTGATCACCGACCTGGGGCTGGAGCGGCGGACCGTGGTGCCGCTGCCGCAGATGTCGCCCTACGTCAAGGCGGCGTTCATCGCCACCGAGGACAAGCGCTTCTACGAGCACCACGGGATCGACTGGTACCGCGTGTTCGGCGCCATCCGCGCCAACGTATTCAAGCTCCGGTTCGCCGAGGGCTTCTCCACGATCACCATGCAGCTGGCCCGGAACCTCTGGCCCGAGGACATCAGCGGCCGGGACAAGTCGCTCAAGCGCAAGCTCCGGGAAATCAAGGTGGCGATGGAGATCGAGCGGACGTACCCGAAGGACAAGATCCTCGAGCTCTATCTCAATCAGATCGACCTCGGCAACCGCGCCTTCGGCGTGGAGGCCGCGTCCCAGCGCTACTTCGGCAAGTCGGTCCGGGACCTCAACGTCGCGGAGGCCGCGACGCTGGCCGCCATCCCCAAGGCGCCGTCGCGCTACAACCCGCGCCGCAACCCCATGCTCAACGTCCAGCGGCGCAACACGGTGATCAACCTGCTCCGGGACGACGGCGAGCTGTCCGACCGCGACGCCCAGCGCTGGAAGGCGTACCCGCTGCTGCTGTCGTCCCGCTCGGACTACAGCGGCGTGGCGGAGTACTTCGTGGAGTACGTGCGCCAGCAGCTCGACGCGCGCTTCGGGCCCGACCTCTACCGGGAAGGGCTCCGGATCTACACCACCCTCGACCTCGACATCCAGCAGGCGGCCGAGCGCGCGCTGGAGGCGCGGCTCGAGGCCATCGAGAGCGGCGCCGACGGGAAGTTCCCCCACAATACCTACCAGCAATACATCGAGAGCCGGAGCGACAACGCCGACGACAACGCCAACACGACGACGCCCTACCTCCAGGGCCTGGTCGTGACGCTGGAGGCGAAGACCGGGGCCATCCGCGCCCTGGTCGGCGGGCGCGACTTCGAGGACAGCAAGTTCAACCGGGTGACCCAGTCCCGGCGGCAGCCGGGCTCGACCTTCAAGCCCATCGTCTACTCGGCGGCGGTGGAGGCGGGCTACCCGCTGTCCTACGTCATCAGCGACGAGCCGCTCACGGTCGAGATGCCGCCGCCGCAGGGCATCTGGACCCCGCAGAACTACGATCTCGAGTTCGAGGGGCCGATGACCCTCCGGCGGGCGCTCATGCTGTCGCGCAACATCGTCGCGGTGAAGCTGGGCATGGAGGTGGGCGAGCAGGCGGTCGTGAGCGAGGCGGCGAAGTTCGGCCTCACCACCAAGGTCCCGCCGGTGCCGTCCATCGCCATCGGGTCGGCCGACGTGATCCCCCTGGAGATGATCGCCGCCTACACCACGTTCGCCAACCTGGGCGTGCGGACGGTGCCCAACGCGATCCTCCGGGTCGAGGACCGGAACGGGAAGATCCTCTGGCAGCCCGAGGTCCGGAGCGAGGTCGTGATGGACACGCTCCACGCGTGGCTCATGACCGACGGTCTCCGCGACGTCGTGCGCCACGGCACCGCGTACTCGACGGTCGGGGCCAAGGGCTTCCCGGCGCCGGTCGGCGGCAAGACCGGGACGACGAACGACGGGAACGACGTCTGGTTCATCGGCTTCACGCCGGATCTCGTCACCGGCGTCTGGATCGGGTTCGACCAGCCGCAGAAGATCAAGGCCAACGCCCAGGGCGGCCTGCTCGCCGCGCCGGCGTGGACCGCCATGATGAAGGAGATCTACGACCGGCGGCCGATCCCGCGGGAGTGGGGCCGGCCGGACGGCCTCACGGCGCTCGACATCGACAACACCACCGGGTACAAGGCGACGCCGTTCTGCCCCAAGGAGTACCACTACATCGAGTCGTTCATCCCCGGCACGGAGCCGACCCAGTTCTGTCCCGTCCACTCGCCGTTCAACCTGGGCGGGACGAACCCGATGGGCGGCGCCCCGGCCGGTCCGCCCGGCCCCGGCCAACCCGGCACCTCCGGCTCGCTCGGCGGAACGACGCCGGCGGGGCAGCCCGGCGGCCAGCCTCCGCGTACCGCTCCCCTGCCGCCGCCGGCCGGGGTGATGGGCGGCGCCGGACCGCAGCCGCAGACCAAGCCTCCGCGCTGACATGGCCGCGGTCCGGCTCGCCGCCCGGTGGGTGCTGCCGGTGGACGGGCCCCCGATCGCCGGCGGCGCGGTCCTGATCGGCGCCGACGGCCGGATCGCGGCGGTCGGGCCGGACGACCGCGTCCCCGCGCCCCCGGACGCGGACCGGCGCACTTTCCCGGACGCGGCGCTCGCCCCGGGATTCGTGAACACCCACACCCATCTCGAGCTGACGGGGTTCGAGGGCCAGGTCGGGGACGACGACTTCGCCGCCTGGATCCGGCGGCTGCGCGAGCTCAAGGACCGCCGCCCGCCCGAGGAGTATCTGGCCGCGGCCCGGCGCGGGCTCCGGGACGCCTGGGCCGGGGGAGTCACGACCATCGCCGACACCGGCGACCGCGGCGTGGTCATCCGGGCCCTCGCCGAGTGTGGCGGGTCGGGCGTGGCGTACCAGGAGGTCTTCG
>DASWAI010000215.1:0-7729 GCA_036391215.1 Gemmatimonadales bacterium
CGCGGAGGTAGTACGGGGCCTTGATGGCGTGATCAACGTCCACGGCGACGCCGAATCCGTAGGCCAGGGCGGCTTCCCGGCCCTCGAGGCCCAGCGCCTGGACGCCGAGCGTAGTCGCGAGAAAGTGCGTGATGACGGTCATGCGGCTGGTTTCACGGGGGTGCCGGCGATCGGGCCGGCCTCGGTGGTCCGGTGCCGGGTAATGGCCAGAAGTCCGAGGCCGCCGGCGATCCAGATGATGTCGCGGGCCCGGCTCACGATCGCGGTGTAGACGCCGGCGCGCGGGTCGAGCCCCGTCAGGTCGAACAGGGCGTAGAGCGAGCCTTCCTTGGTGCCCAGCTCGTAGGGCACGAAGAAGAAGGCGTTCTGCACGATGGACGACAGGCCAGCGATCAGGAAGGCCTGGGCAAACGTCACCTCGATGCCCACGCCGTAGCAGATCAGCCAGTACTCCACCATCCAGAGGGCGCGGCTGCCGTACTCGAGCGCCAGCGCGCCCCAGAACCGGCGCGGCGACGCATGGTAGAAGTCCGCGATCTGGCGGTCCATCTCCGCCAGCGTCTCGCGGCGGGGCTCGAGCGTGCGGGCGAGGCGGTCGAGCAGCGGGGCCCGGTGGAGGAGGTCCAGCGTTCGTTGGAGGCCGCCCCTTTGGTGCCCCGTGAGAATGATCGCGGCGAGCAGCGACACGACGCCGAGGGCGAAGCCCGTCGGGGCGATCACGGCCGGCACCCGGGGCAGCATGGCGAGGCCGAGCAGGAGCGCGGTGATCCAGACGAGGAGCAGCGCGAGCGAGTTCAGCATCTTGTGCAGCACGACGGACGTCGCCGCGCGCCGGCGGCCGAGCCAGGGCGCCAGCGCCGCCACCCGGTAGGGCTCGCCGCCCGCGTTGACCATCGGGGTCACGAAGTTGAGCGAGAACCCGGAGACGGTCATCGCGTAAGTGCGCCAGAATCCGGGGCGCGGCGCCTGCGTTCCCATGGTGAGGCGCCAGGCCGACGTGTTGCAGGCGTAGGCGACGGCGTACAGGAGGAGGATCGGCCCGAACAGCCAGCCGACGGCCGAGGCGTTGGCAACGATCTGCGCCACGCCGATCCGGTGCACCAGCCCCGCGAAGAGCGCGGCGCCGGCGGCGAGAAGCGCCAGCTGGACCCTGCGGCTCACGCGGCGCCCACGAGCGCGGCCCCCGCGGGCCCGGACGCATACGCGGCCTCGAGCACGTCGGCGACGCGCGCGATGTCGTTCAGCGGGTCGTGGTCCCGCGCATCCATCGCCCGGACGAACGCGCCGAAGAGGTCGGCGAACCACGCGGCGTAGGCGTCCTTGCTGAGCTCGGCGGAGTGATCGAACGTCTCCACGGTCCCGTCCCGCTCCAGGGTGAGGAGGCCGCCGGTCCAGTCGATCGTGCCGCGCTCGCCGATGAAGCGGATGCGGTTCTCCCGCCGGTGCGCCGCCCAGGTCAGGAACACCTTGGCGAGGCGGCCGGGAAACTCGAGCAGCAGGTGCGCCGTGTCTTCGACATCGTACGCGGCATGGCGGAGCCGCCCCGCCCACGCGCGGACGCCGGCCGGCGGCCCGGCCACATCCAGCAGCTGGTAGATGAGGTGGGTGCCGTGATCGAGGAGCACGCCTCCCCCGGCCTCAGCGGCGCGCCCGCGCCAGGGCGTCGCGGTCCGTCCGGCGCCGGGGTCCGCCATGAGGCGGTACACGTCGAACTCCGCCAGGTACCAGCGCCCGATCGCCTCGTCGTCCAGCCAGCGCCGCACCTTTCCCCACACCGGGTTGAACCGGTACTGGTGGCACGGCATCACCACCCGGTTCGCCGCCCGGGCGGCACAGCGGATCCGCTCGGCCTGCTCCGGCGTGAGCGCCACGGGCTTCTCGCAAAGCACGTGCAGGCCGTGCTCGAGCGCCCAGAGCGTGAGCTCGAGGTGCGACGCGGTCGGGGTGCAGATGTCCACGAAGTCCAGGTCCAGGCCGGCCAGCGCGGGGAGTTCACGGAAGAGCGGAACGCCGGGCAGCGGGGCGACGCCGGGCGCCGCGTCCACGGCGGCCACGATGTCGAGCCGGGACGCCGCCGGCAGCGCGAGCGCGGGCAGGTGGGACTGGCGGGCGATGCCGCCGAGGCCGATGATGGCGCCGCGGTAGCGGCGGTCAGGCGATGCGGGCACGGGCTCGGGCCGGCGCCGCGGCGATGCGGAGCATCTCGCGGGCCTCGCGCTCCTGCCCGTATACCAGCCCGAGCAGGATCAGGTTGAGAGGCACCGCCGTGAGCCAGAAGAAGCCCGCGGGCCAGCCCGGGACCACCGTCAGCGCCAGGAGGAGGAACCGCATGTTCTGGCCGATCCACGCGCAGCGGACGACCCGCCCGGCCGTGCGTGCGCGGTAGTCGGCGCGGAACGGCTCGCCGACGTCGGCGCCCGCCGAGCGCACCAGCTCCACCGTGCGGGGAAAGAGCCACGCCTGGCGGCGCACGTAGTCGCGGTACAGCCACGCCCCGGCCCGCTGCAGCCAGGTGCGGGCCTCCGCGCCGCTCACGGTCTCGGGGAGGTCCAGCTCGCTGCCGCTTCCCGCGCCGAGATAGAGGTACGCCTGGCGCATGAAATCCACCGCCGCGCTCTGGAACGAGTGGCTCACCCCCGCCGCCACGGCGAGCGCCACCGCCTCCCAGCCGAAGCCCGCGAGCGCCAGCCGCACGAGCAGGTGCAGGTAGAGGTTGATGAAGCGCAGGTTGTCGGAGACCCCGTCGAGGATGCGGCCGAAGCGGGTGGAGCTTCGGCGCATGCGGGCGAGCTGGCCGTCGGCGCTGTCGAAGATGTCGGAGCCCACGAACAGTACGACGCCCGCGGCGTTGAGCGCCGGGCTTCGGTAGACCATGAGATGCCCGGCCAGGAGCCCCAGCACGAGGCTCGCAACGGTCACCTGGTCCGGTGTGGCCCGGGTGGGCCCGAGGGCCCGGGCGATACGGAAGCCGAGGGGGCGGAAGAAGTGGAGGTCGATCCACTCCTCCACCACCTGGCCTTTAGCGGCCAGCGCGTTCGGCAGCGTCACTCAGCACGTCCTTCATGGTGGCAAGGGCCTGCATCGCCTCGTCCTCTCCGATCACGAGCGGCGGGTTGATGCGCACCTCCGGGTTGTAGATCATAGCGAGGACGCCGCGGGCGAGCAGGGTGTCGAAGATGCGGCGCGTGGCCTTCTTGTCGAGCAGGGTGCGCGTGCCCGGCACGACCAGGTCGAACCCGATCATGAGCCCCCGTCCGCGCACGTCGCTCACGATCGGGATCTCGCCCTCCCAGCGCGTCATCTCGGCCAGCATCCTGGCCCCGAGGTCCCGGCTGTGGGCCACGAGGTCCTCCTCCAGGATCGTCTCGATGGTCGTGCGCGCGGCGCAGGCGGCCAGCGGGTTCCCGCCGTAGCTGGAGGAGCTGCCGCTGGGGTTGGCCCAGGGCTTGGCGAACGCCACGGATTCGCGGGCGACCACGCCGCTCATCGGGAACCCGCCGCCGAACCCCTTCCCGACCAGCATGATGTCGGGGACGACGCCCTCGTGCTCCACGCCGAACATCCGGCCGGTGCGGCCGAAGCCGCAGATCATCTCGTCGGCGATCAGCAGGGCGCCGATCTCGTCGGCGAGCGTGCGGAGCGCTTTGAGGTAGCCGAGGGGCGGCACGATGTTGCCGGCGGTCCCCTGGATCGGCTCCACCAGGATCGCGGCGACATCGTTCGTCGTCTCCAGCTCGAGCTTGCGCCGGAGGAAGCCCAGGCAGTGCCACTCGCACGCCGGGAAGGTCTTGTCGAACGCGCACCGGGCGCAGGACGCGTAGGGGCTCGAGTAGGCCCCCGGCATGAGCGGGCCCAGACCGTGCTTGAAGCTCCCGCTCAGGAGCGGGAGCACGCCGCCCGTCTTGCCGTGGAACCCGCCCCAGAAACCGACGATCTCGGTCTTGCCGGTGTGCGACTTCGCCAGCCGCACCGCCGCCTCCACGGCCTCCGCGCCGCTGGAGTACAGCTGGGTACGGTTGAGGTCGCCGGGTGCCAGGTCGGCGATGAGCTTGACCAGCGCCGCGCGGTGCTCGGACGTGAAGCTGCCCACGTGGATCCGCGCCACCTGGCGCTGGAGCGCGGCGACGTACTTCGGGTGGGCGTAGCCGAGGCTCGCCACGCCCACGCCGGCGAGCAGATCGATGTAGCGGTTGCCGTCCACGTCGTAGAGGAAGGCGCGCTCACCGCGGTCGATCGTGAGTCGGGTGAACAGCGCCACGCTCTGGGTCCCGGGCGCGAGATGCTCCGCCTCGGCGTCGAAGCAGGCCTGGGAGAGCGGCCCGGGAATGCGGAGGAGGGACTCGACGGCGGTCACGCGGCGACTCCGGGATGGGCGTGGGTGTGGGCGAAGGTCGCGATGGCGGCGGCGGCCTCCGCGCGGTAGGGCGCGAAGCTCGGCCAGTCGTTCAAGTCGATGAGCACCGGTTGGTCGGGGGCGGGCAGCGCGACGTCGCCGCCGAAGATCTTGAGCCCCAGCCGCTGCGCCGCCGCATCCGCGATCGCGCGGAGGCGCGCCTCGTCCACGACGGGCGTCGGCCCGGTCGGGCCCCACTTCGCATCGTAGAACCGGAAGAAGCCCGAGTCGGCGACGCCGTAGAACTTGAGCACCGGCCCGCGCACGTGCTCCTGCACCGCCACCCGCCCGATCCCCCGGGCGGCGAACTGCGCGAGCACCGCGCCGACCTGGTCATTGCGCGTGAGCACGACGTCTTCCGGCCCGACCGCGTGCACGTCGCCCCGCTTGATCCACACCCTCCGATGGGGCGCCACGAACTCAACAAGGGCGCGCGACGTCTCGGGCGTGAGCAGGGTCGGCACGATGAGCGTGCGCGGGAACGGGATGCCGCTGTCGACGAGCACGCGCACCAGCTGGTGGCGGTGGCAGGCCAGCACGCTCGTCGGCGTATTGACGAGCACCGCGCCGGCGCGCTCCAGCGCGACGAGCCGCTCCGACGCGGCGGCGCCCTGACACATGTTGAGATAGAGATTGGCCGCGGGCGGCGCACCGGCTTCGAGATCCGCCTCGGACGCGCGGGAGATGCGCCAGCCCCGTGGCTCGAGCTCCCCGACCACCGCATTCAGGATTGCGGTGTCGTTCGCGAGATGCTGCTGGGGTGAATACGCGGGCTTGCGGTAGAGTGCGACACAATGTCCCACCCGCTCACGAATTAGCGACAATCTGTCTCCCGGGTTACGCCTGGGCCGTCGGCGGGTCATCCTCCTCGCAGGACTCTTGCCACGCGTTTGCCGCATCCAGATCCCGGCGATGGTCCAGATCCACGACCTTCGCGACCTCGACGGCCCGCACGTCGTAGCCCTCCCGGACGAGCGTCTTGAGAAACGCCCGCATCCGCTCTTGGCCCGCCGAGAGCGCCGCCGCCGCGGCGTCGCGCGCGCGGGGGCCGAAGGCGTACACGCCGCCGGTGACGAGCGGCTCCGGTACCGGCGCATCCGTGATCCGGGTGACGTGGCCCGAATCGTCGCGCGCGACGTAGAGCGGCCGCTCGTCATCCACGAACGGCGTGACGACGACCACCGCGTCCGCGCCTTCGGCGAGCCACTCGCGCGACTCGGCGCCGGCCCGAAGCCAGTCGGCGGCCGGCATGACCGTATCCACCATGGTACAGAATACCTCGCCGGGAGGCGTGACCGCGAGCCCGGCCACGAGCGTATGCAGGGATGACGGCGTCAGGCATTCGTGCAGGCCGACCGGGACACGGAGGCGCCCCAATTGGGCGGCGACTGGCTCGAGCGAGACGCCGCGGCGCACCAGGCAGGTCACCGACTCGGCGCCCGCCCGCTCGAGCACGCGGGCGAGCCGGAGCAGCTGGGGCACGCCGCGGACCGGAACGAGCGCCTTGGGCGTGGTGACGCCGCTCGCGGCGAGCCGGCTGCCTTCGCCGCCGGCCAGGATGAGCGCGTGCATGTCAGGCCAGCACCGGCGGGAGGTCGGTGAGCCGCGCGATCCGGTGCGTGGCCACGTCGGGTGCCGGCAGGGCGCGACCCGCGGGCGCGAGCCAGCAGGTGGCCAGACCGAGGGCGGCGGCCGGGCGGACGTCGGCCTCGAAGTTGTCCCCCACCATCCAGGCCGTCTCCGGCCCCGCGTCCAGCGCGCTGAGCGCGTGCAGAAAGAGCCGCGGGTCGGGCTTCGACCACCCCACGACGAGCGAATCCGCGGTCACGGCGAAGAGCCGCAGCAAATCGAGCTCGGCGAGGCAGCGGTCCAGGTTCCCGGTGAAGTTGGAGACTACGCCGAGCCGGTAGCGGGTCGCGAGGCGCTCCAGCATCGGGCGGTTCCGATGGACAATTGCCAGCGAATCATGATGGAAGTGCCCCGCGGCCTGGTCGAGCGCGGCCCCTTCCGCGCCGGGCAGCAACTCGCGCAGCAACCCCGCCTGAGCCGCGACCATCTCCCGCAAGCCCATCGTGCGAACCGCCGGCTCGGCTTCGAGCCGGCGGTCGCTCAAGCGGAAGACCGGCTCGAACGCGGAAAAGGCCAGGCGGCCGCCGGCCCGGGCATACGCCTGGTGAAACCGGACGGCCCAGCGATCGCCGTCGGCATCGAGGGTTCCGCCGAAATCGAACAGCACCACGTCGCGCATCTTGACGGAATCCTAATGCCGCCCGGCCGATTCTTGATGCTGTTCTGACCGCGGCCGCGGTACGTTCCCCAGGCCATTACCGGGCAAGGAATCGTATGGACGTCCTGATGCTGGTCCTGACTCTGGCGCTGGCGCTCCTGACGTGGGGCCTCGTGTGGCTCTGCGAGAAGGTCTGAGGTGACGGCATGACCGTGCTCTACTGGACCAGCGGCGTCATCTCGGCGGTGCTGCTGGTATACCTGTTCGTCGCCCTGCTCAAGCCGGAGCTGTTCTCATGACCGGCAACGGGTGGCTGCAGCTGGGCCTGTACATGGCGGTGCTCCTGCTTCTCGCGAAGCCGTTAGGCGGCTACATGGCGCGGGTGTACGAGCGGGAGCCGGTATATCTCGACCGCCTGCTCCGTCCGGTCGAGCGCCTCGTCTATCGGGCTCTGCGGGTATCGCCGGAGGCGGAGATGGGATGGAAGACCTACGCGCTGGCCATGCTCCTCTTCAACGCGTTCGGCTTCCTCGCGGTGTACGGCATTCAGCGATTGCAGGGACTTCTCCCGCTCAACCCGCAACACTTCGGGGCGGCATCGCCCGATCTGTCGTTCAACACGGCCGTGAGCTTCGTCACCAATACGAACTGGCAGTCGTACGGCGGCGAGAGCACCATGAGCTATCTCACCCAGATGAGCGCCCTGGCGGTGCAGAACTTCCTGTCCGCGGCAACCGGGATGGCGGTTCTGGTCGCGATGATCCGCGGGTTCTCCCGTCATTCGGCGCAGACGATCGGGAATTTCTGGGTCGATCTCACCCGCAGCACGCTCTACATCCTGCTGCCGTTGTCGGTGGTGCTGGCACTGGCGCTGGTCTCGCAGGGCGTGGTACAGACCTTCGAGCCCTACCACACGGTGCCGCTCCTCCAGGCGGTCGGCCCGGACACCGCCCGCGTGACGACGCAGAGCATCCCGCTCGGACCGGCCGCGTCGCAGATCGCGATCAAGCAGCTCGGCACCAACGGCGGGGGCTTCTTCAACGTCAACTCCGCCTATCCGTTCGAGAACCCGACGCCGCTCTCGAACTTTCTCGAGATGCTGGCGATTC
>DASWAI010000216.1:0-6851 GCA_036391215.1 Gemmatimonadales bacterium
GCTGGAGGGCGACCGGGGCCCCAATACCGGGGGCATGGGAGCCTACAGCCCCGTGGCCCTCGCGACACCCGCGCTGCTCGAGCGGGCGCGGCGCGAGGTCTATCTGCCCGTGCTGGAGGAGTTGCGCCGCCGCGGGACGCCGTTCTCCGGGGTGCTCTACGCCGGCTTGATGGTGGACCGCGCCGGCACGCCGTGGGTGGTGGAGTTCAATTGTCGCCTGGGCGATCCGGAGGCGCAGGCCGTGCTCCCGCTCGTGCTGGGCGGGTTCACCGATGCGTGCTGGCGGGTCGCGCGGGGCGAGCGGCCCGCGCCGCTCCGTGTGCGGCCCGGGGCGGCGGTCACCACGGTGCTCGCGGCGCGAGGCTACCCGGACCGGCCGGAGAAGGGCGCCGCTATCACGATCCCCGCCGATCTGCCCTCAGGAGTAACGGTGTTCCATGCGGGAACCGCGCTGGACGACGCCGGCATGCTCCGGGTGGCAGGAGGGCGAGTGCTCAACGTGACCGCAGTCGCGCCGACCTTCGCCGAAGCGCAGCGCCTGAGCCGCGACGCCGCCGGGCGAATCACCTTCGCTGGAAAGGTCTTCCGCACGGACATCGGCTGGCGCGAGGCCGCCCGGCTCGCGCCGGTCTGACCTGCCAGACCCTCGCTCTCGAAGCTCACGCATGGACTCGTGGCACCAGGCCCCAGCCTCGGCGGCCCAGCACGTGTGCGTCTATCCCGACACTTGTCGTCCCATTACTCGAAGGAACCACATCGTCTCGCCGATCAGCCGGCGCGACCCCGTATCCCATTTGCCGTGAGGCGCACTGATGCGCGCTCTTCGATTACTCTTGTCCCCCCTGGTGCTCGGCGTCGTCGCCGGGTGCAGCAGCAGCTCGACCTCGCCGTCCAACCAGAACGCGCCCCCGCCGACGCCGAACCCATCGAGCGACATCGGGATCGTCCTGGGTGCCTCGACCAAGACGACGACCGCGTTCAGCCCCAATCCGAAGTCGATCGCCCTCGGCGGCGCCGCCAGCGTCACGATCCGCTGGATCAACGAGGACATCACCGGAAGCGACTACCACACCGGCACCGCGACCACGCACCAGGTCATGTCCGACAACAGCGCGTTTGCGACGTCTCCCCCGCTGGGCGGCAATGGCACTTACTCGATTTCGCTCTCGGCCCCCGGGACGTACACCTATCATTGCGCGATTCACCCGAACATGGTCGGCGAGATCGACGTAACGCCGTAGCTTCAGCGGCAGCGGGCCGCGGGCGCGTCGCCCGCGGCCTGTGTAATTTGCGGGCACACATGCCCGAACTGCCCGAGGTCGAGACGATCGTGCGGGAGCTGCGCCCGCGGCTGGTGGGCCGCACGCTGCACGCGGTCAAGCTGTCTCACGACGACGTGCTCCGCGGCGTCACGCGCCGGCGTCTGCTTCGCGGCCTCGAGGGCGCGGCGGTCCGGGCGCTGGACCGCCGCGCCAAGCACGCCGTCTTCGATCTCGGCGACCGGCGGCTCGTCGTCCAGCCGGGCATGACCGGCTCGCTGGTCGTGCACGACCGCCCGCTCACCGCGGACGAGGCGCGCTACGCCGTGCTCTCCGCGCGGCTGGACGACGGCCGCCGGCTGGTCTACCGCGACGTGCGGCGGCTCGGCACGCTGCTCCTGCTGGACGAGCGCGGCTGGCAGGCATACGACCGGTCCATCGGGCCCGAGCCCCTCGACCCGGCTTTCACGCCGGAGCAGCTCGCGGCCATCCTGGCTGCCTCGCGCCAGGCTGTGAAGAAGGTCCTGATGGACCAGCGGCGGCTCGCGGGCGTGGGCAACATCTACGCGAACGAGGCGCTCTTCGCCGCGGCGATCGACCCGTCGCGCGCGGCCAACCGGGTGCGCCCCGACGAAGCGCGCCGGCTGCACGCCGAGATGCGCCGGATCCTCGCGGCGGCGATCGCCTCCAATGGCACCACGTTCCGGGACTACCGCACCGGCACCGGCGAGCGGGGCAACTTCCAGCTCGAGTTGTTCGTATACGGGCGCGAGGGCGAGCGCTGCAGGCGCTGCGGCACCCGCCTGGTCGGGACCCACCTCATCGACGCGCGGATCACCGTGCTCTGCCATCGCTGCCAGTCGTGAGGCGCACCCGCGCGTTACGCCTGCCGCTTCCCGCGACCGACCTCGGGGCATTGAAGGACCGGGTGCGGGCGCTCGCCGAGAACCGGCCCGGCGTGTACCGGATGGTGGATGCGGGCGGCCGCGTGCTCTATGTAGGAAAGGCGAAGCGCCTCCGGAACCGCCTGCTGAGCTACTTCCGCGCGGCGTACCCGGACGACAAGGCGGCGCGCATCCTTTACGCCGCGCACGACCTCCACTGGGACTACGTTCCGAGCGAGTTCGCCGCCTACCTCACCGAGCTGCGCCAGATCCGACGCCACCGCCCCCATTTCAACCTGAAGCTGAACCGCGCCCGCCGCGCCGTGTTCGTGAAGCTATCCGGGGGACCGGCGCCCCGGATCACGAGCGGCTGCACGATCGGCGGGGACGACAGCCGTTGCTACGGCCCGTTCCGCTCTTTCGGCCGGACCGGGGAGGCCGTGCGCACGCTCGCCGACCTGCTGGGCCTCCGCGACTGCGCAGCGAGCATGCCGATCGTCTTCGCCGGCCAGGGCGACCTCTTCGACCAGGGGCGCCGGGCCGCGTGCCTGCGGCATGAGTTCGGGTTCTGCACCGGGCCCTGCGCCGGCTTCGTCGCGGAGCGGGACTACCGCCAACGGGTGGAGACGGCGATCGCGTTTCTCGAGGGCCGCACCCTCCACCCGATCGACCGGACGGTGGCGGCGATGCAGGAGGCGGCGGGGAGGGCCGACTTCGAGCTCGCGGCGAAGTGGCGGGAGAAGTTTGAGCAGCTCGAGTGGCTGTTCGGCGCGATCGTCCGCGCGCGCACGGCGATGGACCTCCTCACGTTCGTCTACCGGGATCCGGGCGCGTTCGGCGACGACCGGGTGTACCTGGTGCGGCGCGGCCTGGTGCGGGCGGCCTTCCCCTACCCGGCCACTCCGATCGAGCACGAGGCGTTTCGGGGCGTCGTGGCGGAAGAGCTCGCCCGCGCGGAGCCCGCGGCGGGCCCTCTCCCGGTCGAGACCATCGACGAGCTGTTGCTCATCATGGCGTGGTTCCGCGCCCATCCGGAGGCTCTGCGGCGCACCACGCCGCTCCAGCAGTGGGCGAGCTGATGCGTCTCAGGGATCGCCCGCCGGGAGCAGCGGGACGAGGCGTCCCCTGGGCGGGATCCCCGGCTCGAGCTCGAGAATCCCCACCGATGGCGGCAGATCGAAGCGCCGGGCCCCCGCCCCACCCGGGTTCATCACCGTCACCACCACGTCCACCAGCGTGAGGATCGGGCGGTGGGTGTGGCCGAAGACGAGGATTTCCGCGTCGGGGAATGCGGCCTGCAGCTTTTCCGGCGTGGGGGAGCCGAGCTGGTCTCCGTGGGTGACGACGACGCGGAAGCCGTCGAGCTCGACCCGGGCCACTGCCGGAAGCCTCGCGCGCACGTCCCACCCGTCGGTGTTTCCGTAGACGGCCGTCACGGGAGCGAGCGCCTCCAGCTCGGCCAGCAGACCGAGGGGCCCCACGTCGCCGGCGTGCAGAATGTGATCGACGTCCCGGAACACGTCCAGCACTTCGGGACGCAGGAGCCCGTGAGTATCCGCGATGACGCCGAGGCGCATTGCCGCTCAGCCCTGCCAGCGTCCGATGAGCGCGATGTCCAGCCCGAGGTGATCCAGGATCCGCTGCACCACGAAGTCGACGAGCTCGCTCACGTGGGTCGGCCGGTGGTAGAACCCGGGCGCGGCGGGGATCACGGTGGCCCCGGCCTCGGTGACGGCGACGAGATTGCGCAGGTGCACGAGCGAGAGCGGCGTCTCCCGGGGCACGAGGATCAGCGTGCGCCGCTCCTTCAGCGCGACGTCGGCCGCGCGCTCGACCAGCGACCGGCTGGTCCCCGCGGCGACGGCGGCCACGGTCCCCATCGAGCACGGACAGATCACCATGCCGGCGGTCCGCTGGGAGCCGGACGCCGGCAGCGCACCCCGGTCGTCATCGGGAAAGACCCGGATGCCGGACCAGTCGCCTCCGGTAGCGGCCCGAAGATCGTCGAGCGAGGCGAGACCGCATTCGTGCTCCAGCAGGCGGGAGCCGTGTCCCGACACGATGAGCCAGAGCGGAACGCGGTTTCGGGCGAGCACCTCGAGCAGCCGGACGGCGTATGGGGCGCCGGAGGCGCCGGTGATCGCCAGGACGGTGGGCAAGCGCGTCACCGGCCCCTCCGGTTGGGCGTGGGCGAGCGGCGCGGATGCTTCTCGGCAAACGGCTGAGGCGGCGCTCCGAACTGGGGCTTCGGGGGATGCTTGCCGCCCTTGGCGATGGAGCCGCCCGGGGGCTTCGGTCCGCGGCGGCCGCTCCCGGGGCTCCCCGGCTCAGCATTCATGGCGTGCCAATCCTCTCGCTCACGGTCCGACCAGCCGGTCCATCAGCGCGAACACGAAGACCGTGGCCGACATCACCGCGTTCATCGTGAAGAACGCCGCATTGAGCCGAGACAGATCGTCCGCACGCACCAGGCGATGCTCGTACACCAGAATCCCGGCGGCCACCGCCACGCCCACGTAATACCATGCGCCGAACCCTGCGCCGAGCCCGAACACGACCAGCGCGGGAATCGTGACGCCGTGCAGCAGCCGCGCCGCGAGGATGCTGCGCCCCACGCCGAGTCGCACGACCGCGCTCCGGAGGCCCATCTCCCGGTCGAACCGCTCGTCCGGAAGGGCGTAGTAGATGTCGAATCCCGCGACCCAGGTGGCGACGGCCGCCGTGATCGCGACCAGCGTCCACCATGGGTCGCTCCAGCGCCCCGTCACCGCCAGGTAGCCGCCGACCGGGGCGATCGCGAGACTCAGACCGAGCCAGAGGTGGGGCCAGTACGTGAACCGCTTCGCGAGGCTGTACGTCATGACCCACGCGAGCGCGAGCGGCCCCAGGGCCCGGCAGAGCGGGTTGATGAGTGCGGCGCTCCCGAGGAACACCGCCGCTGCCACGAGGATCGAGACCCACGCCTGGCCCAGCGACAGGGCCCCCCGGGGCAGCTCCCGCAGTCGGGTCCGCGGGTTGAGCGCGTCGAACCCGCGGTCGGCCACCATGTTGAACCCGAGCGCCACCCACCGGGCCGCGGTAAAGGCGACGACCACGAGGGCCACGGTCCGCCACCGAACGGGGGCCGCGCGCGACGCCGCGACCACGCCCACCAGCGCGAACGGGAGCGCGAAGAGCGTGTGCGGCAGCTTGACGAAGTTGAGGTAGCGGACCAGCAGGGACCGCCCGCGCAGGGTCTGCCCTTCGGTCGGAGTCGCGTCCCGGCCGAGGCTCGTCACTGCGGTCTGCCCGGGAAGTATTCGCCCCAGCGCCGGTCCACCAGTCGCACAATCTCGTCCGGCATGGTGAGGGGAAGAGGATAGCCCGTCTTCCAGGTCGCGTCGATTCCGATGCGGCCGCCGTAGACCGGGCGCGCGCCGGCAAACGCCTGCCGCGCGAAGATCATGTCACGCACCGGGTCGAAGCGCGTAAAGATCCCCCACACGAGCCCGGACTCGCTGGTGAGATCGACGTCCTCGCTCACCGCGACGACGAACTTCACGGGCCCGAGTCCCTCCCACTTGACCAGACCCTCCAGCACCGACCTCGGCTCTGCCCGGACCGCGACCACGAGGAACCCGCCGTCCAGCAGGCGATGGCCCGCGACCCGCCGGTCGAAACCCGCCGGGTCCGGGACCGCCCGGGGCGGCGGCTGATCCGTGACCGGGTCGCCCGCCGCGTCGAGAATGAGCTTGCTGCCGACATGCATGACGTATGAAGTGTAGTCCAGCGTGTCCAGTGCGCCGATCGGAAGCAGGAGCATCCGCTCCTCGGGCTCGAACCGATACCACAGCTCCCGGAGCAGCACGGGGAAGCTGCGCACGGGGACGTCCTCGCGCAGCATCACCGCCACCTTGGTGAGGGCCAGCTGGCCCGTACCCAGGAGTGCAAGCGCGGTCTTGAGGACCTCCTTGGGGTGTCGCTCCTTGAGCGCCACCGCGAGGAGGTTGTGGAAGCCGGCGTCGTCGTACGCGTAGAGGTCCACCACGTTGGGGTTGATCACCCGGATCAGCGGCCCGATCATCTCCCCCGCGGCGATGCCCATGTACTTGTCCTCCTGCGGCGGCTTCCCGACCACGCTGGCCGGGCAGAGCGGCGCGCGCCGCCGGGTCACCCGCCGCACGTGGAAGACCGGAAACTCGGCGGCCTCGGAGTAGTGCCCGAAATGATCACCGAAGGGACCTTCCATCCGCCGCTCGCCCGGGGCTACCTCCCCCTCGAGCACGAACTCGGCCCCGGCCGGCACGAGCATGTCCATCGATGCAGCACGCACCATCCGGGTCGGCGACCCGCGGAGGAAGCCGGCGAACGCCAGCTCGTCCATGTCCTCGGGCAGCGGCAGGATCGCGGAGAGCATGAGGATCGGATCGCCCCCGAGCACCACGGCCGTCGGGAGCGGCTGCCCGAGCCGCTCGGCTTCGTAGTGGTGGCCCCGGCCGCCCTTCATGCTCTGCCAGTGCATGCCCGTCGTCCTGTCGTCGAAGACCTGCAGGCGGTAGAGCCCGAAGTTCCGGCGGCGGCTCCCGGGGGCCTCCGTGAGCGTCGGCCCGAAGGTGATGAACGGGCCGCCGTCCCGCGGCCAGCCCGTCACATTGGGGAGCCGCGTCAGCGCTGGGGCTTCGAGCACCTCCTGCACCGGGGCCGCGCGCACGACGCGCGGGCGCATGAA
>DASWAI010000217.1:0-5277 GCA_036391215.1 Gemmatimonadales bacterium
AGCAGGGTCCAGCCCCACCAGGCCGGCAGCATGCCCAGCAGGCTCATCACCCGCAGCAGCCCGTAGATCCCCATCTTGAGCATCACCCCGGAGAGCACCGCCGACACGTGCGACGGGGCCGCGGCGTGCGCGTCCGGCAGCCAGAATTGCGCCGGCACCACGCCCGCCTTGATCCCGAACCCCACCAGCGCCAGCAGCAGGATCACGGCGCCGGCGGCCGGCAGCCCGGCGCCGGCCGCGGCGAGCGAGCGAAAGGTCAGGTCCCCCCCCGGCGCCCGCCAGGCGAGGAACATCGCGAAGAGCGCCAGCGTGCCGACGTGGGTGAGCACCAGATACACCAGGCCGGCTCTCGCCACCTCGGCCCGCTCGCCTTCGTGCACGATGAGCAGATAGGCGCTCACCGCCATGACCTCCCAGGCCAGCAGGAAGAGCACGGCCGCCTGTGCCACGACAACGACCATCATGCTGGAGAGCAGCACGGCGAGACCCAGATGGGCGGGCAGGACCGGGCGATGGGCCCGTTCGGCGGCGAGGTAGGTCACGCCGTACACCGTGGCCGCGGCGCCGACGGAGGCCACCAGCAGCAGGAACCACGCCGACAGCGCGTCGAGCGCGACGACCCACGGGCCGCCCGGGAGCGACGGCTCCCAGGCGTGCGCGGCCAGCGGACGGCCCAACAGGACGAAAACCGCCGCCGCGGCGGCGAGCGCGCATCCCGCCACGACGAGGGCCCGGAACAGCGAGTCCGCCACACCCGGTTGCCGACGGAAGAGGAGCGCGGCTGCCCCGCCGCCGAGGATCAGCCCGATCCCCCAGGCCACCAGGCTCATCCCGCGCTCGCCTCGTGACTGCTCCCCTCCAGCTCCCGGACCCGCCCCAGGATCCGCTCCGTGGACGCGCGCTCGGCCAGCAGGGCGCGGAGACCCGCGTCCCGAAGAACGTGGCCCAGCTGCGCCAGCACCCGCAGGTGAACCGGCACGCTGGGCGCCACCACCACGAACAGCGCGTGCACCGGTTGCCCGTCGATCGCGCCGAAGTCCACCGGATGCTCGAGCAGGAACAGGCTTACGAAGGGCCGCTTGACGTGAAGGAGGATCGGATTGCGCACGTGCGGGATCGCGATGCCGTCGCCGATGCCGGTGGAGCCCATGGCCTCCCGGGCCTCCAGCACCGTGAGCAGGAAGTCACGGTCCACTTCGGGCGGGAGCGGCAGGCCGGCCACGACGCCCGCCAACACCCCGCCCTTCGCTCCCGCCGCGGCCGGGATGTCCCGGTGGACGCCGCCGCGCTCGAGCAGCTCCGACAGGGGCGGCACGTGCTCCGGCTTGCGCCGCGCGTCGTCCAAGAGCCGGCGCGACACCGGCACCCCGTGCTCGATCGCCCACTCCCAGATTTCGATCGCGTTGAGATGGAGCCGTTCGTTGGCCCGGTGCACCGGCAGGTCGCGCTCCGCGATCCACCGACGGACGGTCTGATCGTCGACGCCGAAGTAGGCGGCGGCTTGGCGAACGGTGAGCTGCATGGCGCGGGGTCTCTGGTATTGAACTGGCGTTCAACCTAAAGGGTGCCGTCCCGCGCCGTCAATTTCGCCCCGCCGACCGCTGCCGCTGCAACATCACATCTACGAGCCGCTCGCCGAGGTCCGCCGTACGGCCGGCCGGCCGGCCCCGATCGTGCCGGTCGCCCGGCCGTTCAAGTACGCATAGATCGCCTGGATCTTGTCCATCTCGAGGCCGAGCGCGCACCACGACGGCATTCCCTTGTCGGGTCTGCCGCCGCAGACCGTCGCGGTGAACAGCTCCTTGGTGGCGCGCTCTCCGGTCCGGAAGCGCCCGGTGTCGGAGAGCGACACGACCAGCGCCGGGGCGAAGGTCGTCCCGATGCCGTAGTCGCCGTGACAGCGGGCGCAGTTGAGCTCGAACTGCTTGAAGCCGTCGTATGCCGCCGGGGAAACGGTGTCGCGGGGCTGGCTGTGATACTCGTTGAAGTAGGCGGGGTCCGTGCCGGTGGCAACGGCGGCTCGCTTGTCAGGCGCGCCTTGCGCTTGCGCGGCCACGGCTGGGCCGAGAACGAGCGCCAGGGCGAGCGCGGCGGCCGTGCAGACTCCAGGGTGCGGTGGGGTGATCATGGCTCACCTCCGCCGGCCCCCGGCGATCGCATTCGCCATCGCCGGCGTGCCGGCGCGTCGTGGGGAATCGGGTTGTGGAGGCGAATCTAGGGCGCCCACCATGAAGACGACCATTCGACTTCCATGAAGGCGCCTTCCGGGTATCGGAGCGGAACAGTCTCCCCAAGCGGCGCCCCCCTCTTGATTCGACCCGGCCAGAACACCGATGTTCTCTAAGAGCCGCATGCGCTTGCTCCGTCCCCGAGGTTCTCATGAACAGGTCACGTATTCTTGCCGCGCTGGCGGCGGCTACGCTCGCCGGCGTCGTATCGGCCGCCGGCCAGCAGGTGTCCACACCCGGCAACCGGAACCGGCGGCTGATCACCACGGAAGAGATCGAGCAGGCGCAGGAGACCAACGCCTTCCAGGTCGTGGAGAAGCTGCGGCCGGAGTTCCTGGTCAGCATGACTCGGCGGCACACGCTCGATCGCGGTGCAGGGCAGCAGCCGGATCTGGGGTACAGCCAGCCGGACCCCCAGCCCACCGCGGCCGTCTTCGTGGATGGCACCGAAATGGGCGGCCTCGACGAACTCCGCCAGATCCAGGCGAACACGGTGGACGAGATCCGATACCTCAGCGGCTCCGAGGCCCAGACCAAGTACGGCCCGCGGTTCCCCGCCGGGGTGATCGAAGTGAAGCTGAAGAACTACTGAGGCGGGTGCCCGTTGTGTTCATCCGGCCTTCACCTGAACGCGAGTGAATCATTATGTCGCCCCCCAAGCCCGTTGATGCCCCGGCCGACCAGCCCGTCATACTCGAACTCCCGACCGGCGACCGCTACCACATACACCCGAGGCCGGCCGAGTTCGAGGGCTATCTCGCGCCGGAACGTGTCCCGCATCTGCGGCCCGGCGTCGCGCCGATCAAGGTGCGGGTCACGCACGGGCCTGCCGGTTACGTCGTGACCCTGGCTCCCGATGAACTCGAGGCGCTGCTGCGGCGCGCTCAGCTCGAAGCCGACGTGCTGGCGCAGCGCCCACCCCGCCCGGCGGCCGAGCCGGACCCCGCGCGCGGCCAGGGCCAGCGTGATGCCGAGGCCCACCGCCTCGGCCCAAACGCGGACCGCGCGCCCGATCCCGGCCATCGAGGGCCTAGGCCTCTCCGGCGCAAGCCCTGACACACATCATCTCATGCCAGGACGCCGCGGTTTGCCGCGGCGTCTTGGCATTCAGCCTGACGTCCGATGCGTCACTGCCGGGACTCGGCCCGGAGAAGTGATGCTTCGGAGCTAGTCCGAACGATCAATACCGGTCATGCCGTCTTCCTCATAGCCTTCTCGGGTGCATCCGGGGCTGCTCGCTGGTCCCACAACCGGAGGAGACGATGGCT
Source organism: Gemmatimonadales bacterium (assembly GCA_036391215.1). Classification (GTDB taxonomy): domain Bacteria; phylum Gemmatimonadota; class Gemmatimonadetes; order Gemmatimonadales; family GWC2-71-9; genus DASQPE01. The sequence goes on from DASWAI010000217.1 coordinate 3,497, forward strand.
CGAACCGCTGGGTTCTGGAGTGTCGGCGCGCTGTTCCTCGCCCTTGGCCTGGCGCCCCCGGCCACCGCTCAACAGAGGGTGGCGGCAAACGTTCCCGCCGCGGCGCCAGGCGCGTCGTTCGCGCCCACCCTGAGCGCCGTGCGCTTCGGGATCACGGATGCGGCCGACCAGCCGACCACGCTCAACTCCACGGCAGCCCGGGCCATGGGCCGGCGCGAGGGCCGTGTTCTGGCGCTCGTGGGCGGGGCCGCGGTGATCGCCGGCGTGCTGATCGGGGACACGGGCGGCACTGTCATCGCAATCAGCGGCGCAGCCATCGGACTCTACGGTCTCTACATCTGGCAGCGCTGAGCAGTGCCCGGTGGGAAGGTGACGCCCATCGAACACATAAGAACTTCAACAAACGGCCCGCCGACGAACAACGGACGTACTGGACTTGGCGCCATGCCCAGGCTCACGGCGGCCCCCACGGCAAGTAGCAGTCAAGCCGCTCGCCCCCAAGCATGACGGCGCGGCCCCCGACCGGGAGGACACCATGGTGGCACCGATCACGAGGCAGCGCGAGCCGCAGACGAGGTCGAGCACGGACGGATGGGTGTTGCTCGTATGCGAGCTGCTGACGGTCGCGGCCCTGGTAGCGAGCCTCGTGTCGATGGTCCCCCCGGGAGAGCGTGTCGGCGTCCGAGATCGTCCCGAGAGCGTGACTGGCTCGGGACCGACGTCGCCTCGCTTCTGAAGGACATTTCACCAGCCGTTCACGCTCGCGTACTGGGCCGCCGCTCATACTGGCGGCAATCAAGAGGGACCTTGCACGCGCGTGGCGGTCCCCGCGTGGTAACCGCTTCTGCGCTTTCCTGTGGAGGTGAACCATGTTGGCTCGATCCATCCTGCTGGGCATCCTTCCCGCTCTCCTTGCCGTGCTGCCCGCCGGCGGAGCCGCGCAGACCCAGCCCAGCGAGAAGCTCAGGGAGCGCGCCAAGCGTGCCGGCGAAATCGTTGCCGAGCTGGTGAAGGAGGCGGACCACGCTCCGCCCCAGTCACTGCTGAACAAGGCGACCTGCGTGGCCGCGGTGCCCGAGGTGGTGCAGGTGGGACTGGGCATCGGCGGGAAGGTCGGCTTCGGGCTGGCCAGTTGCCGCACCCCTGCCGGCTGGAGCCTCCCGACATTCATGGGCCTCAAAGGCGGCACGTTCGGGCTCCAGATCGGCGGGCAGTCGGCGGATGTCGTGCTGGTCTTCCTCAACCGGAACGCCCCCCGCCTCATCGCCTCATCTTCATTCGATCTCGGCGGCCAGGCCTCCGTCGCCGCCGGACCCGTGGGGCGTAACCTCTCGGCGGAGACCGACTACAAGCTCAGCGCCGAGATCTACTCCTACTCGAAGACCAAGGGCCTGTTCGCCGGAATCAACCTTGCGGGTACCAAATGGGAGATCGACGCGAAAGCGAACAAGGCGGTGTACGGCGAGCGTCAGGGGAGCGACGTGAGACGCCTGCTGGGCCGCAGCGGCACCGGAGGGCCCGAGCTGGTCCAGCCGTTCCTGCGGAGCCTGCAGGAGAACATCTCTCACTGAGGCCGCCAGGCTTAGCCGAAGTGCAGGCGCAGCCCCAGGGTTATCAGGACCGATGGCACCGACAGGTAAATGCTGAGCACGGCGACGGTCAGCGTCTTCTTGCGATCCAGCGTCCCGACCAGCAGATACCATTGATTCTGCAGCAAGAGAGTGGCCGCGAGCGCCTGGCCGAGGGACCAGGTTTGAAGCAATCCAGCCATCGGCTCCGGC
>DASWAI010000218.1:0-3422 GCA_036391215.1 Gemmatimonadales bacterium
TCGTGGCCAAGATCGAGAAGGACACCGCGCTCGAGCATCTCCAGGCCATCGTGCAGGCCTCCGACGCCATCATGGTCGCGCGTGGCGATCTCGGCGTGGAGCTGCCGTTCGAGGAAGTGCCGCTCGCGCAGAAGCGGGTGATCCGGGAGGCGAACCTGCACGGCAAGCCCGTGATCACGGCCACGCAGATGCTCGAGTCCATGGTCCACGCGCCGCGCCCCACGCGGGCGGAGACCTCCGACGTGGCCAACGCCATCCTCGACGGGACGGACGCGGTGATGCTCTCCGCCGAGACGGCGGTGGGGGAGTATCCGCTGGAGGCGGTGCAGGCGATGGTGCGGATCGCGCGCGAGATCGAGAAGCAGCGCAGGGGGCGGGGCCCGGCGTTCGACATGGCGGTGGGGCGGCGCCGGGAGGAGCTGGAGCGGCTCCACAAGGGCGAGCCGGGCGACTTCCGGCCCACCCGTACCGAGGACGCCATCGCCGTGGCGGTCTGCGCGGCCGCGGATCTCATGAACGTCCCGCTGATCGTCTGCTTCACCAGCAGCGGGTTCACCGCACGGACCGTCGCCTCCTATCGCCCCTCCGTGCCGATCTTCGCCGTGACGCCCGAGCCAGACACGTTCCGGCAGCTGGCGCTCGTCTGGGGCGTGATCCCCGCGCTGGTGGAGCACCTCCCCAATTACGACTCGATGCTGGCCGTGGCCCGGCACAAGCTGCTCGAGCTCAGCCTGGCGGATCCGGGCGAGCGGGTGGTGGTGACGGCGGGCGTCCCCTTCGACCAGCCTGGTACTACCAACCTCCTCAAGATCGAAGCAGTTTAGGTCATGCGGCTGACGTTTCTCGGGACCGGCACGTCGTTCGGCGTGCCCCAGATCGGATGTGGCTGTGAGGTATGCCGCTCCGCCGACCCGAGGGACAAGCGCACCCGCGTCGGCGCGCTGCTCGAAGCCGGCGACGCCGCCATCCTGATCGACACCCCGCCGGAGCTGCGGCTCCAGCTCGTGGCGGCCGGGAAGGGGCGAGTGGACGCCGTGCTCTACACCCACGAGCACGCGGACCATATCAACGGCATCGACGACCTGCGGGCGTTCTCGGTAACCCAGCGGCGGCCGCTCCCGGTCTACGGGCCCCCCGAGACGCTCGAGCGCGTCCGGGGCTCGTTCCCGTACATCTTCGACGACGAGGTCCGTCCGTACGAGGGCACCTCGAAGCCGGCGCTCCGTCTTTGCCCGGTCGAGCCGGGCAGGCCGGTGACGATCGCCGGGGTGGACGTGCTCCCGCTCGCCTTCCGGCACGGCCACCTGCGGGTATTCGGGTACCGGGTCGGCGACCTGGCCTACATCACCGACGCAAAGGACATACCGGCCGCCGTGCGCCCCTGCCTCCACGGCCTCAAGGTGCTTACCCTCAACGCGCTCTGGTGGCGCCCGCACCCGACCCACCTGAGCATCGAGGAGGCGGTACGGACCGCGCAGGAGCTTGGCGCGGAGCGCACCTTCCTGACCCACCTCACGCACGAGACCGGCCACGCCGAGCTCGCGGCCAGACTGCCCCCGGGAATCGCGCCCGCCTATGACGGGCTCACGGTGGAGATCGACTGATGCGCATGCGCTACGGGGGGATGCTGGCCGACCGGCTCGACGGCGAGCACGGGCTGCCGCGCGGGCGCCTGGGGGAGCTGGTCCGCCGCTTTCCGGCGGTCGAGGCGGAGGTGCGGGAGCGGCGCGGGGCGGGGGAATACGGGTTCTACGATCTGGTCGACCAGAGCGCCAGCGTGCGTCAGATCGCGCGCTTCGCCGAAGGACTCGGCCAGGCCCACGACCACGTGCTCGTCCTCGGCATCGGCGGCTCCGCCCTCGGCACGAAGGCCCTGCTGGACGCGTTGCGGGCCCCGGCCTGGAACGAGCTGGACGACGAGGGCCGGGACTTCTTCCCCCGTCTCACCGTGCTGGAGAACGTCGATCCCACGTCGGTGGCGGCCGCGCTGAAGCGGATCGACCCGCGGCGGGTCCTGGTGAACGTGGTGAGCAAGTCCGGCGGCACCGCTGAAACGATGGCGCAGTATCTCGTGGTCCGCGCGTGGCTGGACGAGGCGCTCGGGCCCGCAGCGTATCGTCACCTCGTCTTCACCACCGACCCCGCGCGCGGCGCGCTCCGGGAGCTCGCCACCCAGGAGGGAATCGCGACGCTGACGGTGCCGCCCGGCGTCGGCGGCCGGTTCAGCGTGCTGTCGCCGGTAGGGCTCCTCCCGGCGGCGCTCGTCGGCATCGACATCGCCGGTTTGCTGGTGGGGGCGCGGGCGGCCCTGGATCAGGCGCAGGGCGAGGACCTCCTGCGGAACCCCGCGGCGCTCTACGCCGGCCTCCACTGGGCGGCGGACACCTGGCTGGGGGCGCGGCTGCACGTGCTGATGCCGTACACCGACCGCCTCCGGCAGCTCGCGGAATGGTACCGGCAGCTCTGGGCCGAGAGTCTCGGCAAGCGGCTGGACCGCCGGGGCCAGCCGGTGCACACCGGCCCCACGCCGGTGGGCGCCATCGGCGCGACGGACCAGCACAGCCAGGTGCAGCTCTTCATGGAAGGCCCGTTCGACAAGGCCCTCACGTTCATCGTCGTGGACGACCTCGGCGTCGACGTTCCCATCCCGGCACGCGCCGGCCTTCCCGCCGACCTGGCCTATCTCCCCGGCCACTCGCTGGGCGAGCTGCTGCGCGCGGAGTATGCGGCGACCGCCGCCGCGCTCGCCCGCATGGGCCGCATGAATCTCACCCTCCGCCTGCCGGATCTTTCGGCGGCGTCCGTCGGCGAGCTGCTCATGTTCTTCCAGGTGGCCACCGGCTACGCGGGCGTGTGGTACGGCATCGATCCCTTCGATCAGCCCGGCGTGGAGCTGGGCAAGCGGCTCACGTACGCCGCCATGGGCCGCCCGGGCTATGAGGCCGGGCCCGCGCCGGCGGAGGCGGGCGACGAGATCTAGACCTTGCTTCGCGCACGCCCTACATTTTTCGACACAACGCGCGGCGAGGTCGCGCCCGGAATGAGGACGCCCGCATGACGGATGCGATTCGGGAAGCGGTGGGGCTGTACGGCGACGCGGTCGCGCTGGCGGCGAGCGGCGTGACGCTGCGGGACCCCGCCAAGCTGCGCTCTCCGGCCACGGACCGGCTCGCCTGGCGTGCCGTGTTCGGGTCGGCCGAGGAGCGGGAGGCGGCCCGGTGGCTGCTGTGGGAGCTCGGCCAGGCCACCGGAGTGCGGCCGGCTTCCATCAATGCGCTGTACCTCGCCCGGGGGCGGGGCCAGTGCGGCGGGTTCACGGTGCCCGCCATCAACGTCCGCGCCATGGCCTACGACACGGCCCGCGCCGTCTTCCGGGCTGCCCGGTCGGGCGGGGCCGGCGCGATCCTCCTCGAGATCGCGCG
>DASWAI010000219.1:0-12909 GCA_036391215.1 Gemmatimonadales bacterium
AGCACAGGGTTGGCTCGCGGGTCGAACCGGCGCCGCTCGTCGCCCGGAGGCGCGGGCGTCCACCACGGCGCCGTCCGATGCAACCGCGCCGGCACTGCCTCGAAGAGCGCAGCGTTGCCGGCATCGACGGGGAGAAGAGCAAGGGTCACGGGACCGGGCGGCGAGCCCACCACGCGAGGGTGAGGCCACCGAGGAGAGCGCCCGTCACGGCGTCGAGGACGACATGCTCCTTCAGCGTGAGCGTCGCCAGCGCGACCAGCACCGGAACGACCAGCGTGAGACTCCGGACGACCGCGGCACGGGACACGCTGCGAACCAGCCCCGCGACGAGCACCGTATAGGCGACGTGCATGGAAGGAAGGGTCGCGTACGGCAGGACGATTGCGGAGCTGTGGAACATTCGCTGGGCGGGCGCAGGGTGCGCGGGCCACGGCGCGCGGGCGGGGAGCGCGAGCTGGATCGCCGCCCCTACGACCGTCATCACCGCGATCGCCGCGGCCGCCCACCGAAAGCGGTCCGGGTCGAGGCGCAGCAGCGCCGCGCCTCCCCCGATGGCAATGAACGGATACGCGATCCAGTAGAGCGGCCAGGTCCAGGGCAGATGCGGGATCGAGGCGTCGAGCGGGAGGGCGAAGTGCCAGAGCGCGGCAGCGGGGCGGATGCTCGTGGCCCGGGTGACGATCAGGTAGGCCGCGAGGTGAAGGAGGCCGAGCCCGGCGAGAACGGCGAGGCGCGGAGCGCGTCGTCCACCCTCCATGAAGACCTCTTTACGATGGCGCCGCTGCACTGTCACCCCGGGCCGTCCTATGGTGCAGCCCGGCGACGCCGACCGCAAGATCGCCTCCCCTTCGTTGGATCTCCCTACTTCGCCGCCCGATCCAGCGCCGCCACGGCGGCCACGACCGAGTCCGGCTGCTCTTCGTGGATGAACTGCCCCGAGCCGGGAATGCTGTCCACCCCGAACTCGCGGATCGCGTCCTTCAGCTCGATGATCTCGTCCGGGGTGATCGCGCTTCCGTGCGGGACCGTGCCGACCATGAGCCGGACCGGTACGTGGATCTCGGCGAGGTGCTCGCGCAGGAGCGCGGGCTCGCGCGACTTGGCCATCCCATGCAACACGTCGATGGTCCGGTGCAGGTCGCGCGCCGGCCCGGCGGTGTAGCCCTGCACCACCGAGTCCGTGATCCAGGTGGTATCGCCGGAGTTCTCGATCATGGCGTGCCGCACCTTCTTGCGGAGCGTGCCCTGGCCCATGAACAGCTTGAGGAACAGCGTGAACTTCATCGCGTGCCGGAGCCCGGGCGTCGCCGCCTCCTCGACAGGCCCGCCGTCGATCGCGAGCAAGCCGCGCACCAGCTCGGGTCGGCGGTAGGTGAGGCGCAGCGCCATCGACACGCCCACCGAATGCGCGACGAGCAGCGCGTGCCGTACTCCGAGCGTGTCGAGGACGCTCGCGATCCGGTCGGCCTGGGCGGTGAGAGAGTAGTCCGCGCTCTTGGGATAGGCGGACGTCCCGGTCCCCAGCGGCTCCACGATGATGACGCGGTACCCGCGCTCCTCCAGCGGGCCGACCAGCCTGCGGTAGCCGAAGGCGCTCCCGAAGAGCCCCGGCACGAGGACCACCGGCGCACCCGCCCCCGACGACCACACATGCACGATCTCGCCCGTCCCCACGGTGATGTCACGCGCGGAGACCGTATCGCCGGGCGCGCCGGTGCCGGAGGCGAGCCCGGCGAGCAGGAGTGTGAAGAGCACGGCTGCCTTTCGGGTAGCGGGGGGGAAGACCCATCCTAGCAACGCGACCGGCCGGTTGGCAAACGGTGGGCACTGCGCGACCCCGGACTGGCCCGCCCGCCGGCGCCGGCCCAAGTTCAGGGATCCGACGGGGAGGACGGCGTGCGAGTCTTCGTGGGCACCAGCGGCTACGCGTACAAGGAGTGGAAGGGCGCCTTCTATCCGGCCAAGCTCCCGGCCGGCGAGATGTTGCGGTTCTACGCCAGCCGCCTGGCGGCGGTCGAGATCAACAACACGTTCTACCGCATGCCGTCGGAGAAGGTGCTGGTCGACTGGGCCGGGCAGGTGCCCGAAGCGTTCCGGTTCGTGCTCAAGGCATCGCAGCGGATCACGCACTACGCCCGGCTCCGGACCGAGGACGACTCGCTCGATTACTTCCTGCGCACCGCGAACGTCCTCGGCTCCCGGCTCGGTCCGACCCTCTTCCAGCTTCCCCCGAATCTCAAGAAGGACCTGCCGCGCCTGGCCGACTTCCTGGCGAAGCTGCCGCGCACCTGGCGCGCGGCGATGGAGTTCCGCCACGAGAGCTGGCTCGCCGACGACGTGCTCGATGCGCTGCGGGCGCGGGACATCGCGCTGGTGGCGGTGGACGACGACGAAGGCGGGACGCCGCTCCTGACGACGGCATCATGGGGCTACCTGCGGCTCCGCCGCACCGGCTACGACGAGGCCGCGCTGGGCCGCTGGGCGGAGCGGATACTCGAGCAGCCCTGGCGGGAAGCGTATGCCTTCCTCAAGCACGACAAGGACGGGACCGAGGCGAACGGACCGAAGTGGGCCGAAGCGCTGGCCCACCTCACCGGCGGCTAGGCGGCCCCGCTGCCGGGGCCGCCCGGCCCCGGATCAGGTCTCTCCGGGGCCCAGCGCGGATTCGGGCGCCGGCAGCCGCATCTCGAACAGGCCCGCCGGCTCCGGTCCCTCGCTCCGGTCCATGCCTCCCCGCCACTCCGCCCCCTGGCGCCGGGCCGGCGCCACCCAGGTCAACGTGGTGCGCTGCTTCTTGCGCATCACCTCGAGCTTGGCCTTCTCGCCGGGCGCGTAGGAGTGCAGGATCTCGAAGGCGTGCTCGACCGACTGGGGCTTCCGGCCGTCGATCGCCAGGAGCACGTCCCCGGCCTTGAGCGGAGAAGCCGAGTCTGCCGGGGGCTTCACCACCAGAAACCCCTCGCTGATCCCGAAATACTCACCCAGGTCCTTGCCGACTTCGACCAGCTGGAGCCCGGCCGCATGATGCCGGAACATCATCATGTGCATGTCCATGCCCGGCATGTGCATATCCATCCCCGGCATATGCATGCCCATGCCCGGCCCCATCCGATCGCCGCCGGGGCCGCCGCCCGGCATCCCCCGGAAGGCCATCTCGATCCGACGCTCCATCCGGTCCGCCACCAGCGTCGCGTTCTTGGTGGCACCGTCCCGGCGATACTCGAGCCGTACCGTGTCGCCCGGCTGGAGGCCACGGGCCAGCTCGACCAGCTTGCCGGCGCCGGCGAGCGCGGTGCCGTTGTAGCGGGTGATCACGTCGCCCCGCCGCAGACCGGCAGCGTCGGCCGGACTGTCGGGCATGACGGCACGCACGAGCGCGCCAGCGCTGTCGGCCCCGCGCTCGGGGCCGCCGAGCATGACTCCGAGGCGGCCATGCACGTGGGCATGGTCCTGGGCGCCGAGCGGAGCGAAGGGAAGGGCGAGGCTCAGCATGGCCGCGCCGAGAAGAGTGGTTCGCATATGAGTCTCCGTCTGTCGGGCCTGGGTTGCTAGAGGGATGCGGGAGGCCGAAGGACCGTCGCGCTCACCGCCCCTCCTGCTCGACGTACTTGTCCCGGAGCGCCGCGACCAGCGGCCGCCAGTCGGGCGGGGCGCCGGTGGCCCGCTCGACCAGCTGCTTGGGCGTGAAGCGCTGGCCGTGCCGATGGACGTGGTCGCGGAGCCAGCCGAGCAGGGTCCCGAAGTCGCCCCGCGCGAACTGGGCGTCGAGGTCTCCCAGCTGCTCGCGCGCGGCCGCGAAGAGCTGGGCGGCGTAGAGGTTGCCCAGCGTGTACGTCGGGAAGTATCCCACCAGTCCTTCGGCCCAGTGCCCGTCCTGGAGACACCCCTCGACGTCGTTCGCCGGCGTCACGCCGAGGTATCGCTTGTACGCCGCGTTCCAGGCCTCGGGAAGATCGGCGGTCTTGAGATCGGTCGAGAGCAGGGCCTGCTCCAGCTCGAATCGGATGAGGATGTGAAGGTTGTAGGTCACCTCGTCGGCCCGCACGCGGACGCAGGAGCGCTCGACCCGGTTGATCCCCGCCAGGAAGGCGTCGAGCCTCGTGTCGTGGAGCGCCTCGCTGAACATGGCGCGGGCCCGGGGGAAGAAGTGCTGCCAGAAGCTCCGCCTCCGGCCCACCAGGTTTTCCCAGAGGCGGGACTGCGATTCGTGAAGGCCGAGGGAGGCCGCCTCGCCCATGGGCGTGCCGTAGTGGGCCGGGTCGAGCCCCTGCTCGTACAGGGCATGCCCCGCTTCGTGCAGCACGGCGAAGAACCCGCCGGCGAAGTCCCGGGTGGAGAACCGCGCCGTGATCCGGCAGTCGCCCGGACCCAGCCCGGTGCAGAAGGGGTGGAGCGAGGTATCCAGCCGCCCCCGCTCCAGGTCGAACCCGATCGCCGCGGCCGCCGCCTCTCCGAAGATCCGCTGGCGGTCCATCGGAAACTCGCGCCGCTGGACCCCGGACCGAGCCCGCTGCTTGCGGCCGCCGGTGATGGTCTCCACCAGCGGGAGCAGCTCCCGCTTGAGATCCTCGAACAGCCCGGTCACCTCGGCGGTGGTGACGCCCGGCTCGTAGTCCTCGAGCAGAGCGTCGTATGCCGTCTCGGGATAGCCGACCGCCTCCGCCTCTTCCCGGGCCAGTTTCAGGATCTTCTCGAGCCAGGGGCGGAACAGTTCGTATTCCCCGGCCTCCCTGGCGTCGGCCCAGGCCTGCTGGGCCAGGGCGCTCACCCGGGCCGACTCCGCGACCAGCTTCCGAGGCAGCTTCCGCTCGCGGTCGTAGGCGCGGCGGATCTCCCGCACGTTCACCGCCGCGGGCGACTCCGGGTCGCCGACCAGCCGGGAGCGCTCGATGTCGCCCAGGAGCTCCCCGAGTCGCGGGTCGGTGCCCCGGTCGTGCAGCAGCCCGGCGAGCAGCGCAAGCTGCTCGCTCCGGTGCTCCACGCCGCCCCGGGGGAGATAGGTCTCCTCGTCCCACTCGAGCAGATCCACGCAGGAGGAGAGCATCGCCTCCTCGCGCACGAGCCGGATCAGCTCGTCGTACGCCGCTTGTGGCCGCATTTGCGCATTGGTCGAATCGGCGAAAAGATACTCATCTCCCAGGAGGCCGAGGAACCCGTGCCGCAGGACGACCAGGAGTCGCCAGCCCTCTCCAGCGCGGAAGTGGCCGGGCTCGCCGGGATGCGCCTCGCCGCCCGGGTGCGGCAGGCGCTGTATCACATCCCGGCCCCGCGGCTCGCGGAGGCGCACGCCCGGATGCACCGGGCCTCCCTGGAGAAGCGCGTCGCCTACTTCCGGGAGGGCGCGATGGACCCCATCCGCATCCTTCCCTGCCCCATCGCCGTCCTGCCGGAGGAGGTCGAGTACCTCCATTTCGTCTGCCGCACGCTCCAGGGAGCCCTCGGCCGGCTTCCGGAGCTGTACCTGGCCGACGACGACGTGCGCGACGCGCTCCGCCTCTATCCCGAGGAGGAAGAGTGGCTGCGCGGCTGCTGGGGACCGAGCCACCGGATGCGGAATCCGGTGTTCGGGCGGCTCGACGCGATGATCGACTACCCGAACCCGATGTGGAAGGAGACGCTCTGGTTCGTCGAGCCGAACCTCAACGGTGTGGGCGGCATCTACCTCATCCCGGCGATCGAGGAGATCGTCGAGGCCGAGATCGTCCCGCTGCTCCGCGAGCAGGACGCGGGCCTCGAGCTGCGCCGCCTGGCCGACGCGCGCGATCTCCTGCTCGCGGAGCTGACCGCGCAACTTGCCGCCACCGGCCGCCGGGGCCGCGGGATCTGCTTCGTGGAGCCGAAGTACGAGGGCGAGGGGATCGACGAGCAGCGTTCCCTGGTCGAGTTCTTCCGCGAGCGCCACGGGCTCGTGACCATGCACGCGGACCCCGCGGAGCTCCGGCTCGAGCGGGGCGAGGTCCGTTACGAAGGCCACGTGGTGGACCTGGCGTACCGGGACTACAGCGTGCTGGACCTGGTCGAGCTCGAGGCCGACGGCGTGGACGTCGAGCCGATGCGACGGCTCTTCCGGGAGAACCGCGTCGTCTCCTCGATCGGCGCGGAGCTGGACCAGAAAAGCTGCTGGGAGGTGTTCACCGACCCCATGCTCGCGGACCGCTACTTCACCGACGAGGAGCGGAGCGTGTTCCGGCGCCACATCCTCTGGACCCGGCTTCTGGCGGACCGCCGCACCCAGCTGCCGGGCGGCGAGGCGGGCGACCTGCTGGAGTACGCCCGCCGGGAGCAGGAGACGCTCGTCATCAAGCCCAACCGTGGCTACGGGGGCGACGGCGTGACGATCGGCCACACGCTCTCGCGGGCGGAGTGGGAGCGCGCGATCGACGTCGCCCTGGCGGACGAGGAGCGTTGGGTGGTGCAGCGGCTGGCCGCGATCCCGGTGGTCGAGTTCCCCACGCTCGGCGCCGACGGGGTGCTCGTGCCGGAGCCCTTCTACACCGTGATGGGGTTCGCGCCCGGGCCGGACGGCGTGGCAATCCTCGCACGGGCCTCGCAGCGGCAGGTGGTGAACGTGGCCCAGCGGGGCGGGATGTGCGCGGTGATGGAGGGGAAGGCGAAAGACGGTGAGAGGTGAAAAGTGAGAGGTAAGAAGTGAGAAGGGGGCTCCGCTCAACAGCGGAGCCCCCTTCTCACTTCTTACCTCACTTCGCCACCGCTAGGCGGCGAGATCCTTCAGCCGGTCGCCGTGCTGCTCCTTGAGCTGCTTGAGCGCCCGATCCCGGAGCTGGCGGATCCGCTCGCGGGTGACCCCCATCATCCGCCCGATCTCCTCGAGCGTCCGGGCCCGGCCGTCGTCCAGCCCGAAGTAGAGCCGGATGACCCGCGCGTCCCGCGGCGGCAGCGAAGCCAGCGCGGTCTCGAGGTCGCTGGTGCGGCTCTTGGCCATCGTCGCCGCGTCGGTGCCCTCGTCGGACGCCAGGGCGACCCGCTCCATGCGGGAGCGATCGTCGTCGGCCCGCATGGGCTGGTCGAGGCGCAGCGCCTCGATGTGGAGCGCGCCCAGCGAGCGGACCGACTCGGGCGTGAGGCCGGTGGCCTCCACCAGCTCCTCGGTCGTCGGCGCACGGCCCAGACGCTCGGCGAGGTACGTGGTCGCGCGCGCCAGACGGTTGAGGTCCGCGGTACGGTTGAGGGGCACCCGCACCGGACGGCCGTGGCGCGCCAGTGCCGCCTGAATGGCCTGGCGGATCCACCACACCGCATACGAGATGAACTTGACACCGCGATCCGGGTCGAACTTCCGGGCGGCAGTCATAAGCCCCACGTTGCCCTCGCCGATCAGGTCCATGAGGGGCACGCCGCGGTTCTGGTACTGCTTGGCCACCGAGACCACGAACCGCACGTTGTGCCGCGCGAGCCGCTCCTGCGCCGCGATGTCACCGCGGAACGCCTTGCGCGCCAACGCCTTCTCCTCGTCGACGGTGAGCAGCGGGATCCGGCTGATCTCGTCGAGATAGAGGTCGAGGCTTTCCCGCCCGTCATCCAGCGCCCGGGGCAGAGCCGCGGGCTTCGGCTGACGCCGGGTCGAGCGCTTGGGGTTCTTGACAGCTGGCACGCTGAACTCCTCTATGGTGATCCGGGCCCGTTTTCTAGAGCCCGAGCGGTAACTTCATTCTCGACAACGCCTTCCAGAAAAGGCCCCGAATTGCGCAACCGCCGTCTGGCCGGACCACTAGTAATGCCCGGCTACCAATAACCGTCGCGGGGGCGCGCACAAGGTACACAACGGGCGCGAGAATGGAACCCACCCCCCAAGACAGGTTCAACAACCGGTTTCGAACCGGAGTTCCGTCCTGCTAACGATCGGGTAGAGTCGCCGGCTCCGTGAGGTTGCCACGCGATTCCCTGACCCACCATGCTCCGCTTCGAGCCCGCTCCTCCGGCGAGCTGAAGAAATAGCGAAAGTATCTCAGCCGTATGTACTTAGGTGGAGAGTCCGGGAAGGGGTTCCGCCCCATCAGGCCCAGGACCTCCGGGGTCCCCTCCAGCAGATGGTCTATCAGGGACTCGAGCAGGGGCCGGTACGCCTGCGGATCCAGCGCCGCGAACCACATCTGCCAGTCGAGCCGGGGGTGGAAGGGCTCGACGAAGCCCGGACGCCGGTCCGGGTTGCCGGGCTTCCACCGGAACTCATACGCCTTCCACTCGACGCCGTCACGGCTCCCTTCCACCACGATCTCCGGCCGCTCGGTCGTCATGACCCGGAACAGCCCGTAGCCGTTCACCGAGCGGAAGGGCGCGAAGGCGTCGAGCAGACCCTCCGCCCAGCCAGGCACGTACCGCTGGCCCGCGCCCGCCGGCAGGGTGTACGCCGCCTCCCGCACCGCGCTCGCGGTCGAGAGCATCAAGAGGACGGCGCCGGCCACCCCCACCAACACACGCCGGAACGAGGACTCCGGTTTCGCCGGATCGCGCGGGCGGCGGAACAGCCGGCCGAAGATGCGATCGTCCAGAAGCGGGACGCAGAGCACGATCGCGAGCAGGTTGAAGAAGCCGTAGTTCCCGGTCGCGGCGATGGCGAGCTGAAAGGCGATCAGCACGAACGCCCCGGTGATCCTGACGGCGCGAAGGCGGGCCGGCGCGAAGATCGTGAACGGCACCGCAAGCTCGACCACGAACATCGCGCCCGCCATGAAGCGGTGCACTCCGCGGGCAAGGTGGTGCGCGTACCAGGCGGTCCAGGGCGGCAGGGGCTGGGTCTCGAAGTGGAAGTCAAGCGCGGTGAGATTGCGCCAGGTCGGGTCGCCGCTCAGGAGCTTCGTGATCCCGGACAGGAACATCAGCTTGAAGAGCAGCAGCCACAGCAGCCAGCGCACGACCGGCGACGGCTGCCGCTCGTCGAGCCGAAGCGTCGGCAGCCACCCGGCCGGCGCCCACAGGCAGGCCAGCAGCCCCGCCTCCAGCAGCAGCGCGTCCCATTGGAAGGCGAGGAAGTCCTGCCCCGCCACCGACAGCGAGAGGAAGGCGAGCCAGAGGAGCGGCAACACCACGATCGGGGCGACGTCGAGTATCAGGAGCGCGGAGAGCCCCGCGCCGCTCCACGAGAGCACCCGCAGCGCGGTGTCGCTGCTGTCGAGCCAGAGCACCGTCGGCAGGAGCCGCCAGACGCCGGGGCCGTACAGCGTGCGGGCCCGCTCCAGATACTCGCCGGCCGGGAAGAGCCCGTGCCGGCCCACGAGCCCGACGATCTGGAATGCGAGCGACAGAAAGGCGACGAGGTACACGACGCCGATGAGTCGGAGAAAGAGCCAGCGGGAGGCCTGATAGGTCGGCATGCTGGAACAACGGTACACCGTGAACGACGAACTGAGAACGGCGGACGAGGGCGGCGGCCGCTGGCGCGCGCGGCCGGCGGCCGGTACTCTCCTCGCATCCCGCACCCAGAGTCTCCGGTGGCCCTGGCCTTCCTCGACGAATCGCGCGTCCGCGCGCTCCTCCGCCCGGAGGACCTGATTCCCGCCATGCGGGGCGCGCTGGCGGCGCTCTCCGCCGGCCGGGTGGTGCAGCCGGTCCGGAGCGTCGTGCCCGTGGCCGATCACTCCGGCTTCCTCGGCGTCATGCCCGCCTACGCGGGCAGCGGGCTGGGCGCGAAGCTGGTGACGTTCTACCCCGGGAATGCCGGCGTACCCACGCACCACGCGATCATCGTGCTCTTCCGGCCGGAGACGGGCGAGCCCCTGGCCGTCATGGACGGACGGCTCATCACCGAGCTTCGGACGGCGGCGGCCTCAGCGGTCGCCACCGATTTGCTGGCCCGGCCCGACGCGTCCGTGCTCGGGATCCTCGGCGCCGGAGTGCAGGCGGGCAGCCACCTGGACGCGCTGCGCCTCGTCCGCCGGTTCCGGGAAGTGCGGGTCTGGAGCCCGCGAAGCGCCGGCGCATTCGCGGCAGCCCACGGCGTCACGCCGGCCCCATCGGCGGAAGCCGCGGTGCGCGGCGCGGACGTGATCGTCACCGCGACCAGCTCCATGACCCCGGTGCTCATGGGCGACTGGATCGCGCCCGGGGCGCACATCAACGCGATCGGCGCCTGTCGGCCGGAGTGGCGCGAGCTGGACGACGCCCTGCTCGGGCGGGCCCGGATCTGGGTGGATTCGAAGGATGCCGCGCTGGCCGAGTCGGGCGACGTCATCGCCGGCGCGGGGCGGCTCGCGGGCGAGATCGGCGCCGTCGCGAACGGCGTGCTCGGGGGCCGCCGGCGCCCCGACGAAGTCACCGTCTTCAAGTCGCTCGGCGTCGCCGTAGAAGACGTGGCGTCGGCGGAGCTGGTTTGGCGCCGGCTAGGGGTGGCCGGCGGCTAGGCGGGCGAGGCGCGCCGCGGCCGCGCCGACCCCCTGGCGCCGCCGGGCGATGCCGCGCCACGGATCGCCCTCGCGCTCGATCCGCGTCAGCACGTTGTGGAGGGACCAGGTCTGCGAGCTGAGCGCGGGGTCGTCCAGCTCCTCCCAGTGGAGGGGCGTCGCGACCGGCGCACCGGGCTTCGCCCGCACGGCGTACGGGGCCACGCCGGTCTGGGCGTATGCGTTGCGGGTGGTGTCGAGGAACAGCCGGTCGCCCCGGTTCGTGATGCGGGCCTCGATCGTGAGTTCATCCGGGTGCCGCGCGACCAGGAACGCCGCCGCATCGCGGGCGAAGCCGCGCACCGCATCGAAATCGGCCGACCGGTCGAGCGGCGCGACCACGTGCAGACCGCGCGAGCCCGTGGTCATGACGAAGCTCGCAAGCCCGAGCCTAGACAGGAGGTCGTGCAGGAGGCGCGCGGCCGCCCGGGCCTGCTCGAAGCCCCTGGGCGGATCGAGGTCGAAGATCAGGCGGTCGGGGTGGCGGGGCCGGTCGACCCGGCTCAGCCAGACGTGGGGCGTGATGCACCCCTGACTCGCCAGGTAGGCGAGCGTGGGCGCGTCGTTGCAGAGAACGTAGGTCGTGCTGCCGCCCTCCTTGGGCACGGTGGCGCGGGGGATCCAGCCGGGGAACCAGTCGGCGGTCTCCTTCTGAAAGAAGCCCTCGCCCTCGATGCCTTCGGGAAAGCGCTGGAGCGTGACCGGCCGGCCCTGGGTGTAGGGGAGCATGACCGGCGCCGCGGCCACGTAGTACGCCACCAGCTCCCGCTTGGTGACCGGAGGTCGCCCGGGAAAGTAGATCCTGCCGGGGTGGGTGAGTTCGATCGCGCGGCGCCCGACGCGAATCGTCTCCGCTGCGCCCATGTCGCTCATGGCCGGCGCTGCCGGGCCGGACCAGGGGTTTCCCGCACGACCTCCCGAGCGGGCTTATCCGGACGCAGGCCGAGGTAACGGGGATGCCGCAGCTTGCCCGCGCTGGTCCACTCGCTGAACCCGACCTCCGCCACCACAACCGGCTCGACCCAGTGCGCACCGGCGGCCGGGGGATTGCCCCGCGGGAACGGGGACGTCGGCCGCGCAAGGCGACGGAGCCGGGCGCCCAGGGCGCGCAGCGTCGCCTCGTCGTAGCCGGTGCCGACCTTGCCAGCGTAGACCAGCGCGGCCCCGTCGTAGTAGCCGACCAGCAGCGCCCCGAAGTCGGTGCGCCCGCCCTCGGGGTCGGTCCAGCCGCCGACCACCAGCTCCTGCTCGGCGACGCACTTGAACTTGAGCCAGTCGGGCGACCGGCGGTGCACGTACGGGCTCGCCGCGCGCTTGGCGATCAGCCCCTCCCATCCGCTCCGGCACGCCTGACGGTAGAACCTCTCGCCGTCACCCACCCGATGCGCGGTATAGCGCAGCGGCGCTTCGAACGTGGTCGCGGCTTCGAGGAGGCGCTTCCGGTCGACCAGCTCGAGCCGGGTCGTATCCTGCCCGTCGAGCCAGAGAATGTCGAAGACGTAGTAGAAGACGGGGATGCCTGTCGCCCGCGCGCGAGCGGGATCGTCCAGCCCCATACGGCCCTGCAGCCGCGCAAAGCTGGTCGCGCGCCCGGCGAACGCCACGATCTCGCCGTCCAGCACGAACCGCGCGCTCTGCCGCTCGAGCGCTTCAACTATCTCGGGATAGGCGCCGTTCAGGAGCCGGCGGTTGCGGGAGAGGAGCCGGACCTCTTCGTCCCCGAACGCCAGGCAGCGCTCGCCATCGAGCTTGCGCTCGAAGATCCAGGCGGGATCGGCGAATCGCTCGTCGGTGAGGGTGGCGAGCATGGGCCCCGTCCACGCCGGTACGGGACGGGACCGGAGCCGGGCGCGAGCGCCAGGAGAGAGCAGCCCGAAGGCGGCGGTCTGGCCTTTCGCACGGGGCGACCCCTGGGCGAGGGGGTGGCGGCCAACTTGGCCCGCCGCTGCATGTCGCGTCACAGTCTCAAGATATGGGTTGGCCCCCGGGCGAGGGACCGGCGGCATGGCGGTTGCCTCCCGATCGGCGGAACCTCGCCCGGGAAACGGCCCATGCCAGACCAGCTCGTGGTTCGCCGCGCCGACGACCCCACCGCCCCGCTCGCGCGGGAAGCCGACCTCGCGCTCGCCACTGAGCGCGCCGCTCAGGAAGCGCTCCGGGCCACCGGCGCGATCCTCGAGGTATTCGAGCCGATGACGGGACAGGTCCGTCTGCGGGTCCGGGCCGAGCCGGGCGGGCGCCGCGTGCTGGTGCAGCGCACCGCCCCGACCGCGGGTGATGCCTGGCCCGATCCGCCGGCCTGGCTTCCCCTCGCCGCCGGCGCCTGAGCCCCGCGGCTCAGGCGCCCTGCCCCAGCTCGACGTCGATCGCGACCTTCACCCCGTCGCGAGGACCCCGCCCGCCTCCAGCGTCCGATTCCAGTTCAGGCCAACGCCCCTTCGATCGAGCCGACGGCGCGCCGCCCGGGAGCGAGGTAAAGTTCCCGGGCACGGCGCACTATTGTTCTTTCCGA
>DASWAI010000220.1:0-6182 GCA_036391215.1 Gemmatimonadales bacterium
CCGGGGGAGCGTTGATCCGGGGCTTCCTGAGCTCGGAGCACGTCGCGTTCGGGGAGCTGCTCGACGACCCGGCCATCTACAAGCTGGAGACCCTGGACTTACTCCGCGTGTTCTGGAAGACGGCGCAGCTCACGGCCATGCAGCGGGGGATCTCGCGCCGCGAGCTCGTGTTTCCGCTCACGCCCGACGCCGTCCGGAGGGCGCTCGTCGCGGA
Organism: Gemmatimonadales bacterium; assembly: GCA_036391215.1. Taxonomy (GTDB): domain Bacteria; phylum Gemmatimonadota; class Gemmatimonadetes; order Gemmatimonadales; family GWC2-71-9; genus DASQPE01. The sequence goes on from DASWAI010000220.1 coordinate 215, forward strand.
AGGCCGGCCTCTGCCCGACCGGCTGCAGCCCCTGGCGGACGCATTCGCCGCCGCACTCGACGGCCGGCGGCCGGACGTGGCCGAGCTCGTTCCCGATGCCATCGCCTACCTCAAGGAGATCCGCGCATGACCCGACCCTCCCGCCTCCGGGCCTCGGTGGTGGTCGTGACGAAGAACCGTCCCGGGATGCTGGCCGGGCTGCTCGCCTCGCTGGCGACGCAGTCGCTGGCCCCGGACGAGGTGGTGGTGGTCGACAACGACTCCGCGCTGAGCTACGACGCGGTGTTCCACGAGTATCGGGATCGGCTCCCCCTCCGCACGGTCGTGGAGCGGGTCCCGGGGATTCCCGCGGCCCGGAACCGCGGCATCGCCGAGGCTACGGGCGACGTCATTCTCTTTACCGACGACGACTGCCGGGTCGAGCCGGACTGGGTCGAGCGGATGGTGCGCCCGTTCTACCTCAATCCCCATATCGGGGCCGTCGGCGGGGAGATCCTGTCGGAGAGCCGCGTCGGCGGCCTGGTGGAGGAGTTCTGCGTGGAGGAGACGCTCATGCGGATGGGCCGGCCCGACGAGGATGCGGCATGATCATCGACATCACGAAGTGCGGCTACCGGCGCGGGTACCTCCCGCGCGGCGGCGTGGGCGTCTTCCACGCGTTCTTCCCGACGGCCAACGCGGCGTTCCGGCGGGACGCGCTCCGGGCGGCGGGGGGCTTCGACCCCCGTTGCGCCACCGGAGAGGACATCGACCTCTGCATTCGCGTGGCGCGCGCGGAATACGAGCTCTGGTTCGAGCCCGCTGCCCGGGTGACGCACTTCCACCGCTACACGCTCCGGGGGCTGGCCCGGCAGTGGTTCCACTACGGCTACGGCCACGCGTACCTGTTCCGGAAGTACGGGCCCCGCCGGCGGCTCGAATTCTTCTGCTACGACCGCTCGGAAGGCGGGGGGAATCCGTTCGGCATCGCCCGGGTGCTCAGCATCCCGTCCCCGGTTACCGGCATGGTCTTCCTGAGCCCGTACCACGCGCTCCATCTGTGCCTCGTCCTCGCGTTGCTCGGGTTTGCGGCCGGCCCCGCGGCCGTCGGCTGGGCGGGGCTCGCGGGAGCGCTCGGCTTTGCCGCCCGCTATTTCGGCCCGCGGTTCGACCGCACGCGGCCGGGCCGGTCGGTGGCCCTTGCCGGCATCCGGTACCTCGCCGACAGCGCCTATGTGCTGGGAGGCCTGCTGGGCGGGCTCGGCCAGGGCATGCTGTTTCTCGAGGCGACGTTTCGGACGGAGAAGCGCACGAGGCAGGCGCGGGCGGCGTCTCCCGCCGAGCCGCGTTCGGACGAGCGGCTGGACACTCCGGCCGCGGAGTCGGTCGATGCGGCGTAGGCCCGGGTCAGGCCACCCCGGAGGCCGGACGGCGCCGCTCCGCCGGCCGGACAATCGTGGACTCGAGCAGCCCGTCGAACACGAGCCGGTCGACCGCCTTGGCGGGGTACCTGAACGGCGACGTGCGCAGCAGCCGCCACAGGGCGGGCGGCAGGGCGCGGCGCCGATGGTAGCTGCGCCAGTGCCAATGATGCCGGAGACCCGGGTCGTCGAGCGACAGCCCGTGCTTGCGCGCGAAATGCCGGAGGGTCGGATGGAGCCACTCATTGCTCCACCGCAGGAGGAAGAAGGGGAGGTCGGCCGCGGGCAGCGGCGGGGGCAGCGTGTGCGTGACCACGGCCCGGGGCTCCAGGTACACCTCGCCGCCGGCCGCCTGAATCGCCAGGGCGAAATCCGCCGGCTCGAAGAAGCTCCGGACGCCCTCGTCGAACGGGCCGACTCGGTCCAGAGCGTCCCGCCGCACCAGCACGCCGTAGAACTTGACCAGATCGCAGCGGGTCCGCTCGAGAACCGGAGCGCGGCTCACGGGCACATTGGTGATCTGCGGCGTGTAGCGGAAGCGACGGACACCCGCGTCCTCCTCGATGCGAATCGCCGCGCCGCCGTAATGCACCAGCCGCACGGCGCCTTCGTCCTGGTGAACGATCGGGCCCACGACCCAGGCCCCGGTCTCCTCCGCACAGGCGACCAGCGTCTCCAGCCACCCCGGCTCGGGCGCCACATCGTTATCGAGGAACGCGACGTAGGGTGTCCGCACCCGCTCGAGACCGAGGTTACGGGCCTCGTTCGACGTGAGGTAGTGATCCGTGCGCACCAGGGTGAAGCCGCGCCGCGCCGCCTCCTGATCGAGGTAGCGCCGGAGCGACGGCGGTGAGTTGCCGTCCACGTAGACCAGCTCGAACGGAGGCCTCGTGGCGGCATATACGCGTTCCAGCGCGGCCGGGGCACGGCCGAACTGTTCCCGGGGAACGATCACGATCGTCACGCGAGGAACGTCCATGTCCGAATGTACCCAAACCCGGGCCGGCTCCGCGAGGCCGATTCTCAGGGAGGTAGCATCATGGCCACGTCATCGGTGACCATCGTCGTGGTGCCACGCGAGCAGTTCAGCAAGGCGGAGGCCTCCCTCGAGAGCATCTACGCGACTACGCCGCAGCCGTTCGATCTCGTGTACGTGGACGGCAACTCGCCGCCCGCGCTCCGGGACTTCCTCGCCGCGCAAGCCACGGCCCGCGGGTTTGCGCTCCTTCGCGCCGAGCGCTACCTGACCTCCAACGAGGCCCGGAACCTCGCCCTGCCGTACGTGCGGACGCCGTACGTGGCCTTTGTGGACAACGACGTCTTCGTCACCCCGGGCTGGCTGGACGCGCTGCTCCGCTGCGCGGAGGAGACCGGCGCCTGGGCTGTGGGCCCGCTCTACTGCTACGGAACCGACGGTTCGAGCGGGGAGCCCTGGCTGATCCACACGGCGGGCGCGGACCTGAAGATCATCGAGGAAGGCGGCCGGCGGCTGCACGAGGAGCACCGTCATGTCCTCCGGCCGGTCGCCGAGGTCCTGCCGCAGCTCCGACGCGAGCCGATCGACCTGGTGGAATTCCACTGCATGCTCGTGCGCCGCGAGGCCTTCGACCGGACGGGCCTGCTCGACGAGCGACTCCTGTCCTTCATGGACCACATGGATTTCTGCATGGAGGTCCGGCGGGCGGGCGGCGCGGTGTACTTCGAGCCGGAGGCGGTCGTCACCCACCTGGCGCCGCCGCCCTTCGCCGGGATCGACATCCCCTACTTCCTGCTCCGCTGGAGCGACGCGTGGCTGCATGAAAGCGCCCGCTATTTCGCGGCGAAGCACGGGCTTCGGCCGGACGCGGACCTCGAGGGCCACGTGTGGTTCCGCAACGGCCATCGGCGGCGCCTAGTGGGCGGCCTCCGGCGGCGCATCCGGGCCCTCTTCGGGAAGCGGGTCCTCAAGCTCGCCGACAAGTTCGTGGACCGGGTCGTGTTCGGCCTGCTGATCGAGCACACCGTCGTCGCCCGGATGCAGCGGCGGCGCCGGAGCGGCGCGCGGCGCGAGCCGCGGCCGCCCTCTACCATTGTGGCGGAGGCGACCTCGTGATCGAGCTGCGGGTGAACGGGGTCATCCACCGGCTCGACGTGGAGCCGGCAATGCCGCTTCTCTGGGTGCTGCGCGACGTGCTGGGCCTCACCGGCACCAAGTTCGGCTGCGGCATCGGGCAGTGCGGCGCGTGCACGGTCCACCTGGACGGCGCGCCCGTCCGCAGCTGCCAGCTAGCCGCCGGCTCGGCGGCCGGGCGGGCCGTCACGACCATCGAGGGACTGGCCGCGTCCGCCCCGCACCCGGTCCAGCAGGCGTGGATCGCGGAGCAGGTGCCCCAGTGCGGGTACTGCCAGTCGGGACAGATCATGAGCGCCGCGGCGCTGCTGGCGCGCGTCTCCCGGCCGACCGACGCCGAGATCGACGCCGCCATGAGCGGCAATCTCTGCCGGTGCGGGACCTACCAGCGCATCCGCCGGGCCGTCCGGCGCGCGGCGGGCGAGCCCCCCCATGCCTGACCCGCTCGTCTCCCGCCGCGACCTTCTCAAGGCCGGCCTGATCGGCGGCGCCGGCCTGGTGCTCGCCGTGCATCTGGATGGCTGCGCCCGGCTCGACGCGGACCCGCCGCCGACCTCGGCTCCGTTCGCTCCGGACGCGTGGATCCGCATCGGCACCGACGGCATCGTCACGGTGGTCGTGGACCGCTCGGAGATGGGCCAGGGCGTCACCACGGCGCTCCCGATGCTCGTGGCCGAGGAGCTGGACGCGGACTGGGCGATGGTGCGGTTCGAGCAGGCTCCCGTCAATCCGGCGTACGTCAATCCCCTGGCCGGGTCGCAGCGGACCGGCGGCAGCACCAGCGTGCGCGCGGCCTGGCTCCCGATGCGGCGCGCGGCGGCGAAGGCGCGCGCGATGCTCGTGCTGGCCGCGGCCCGGACGTGGGGGGTGCCGGCGCGGACCTGCACCACCGAGCGGGGAGTCGTGCGCCACCCCGCGACCGGACGCTCGGCGAGCTACGGCGAGCTGGCCGCGATGGCCGGGAGGCTGCCGGTGCCCGCGGACGTCCCGCTCAAGCAGCCCGGCGACTTCCGGATCATCGGCCGGCCCCTTCCCCGCCTAGACGTGCCGTCCAAGGTGAACGGGACCGCGGTCTATGGAATCGACGTGCAGGTGCCGGGACTCCTGGTCGCGACGGTCGCGCGCTGTCCCGTGTTCGGCGGCAGGCTCCGGCGCTTCGATGCGGCCAGAGCGCTCGCGGTCCCGGGCGTGCGCCAGGTCGTACCGATCGAGACGGGCGTCGCCGTCGTCGCGGACGGCTACTGGCAGGCCCTGCGGGGGCGGCAGGCGCTGACCGTTGAGTGGGACGACGGGCCGATCGCGGGCCTCGACTCGGCCGGCGTCCAGCGGCGGCTCGAGGACCTCGCCTCCGAAGCCGGCGTCCGCGTCAAGAGCCGGGGCAGCGACAGTCCGCTCCACCCGAACGACGCGCGGGTCGTGAGCGCCCGGTACGATCTGCCGTACCTCGCGCATGCGACGATGGAGCCGACCAACGCCACCGCCCACGTCGCCGGCCATCGCTGCACCGTCTGGGTCCCCACGCAGTATCAGTCGGGGACTCTCGTCGGCGCCGGCGCGCGCGAGGTCGCGGCGCGCGCCGCCGGCCTGCCACCGAGTGCCGTCACTGTGCACACCACGCTGCTGGGCGGCGGCTTCGGCCGGCGGGTGGAGCACGAGTGCGTGAGCGAGGCGGTGCAGCTGTCGAAGGCGGTCGGTGCGCCGGTCAAGGTGATCTACTCCCGCGAGGACGACATCCGCCACGACCACTACCGGCCGCTGAGCCATCACCGGCTGGAGGCGAGGCTCGACCCGTCCGGCCGCCCCGTCGCCTGGCGGCACAAGCTCGTAGCCCCGTCGATCATGTCGCGGTTCGTCTCGCCCTATCTGCCCGGCTGGCTCGCCCATCGCTTCGGTCCGGTGAAGCACGGCATCGACAACGCGGCCGTGGAGGGAGCGGCGAGCCCGCCCTACCGGATTCCCGCGTTCCGGCTCGACTACGTCATGGCGGATATCGGAGTGCCGCTGGGCTTCTGGCGCTCCGTCGGGCATTCCCACAACATCTTCGTCGTCGAGAGCTTCATCGACGAGCTGGCGGCCGCCGCGGGTGCCGACCCGTACCGCTTCCGCCGGGAGCTGCTGGTGGATCACCCCCGTCTGCTCGCGGTGCTCGACCTGGCCGCGGACAAGGCGGTTTGGGGCTCACCCGCGCCCGAGGGGCTGGGACGGGGGATCGCGATCGCCGAGCTGTACGGCGGTTACGTCGGGCTGGTGGCGGAAGCCGGCGTCGAAGGCGGCGCGGTGGTGGTCCGGCGGGTGGTCTGCGCGGTGGACGTGGGGACCGTCCTCAATCCGGACATCGCCGCCGCGCAGGTGGAAGGCGGGATCGTCTTCGGGCTCACCGCGGCGCTCAAAGGGGAGATCTCCCTCAAGGGCGGCGCCGTCCAGCAGGGGAACTTTGACGATTACCAACTGCTCCGGC
>DASWAI010000221.1:0-3753 GCA_036391215.1 Gemmatimonadales bacterium
GCGGTGACCGAGCTGGATGGGCACCTCAAGGGCCCCACGGGCCTGGTGCTGGCCGGAAAGGACCCGGTCGCCGCGGCGAAAGTGCTGACCGACTTCGCCAAGGAGTTCGAGAAGCCGGCAGTCAAGGCCGGGCTGGTGGACGGCCGGACCGTCACGCCCGACCAGGTCAAGCGGCTCGCGGCGCTGCCCTCGCGCGAGCAGCTGCTCGGCCAGCTGGGCGGCGCCCTGCAGGCCCCGCTGGCCCAGTTCGCCGGCGTGATGAACGGGCTCTTGTACCAAGTTGTAGGCGCCCTCGAGGCGCTTCGTTCGCAGCGTAGCGCTGCTTCATAACCGGACGGAGAGACACGACACCATGGCCACCACCACGCTGAGCAACGAAGAGATCCTCGAGGCGATCGGTCACAAGACCGTCATCGAGCTCGCGGAGCTGATCGAGGCGTTCAAGACCAAGTTCAACGTCACCATCGCCGCGCCGGTGGCCGCCGGGCCGGCGGCGGGCGGGGCGGGGGCTGGCGCCGCGGCGCCCGCGGTCGAAGAGAAGACCGAGTGGGCCGTCGTCCTCAAGGAGGGCGGCGCCAAGAAGATCCAGGTCATCAAGGTCGTCCGGGAGATCACCAGCCTCGGCCTCAAGGAGGCCAAGGACGCGGTGGACCAGACGCCCAGCACCATCAAGGAAGGCATTTCGAAGGCGGAGGCCGAAGAGATCAAGAAGAAGCTGGAGGACCAGGGCGCGGTCGTCGAACTGAAGTAGGCTGGCGCCGGTCCGGCGGGCGGCCCGCGTGGGCGGGCCGCGCGAAGGATTTACTGGCCACCTACTTCAGTGAGACGCATGCGAGCTCGACGCTTCCCGATTTCCGCTGTTTTCGCGTGCCCCGCGAGGTCACCCCGCTTCCGGCGGGGGATTCGCGTTGGGGCCTATTGTGCTGCTTGTGAGAGTGCCTGATGCCCGAGACCAGATCCGTCATCACGTTCAGTAAGCGCGAGGGCGGCATGCCGATGCCGCACCTGCTCGATATCCAGACTGCCGCGTTCCAGACGCTGCTCGTCCCCGACAACGTCGAGGGCGACCGCCAGGACGTGTCGCTGGAGCGCGTGTTCCGCGATCTCTTCCCGATCTCGGACGTGAACGGCAAGTACAGCCTCGACTTCCTCCGCTACTCCCTGGGCGAGCCCAAGTACAGCGTCGAGGAATGCATCGAGCGCGACATGACCTACGCGGCGCCGCTCAAGGCGACGCTTCAGCTGGTCGTCTTCGAGGACGTGGACGGCGAGCGCCGGCCCAAGAACATCATCGAGAAGGAGGTCTATCTGGGCGAGCTGCCCATCATGACCCCGCTCGGGACGTTCGTCATCAATGGCGCGGAGCGGGTGGTCGTGAGCCAGCTGCACCGCTCGCCGGGCGTGGTGTTCGAGGAGGACACGCACCCCAATGGGCAGCTGCTGTACTCGGCCCGGATCATTCCGTTCCGGGGATCGTGGGTGGAATTCACGATCGACATCCACGACGTGATCTACGTCCACATCGACAAGAAGAAGAAGTTCCCGGCCACCGCCCTGCTCCGGGCCTTCGGCTACGGGACCAACGCGGAGATCCTCAAGCTGTTCTTCGCGACCAAGGAGCTCAACATCACCGGCCAGATGACCGGCCGGCACGAGCGCCGCGAAGTGGTGGGCGCGCTCCTGGCGCAGGAAGTGGCGAACCCCGAGGATCCGGCCGCCGCGGCGCTCGGCGCCGTGGGCGACGAACTCACCCAGGAGCGGCTCAACGAGATGCGCCACAAGGGCGTGCGCTCGGTGACCGTGTTCGCGGGGTACACCGCGATCGACCTGCGCGACGAGGAGCAGCCGACCACGACCCGGGACCGGCACAACTACGTCCTCGCGTTCGCGGTGGCCAACCCGGAGACGGGCGAGGTCCTGGCCGAGGGGGGCGCCGAGCTGACCGAGGCGGCCAAGAAGCGGCTGCTCAAGGAGGGCGTGCACAAGGTCGAGGTGCTGCTGCCGCCCGGGCGGTCGGAGTCGCCGCTCATCAAGAACACGCTGGCCAAGGACCCGACCCACAGCGAGGCCGAGGCCCTGGAGCAGATCTACGCCCTGCTCCGGCCGGGTGACGCGCCCAACCTGGAGACCGCGCGGCAGCAGCTCCAGAAGCTGTTCTTCAACCCGAAGCGCTACGACCTGGGCCGGGTGGGCCGCTACAAGATCAACCAGCGGCTCGGGCTCAAGACGCCGGCGAACCATACGGTGCTGACCGAGGACGACTTCGTCGCGATCATCCGCTACCTGATCGACCTGCACGACGGGCGCGGGTTCACCGACGACATCGACCACCTCGGCAACCGCCGGATCCGGAGCGTGGGCGAGCTGATCGCCAACCAGTTCTCCGTGGGCCTGTCGCGCATGGCGCGGCTGGTCAAGGAGCGGATGAGCATCAACTCCGACCCCGAGAAGATCTCGCTCGACGATCTGGTGAACGCCCGGACGGTGAGCGCGGTGATCCAGGCGTTCTTCGGGTCGTCGCAGCTGTCGCAGTTCATGGACCAGACCAACCCGCTGGCCGAGCTGACCAACAAGCGGCGGCTCTCGGCTCTGGGGCCGGGCGGCCTCACGCGGGAGCGGGCCGGGTTCGAGGTCCGCGACGTGCACTACTCGCAGTACGGCCGGATGTGCCCGATCGAGACGCCGGAAGGGCCGAACATCGGCCTGATCACGAGCCTCTCGACGTACGCCCGGATCAACGATCTGGGCTTCATCGAGACGCCCTACCGGCTGGTGAAGAACGGGAAGGCCACCAACGACATTCGCTGGCTGTCCGCGTCCGAGGAAGAGGGCTACGCCGTGGCGCAGGCCAACGCGCCGCTGGACGCGGAAGGCAAGTTCACCGAGCAGCTGGTCCTCTGCCGCAAGGGCGACGACTACCCGCTGCTGCCCCCGGAGCGGATCGACTTCATGGACGTGGCGCCGGAGCAGCTCGTCTCCATCGCGGCGGCCCTGATCCCGTTCCTGGAGCACGACGACGCGAACCGCGCCCTCATGGGCTCGAACATGCAGCGGCAGGCGGTGCCGCTCCTCTTCCCCCAGGCGCCGGTCGTGGGCACGGGGCTCGAGGACAAGGTCGCGCGCGACTCGGGGGCGGTCATCGTCGCCCGCCGGGCGGGCGCCGTGACCCGGGTGACCGCCGATGAGATCATCGTCGACGCCGGCGTGGACGGACCCGCCAGCAGCGACCAGCCGCTGGCGCGGCTGCACCAGTACGACCGGTACCGGGTGCGGAAGTTCTGGCGTACGAACCAGGACACCGCGATCAACCAGCGGCCCCTGGTGCAGGTGGGCCAGCGGGTGGGGGCCGGCGAGGTGATCGCCGACGGCGCCGGCACCGAGCGGGGCGAGCTGGCGCTGGGCAGCAACGTGCTGGTGGCGTTCATGCCGTGGTACGGGCACAACTTCGAGGACGCGATCGTCCTCTCCGAGCGCCTGGTGAAGGACGACGTCTACTCGTCCATCCACATCCAGGAGCTCGAGCTCCACGTCCGCGACACCAAGCGCGGGCAGGAGGAGATCACCCGCGAGATCCCGAACGTCTCCGACGAGAGCGTCGTGGACCTGGACGAGCGGGGCATCGTGCGGATCGGCGCCGAGGTCCGCGACGGCGACATCCTGGTCGGCAAGGTCACCCCGAAGGGTGAGACCGAGCTGACCCCGGAGGAGCGGCTGCTGCGGGCGATCTTCGGCGAGAAGGCCCGCGAGGTCCGC
>DASWAI010000222.1:0-6997 GCA_036391215.1 Gemmatimonadales bacterium
CGGAGACGGCGCGGGGAGAAGCGCGCGGCGGCGCGGGACGGCAGCCGCTCGGCGCCTACCTCGCGGCCCAGGCGCCCACGCTGCTCCGGCTCACGCTCCGGCACCTGCTGCTGGTAGGGATCTCGCTGGCCGCCGCCGTGCTCCTCGCCATGCCGCTCGGGCTCCTGCTCGAGCGCGCTCCGCGCGCGGCGGAAGGAGTGATCCGGGCGGTGGGGCTGCTCCAGACGATCCCGGGTATCGCGCTGCTCGCGTTCATGATCCCGCTGCTGGGCATCGGGGTCGTGCCGGCGCTGGTCGCCCTCTTCCTGTACTCCCTCTATCCGATCCTCCGGAACACGTATACCGGGGTGCGGAGCGCGGACCCGGACGCGGCAAGCGCGGCGCTGGCGATCGGGATGACGCCGGGCCAGGTCCTGCGCTACGTGCGGCTGCCGCTCGCGGCGCCCGTGATCATGGCGGGTATCCGCACGGCGGCGGTGATCGACGTCGGCACGGCCACGCTCGCCGCGTTCATCGGCGCCGGCGGCCTGGGCGACCCGATCGTCGCCGGGCTCTCCCTCTCGGACACGCGGATGATCCTGTCGGGCGCGATCCCGGCGGCCCTGCTGGCGCTGCTGGTGGATGCGGGACTGGGGGCGGTCGAAAACCAAGTGAGAAGTGAGAAGTAAGAAGTGAGAAGGTGGCTCCGTGCTGCAGCGGAGCCCCCCTCTCACTTCTCACTTCTGCCTTGTCACGCGATCTCCATCTCCCCGGTCCGGTCGATCACCACCCGGCTTATCCGCCGCCGGAAGCGTGCGCGGGTCCGGAGCAGGAGCAGCGTGGCAACGGCGGCCAGTCCCACCACCAGCCCCCACCAGAGCCCGGCCGGTCCGAGCGGCGTGCGGAAGCCGAGCCAGAGGCTCACCGGGAAGCCGAGGAGCCAGAAGCCGAGCACCGCGATCACGAAGGGCGCACGGGTGTCCGCGAGGCCGCGAAGGATGCCGATCGAAACGACCTGGATCCCGTCGAAGATCTGGAACGTCCCGGCGATGGGGAGCAGCGTTGCCGCGAGGGCGATGACCGCGACGTCCTCGGAGTAGAGCCGGGCAATGGCAGCGGGCACGAGCAGGAGCACGAGCGCCATCGCCGCCATGAACGCGACGCCGCTCGCGAGCGCCGCCCGGGCCGACCGCGCGGCGCCGGCCGTGTCGCCCCGGCCGACGGCGTGACCCACCAGCACCGTCGCCGCGGCGGAGACGCCCAGCGGCACCATGAACGTGAGCGACGCCACATTGATGGCGATCTGGTGCGCCGCCACCGCCACCGTCCCGATCCGCCCCATGAGCAGCAGCACCGTGCCGAACACGCCCCACTCGAGCGCGTACTGGAGCCCGATGGGCACGCCGAGCACCAGCATGCGGCCGAGCGGCCGCCATTCGGCCGCTTCGGGCCGCAGCGGATGCAGCCGGTGCCGTAGCTCGGGCCAGGAGAGCGCGAGCAGCGTGGCCGCCATCACCCACCGGCTCGTGGTGGTGGCCCAGGCGGACCCGGGCACGCCCATCGCCGGCGCGCCGAGGTGCCCGAAGATCAGCACCCAGTCGAGCAGTGCGTTGAGCAGGTTCGAGAACACGATCGCCAGGACGATCGGGCGCATGCGGCCGAGCGCCTGCAGCGTCTGGCGGAACACCACGAAGGCGAAGAACGGGAGCACGCCCGGGATCATGATGCGCGCGAAGACGGCGGCGTCCGGGATGACCGCGGCCGGCTCGCCGATCCAGGTGAGGAAGCGCCGCGCGGTGAGGAGCAGCAGGCAGGTGGGGACGCTGAGCCCGGTCGCGAGCAGGAGACCGCGCTGCACCGCCCGGCCGATCGCGGCCTCGTCGCCGGCGCCGACGGCCTGCGCCACCACGGGATCGAGCGCCATGAGCACCCCCATCCCGAACACCGCGAGCCCGAAGAAGTACAGGTTCCCGATGGCGACACTGGCGAGCGCGGTGGCGGACACGTGTCCGACCATGATGGAGTCCACCACGCCCATCGCCATGAGCCCGACCTGGACGACGACGACCGGCAGCGCGAGCCGGAGCAGATCCCCGAGCTCCGCACGCGTGGGCAGGAGTCCCCCGGCCGGGGCGGGCAGGTGCGGCTCGGGGTGGACGTCGGTCATCGCCGTATGCCTGGGGGGCGGGATCGGGAGGCGGAAAACTAATCACCGGCGCGGTGGCGGTGCGCCAGGTCACACCCCTGGCTGGCACGAGGAATGCGGGCCCCGCCGCCGGCACCGCAGGACTCACGCTCATCCCGGAGACGACGATGCGTCGACCCAACTGGTTCTGCTCCGTCGCTGTCTTGACTCTTGCATTGGCGCTCTCGCGTCCCGCGACGGCCCAGGCCCCCGCGGCCCCCGCCGTAATATCCCCGGCGCCCTCCGTCTCCTACGCGCCCACGCTGGCCGCCACTCGCCTTGGCTTCTCGGCCGACGAGCAGGCGCCGCTCGCGGTCAACGCTTCGGCGGCGCGCATGGGCCGGCGCGAGGGCCGTGCGCTGGCGCTGGTCGGCGGAGCCGCGGTGATCGCCGGCATCCTGATCGGCGAGGACGCGGGCACCGTGATCGCCATCGGCGGCGCGGGCATCGGCCTGTACGGGCTCTACATCTGGCAGCGGTAGCTGTCTAGGCAGGCAGGAGCACGCGCCTGAGGGCGGCGATCGCGGCGTCCGCATCGGGCGCCGCGATCGGCTCGCCCCGGCGGAGCGACCGGAGAAAGGACATCGACCCATCGGCGGGGGCCACCAGCACCAGCGGCTTCCCCGCCCGCAGCGCGAGCGCCGCCTCCGAGGCGGTGCCCGCACTCATGCCGCAGCAGACCAGCGCATCGCTCGCCAGCACCACCAGATTGTTCCGCGCTTCCCCCAGGCCGGTGGGAATCACCACTTCGACGGCGGGAGACGCTCCTCGGGGGTCGCGTCCCGGAAGGAGCCCAACCGTGAGGCCGCCGGCCTCGCGGGCGCCGCGGCTGGCGGCGTCCATCACGCCCGCGTTCCACCCCCCGGTGAGCGTGACCCACCCCGCCGCCGCCACGAGCGCGCCCAGGCGCCGCGCCGCCTCGCACTCGGGTGGCGTAGCCTCGTCGCCCGGGCCGATCACCCCGATCACCGTGCGCCTCATCCCATGTCCCGCAGGACCTCCATGGCCGCGTTTCGCCCGTTCACCGCGATGACGCTCCCGCCGGGATGGGTGCACGCGCCGCAGAGGTAGACCCCGGGCATCGGGGTCCGCGCGGTGAGCCGCCGGTCCCACATGTACTGCGGCAGGATCTCGCCCTGGAAGATGTGGCCGCCCGAGAGTCCCACCCGCTCCTCGATGTCGGGTGGGCCGAGCACCTGCAGGTCGAGGATGGCGTCGGGCAGGTTGGAGGTGAAGCGCCCGATCGAGTCCACCACCCGCCGCCCTACCTCCGCCCGCCGCGTGTCCCAGCTGCCTTCGCGAAACCGGTTCGGGACGTACTGGGAGAAGACCGTGAGCGTGTGCACCCCGGGCCGTGACACGCTCGGGTCGTAGGCGGTCTGGAGATACAGCTCGGTCCACATCCGCTCGGGAAGGTCACCCGCGTTCGCCGTGCGATGATGCGCCTTCCACTCGGGCTTGGTGAGCGGGGTGTTGATCTGGCCGGTGTGGTGCGGCTCGAACGTGCCGGGCCGCGCGGTGAAGTTCGGCAGCTCTCGCAGCGTCATGTTCACCTTGACCGTGACTCCCTCGATGGGCACCGATTCCACTTGCGCGCGCCAGGCGGGTGCCGCCGCGCCGTCCAGGAGCCGCAGCGTGACTCGGGGGTCCGCGTTGCAGACGACCCGCGGCGCCCGGATGCGGGTTCCGTCCGCCAGCTCCACGCCCTCCCCCGGAAGAATGCGGGCCACGGGGACGCCGGCCGCCACCACGGCGCCCGCCTCGCGCGCGACATCGCACAGAATGAACGACACCATCCCCATCCCGCCCACCACGTAGCCCCACGTCCCCGGCATCCCGTCCATTCGCCCCGAGGCGTGGTGATAGTAGACCGACGCCGTGCCCGGGTCGTGGGGACTGGCGTTGGTCCCGATCACGCCCTGGCCGAGGTACGCCATCTGGAACCGCTCGTCCCGGAGATAGCGCTCCACGTACTCGACCATGGACCAGTCGAAGAGGAGCGCCTTCGCCTCGTCGTCGCCCGCGAGCCGCCGCTCGATCTCCTCGCGCGTGGGCGCGGGATCGAGCCACAGATCCCGCTCGCCCTCGGGGCGGAGCGCGTCGCGCAACCGGCGCTTCACGTCCACCATCCGGCGCCAACCGTGGAAATCGCCCGGGGCGAAGCGCTTCACCTCGGCCTCGCACCTCGCCTCGTCGGTCCAAAGCTGGATGCTGGAGCCGTCCTCGAACGGCACGAACATCCCGCCCACCGCCGGGTGCCACCGGAAGCCGTGGCCCGGGAGATCCAGCTCCTGCATCACGAGCGGATGGAGCAGGCCGACCACGTAGGCGCAGGGAGAGAACCGCACGCCGGGCCAGGTCTCCTCCATGGTGCAGGCGCCGCCCACGTTCTCCCGCGCCTCGAGCACCAGCACCCGCTTGCCGGCGCGGGCGAGGTACGCGGCGCAGGCGAGCCCGTTGTGGCCGGCGCCCACGACCACGATGTCCCAACGCCGGGCGGCGAGCGCGGCGACGGGCTCGGGCAGACCGATGCGGCCGAGGACCGAGGCCGCGGCGACCGATGGTGACAGAGGCTGGGCTCCTGGCGGAGAAGGCCCCGGATGTTAGCGGCGGCGGGTCAGGTACTCCAGCAGCCACCTCGGCACGAGCTTGAGCCCGGCGACCGCGAGCCGATAGCGCGCGCCCGGCACGCAGACCACGGGGCCGGCCCGGTCGAGGCTCTCGAGCGACCGGTCCACCACGAACTCGGCGGAGAGCCAGCGCGCTCCCGGGAGGGAGTGCCGGGCGACCCCCATCCGCTCGTGGAATTCGGTGCGGGTGAAGCCGGGGCACAGCGCCTGGACTCGCACGCCTGTCCCCCGCAGCTCGGCCGCGAGGCCCTCGCTGAACACGTTGAGGTAGGCCTTGCTGGCGCAGTAATTGACGCTGCCGGGCGAGAAGACGAACGCGGCGACCGACGAGACGTTGATGATCGCGCCCGAGCGGCGCGCCACCATGGCCGGCAGCGCCGCCTGGGTGACCCGCATGGGCGCGAGCACGTGGAGGTGGAGTATCTCCGCCTGCGGGCCCGGCGCCGTGCTCACCAGGCGCCCCTTCGTGCCGAAGCCGGCGTTGTTCACCAGCACGGCCAGCGCAGGCCCGGCCGCCACGCGGTCCACCAGGCGGTCGATCTCTTCATCGCGGGAGAGGTCGGCCGGGAAGACCTCGACGCCGACCCCGTGCTTCGCGCCCAGTTCCCCGGCCAGCACGCCCAGCCGGCCGGCGTCCCGGCCCACGATCACCAAATCGTGCCCGCGTCCGGCCAAGCGGTCGGCGAACACGCGACCGATCCCGGCGGAAGCGCCGGTGACCAGCGCGAGTGGACGGACGCGGGGCTCGGGTGGGGTCATGGGGGACGGGAGGCCGGGAGGGCTGAATCTCGGGGCCCGCCGCGGGCGGGGCAACCCGCTGGCCAACCCGCAATTTGCCGTGCCCCGCGCAGCGGGTTCCGAAGGGCCGCCAACGCCGCGGGGGTGGGTCAGCCGGTCCCCGTCCGAAATCCGGCGGTTGCCCGCCAGGGGAAAGCGGCTCGCGGACAACGAGTTCCGAGCGGCTGAAGGCGCCCGCATCGAAGGTGGGCAACGGGCCGCCGGCGCATCCCCCCGGCGTGCAAATCGTTGCACCGCCGGACAGCACGAAAATCGCATCTATCAGAGGAAAGTTTGCGCGCCCAAAGGGCCGCCATCGGAGCCACATGTACAGGATCGAGCTCGAGCCCGGCGACGTCGGCGTCTTCCGCAGCGTCGAAGAGATCGCGACCGCCATCAAGAGCGGCGTGGTCACGCCCCGGGCGCGCATCTACCACCAGGCCACCGACAAGTGGCTGCCGATCGAGTTCCACCCGCACTACAAGAAAGCGCTCGAGCTGGTCGCGAGCGGCGGTGGACAGGCTTCCTCCTCACCTGCGTCGTCGTCCGCTCCGGTCAGCTCGAGCTCCACTCCCTCCGGCCCCAGGGCCGGGATCCGGATCATCTCGGCACCCCGCCCCGCCGTGACAGTCGCGGAGCCGGAGCCCGCACCCGAGCCGGCCCGTAAGCCGTACGCCGCATATCCGGAGCCCCTCACCCGCCACGAGCCCGTGGTGCATGACGAGCCCGTCGCCCATCCCCGGCCCCTCACGGATGACGGGCCGGTCGCGCAGGACGAGCCGGTCGCGCAGCAGGAGCCGGTCGCGCAGCAGGAGCCGGTCGCGCGCTACGAGCCGGTCGCGGACCGCGAGCCGGCGGTCCGGACCGAGCCGCACACCGCAGCGGAACCCGTGCTGACGAGCAGCGCGGTGTTCATCCCGCTCGACCCTCCCGTCGCCGAGGCAGCCCAGCCGAGCCCCGATTTCCCCGCGGCGGAGCCCCGGCCCGTCGTGCGGCCGAGACTTCGCGTCGAGCTGGCGGGCAAGCCGCGCCGGCCGTTCCTGCTCGCGCTCACTGCGGTGGTCGTCGTGCTCGTCACCCAGCTCGGGCTCACAGCCGCCGTGCCGCAGAAGCTCGGAAATGGTATTCGCTCGCTCGCCTTGCTCCTGCCCAGCCGCCCGGCTGGAACGAGCACCGCTCGCGCGCCAGCAGGCGACCGGACGGCACCGGCTGCGGCGGCCCCCAAGACCGATCCGGCGCGGACCCCCTCGCGGATGGAGCCCGGGCCCCAGGGCAGTCCCAGCTTCGGCTCGAGCAGCGCGTTCACGGCCCCGGTGCCGGGGACGTCCGCCCCCGCGCGCGCCGAAGCGCCCATCCACGAGCCTGCCCAGGCACCAGGGGTACAGGCCGCGGATTCGATCGTCGCCATCGCCCCTACGGCCGGCGA
>DASWAI010000223.1:0-9874 GCA_036391215.1 Gemmatimonadales bacterium
CCGGGGCGACGACGACGGGCTCGGATTCGCCGGTGAGCAAGGCCATTCGGGCCTGCCCGCTGCCCTCGACCACGACCCCGTCGGCGGCCAGCTCCTCACCCGCGCCCACGTCGATGCGGTCGCCCGGCCGGAGCGCCTCGACCGGCACCGTCTCGAGGCGGCCGCCGGCCGCGCGGCGGGCGGTGCCCGGCACCGCCGCCGCGAGCGACATCGCCGCCTCCGCGGCGCGCCGGCGCCCGCGGGACTCGAGCAGCCGGCCGGCGAGCAGCAACGTCACCAGCATCGCGAGCGAGTCGAGGTACCCGTCGCGTCCCACGAGCGTGGCTGCGATCCCGTGCGCGTAGAGCACGGTCACCGCCAGGGCGATGGGGAGATCCAGGTGGAGCACGCGATGGCGCAGCCCCGCCCACGCGCCGCTGAAGAACGGCGCGGCACACCAGAGCGCCACCGGGGTGGCGAGGACGAGCGCGGTCCAGCGGAAGAGCCCGGCCCAGGCCGGGTCCATGCCGTCCCACCACCCCGTGTAGACCGTGGCGGCGAGGAGCATGATGTTCATCGCGGCGAAGCCCGCGACGCCGAGCCGGAGCATCAGGTCCCGGTCGGGCGCCGCCTCCTCGCCCAGGGGGCGGGGCCGGTATCCCAGCGCGGCGATGCGGCCGGCCAGGGTGCCAAGCCCGGTGACGGCGGGGTCCCACCGGAGCGTGGCGCGCCCGGTGGCGTAGCTCACGGTCGCTTCCACGACTCCGGGCGTCCGCTCGAGCACCCGCTCGGTGACCCAGACGCAGGAGGCGCAGCGCAGCCCGTCGACCACGAGCCGGGCCGCGACCGTTCCGTCCCGGCGGGCGTCGACCGGGACCGAGGTCCACGCTCCGGCGAGCGGCTCGGGCCGGGGCGGGCACGCCGCGCGCTCGGCGTAGTAGCGATCGAGGCCGGCGCCGCGGATGATCGCCGCCGCCGCCTCGCAGCCGCCGCAGCAGAACGCGTCGGCCTCGCCCTCCACCGCGGTGCCGCAATGAGGGCAGCGGGCGGCCCGCCGGGCCGCCCTGCGCTCAGCGGGGCTCGCTGTTGTAGGAGCTGACAATGGGGTCCGCGCCCCGTACGGCGATGACCGCCACGACGAGGTTGACGATAACGACGAGCACGAGCCCCAGCGCGACCGCGAGCGGCCAGGGCGAGCGACGGGGTGGGGTGGTGGTCATTCGTCCTCCGCCCGCGCGAGCTCGTCGGCGGTCTTGAAGGTGGTGTGGAGCACCCGCTCCTCGCGGGGCGAGCTCACGTGCACCTCGATCGGGATGGTGCGCCCGTGGTGCTCGCTCTCGGGAATGCGGATGACGAGCGGGACCGTGCGCTCTTCGGTGGAGCCCAGCCGGATTTCGTCGGTGAGCACCTGGGCGTCCTCCAGGCCCTCGACCCGGACGCGGAACGGCACGGTTTCGGCGCGCGGGTCGTTGTTGGTGACCCGGAGGAAATAGGTGTTCCGCACGGAGCCGTCGCTGTCCAGGGTGTAGAGCGAGCCGGGCGCGCGGTTCACCGTCGCCTCGAACGAGGTGCGGCCGGCGACGACCGCGATGGCCGCCGCCGTGAGTCCCGTGAGGATCCCGCCGTAGACCACCGTGCGCGGGCGGAGGAGATGCGCCCGCCGGCCTTGCTGGGCCGCCAGCGTCGTGTACTCGACGAGGCTCGGATGGCCGAGCTTGCCCATCACGTGCTCGCACGCATCGATGCACCGGGCACAGGCGATGCACTCGAGCTGGAAGCCTTCCCGGATGTCGATGCCCTGCGGGCACACCACCACGCACAGGTTGCAGTCGACGCAGCGGCCTTCCGTCTTGGCCAGCGTGCCGCCGCGCGGCTCCCCCCGGGCCGGGTCGTAGCTGATCTGGAGCGTGTCGTCGTCGATCAGCGCGCTCTGGAACCGGGCGTAGGGGCAGAGGTAGTTGCAGAACTGCTCCCGGAACCAGGCGAAGTCGAGGAACAGGCCGACGGTGAAGATGCCCACCAGCGCGTACTCGCTCGGGCCCGCCTGGCCGGTCCACAGCTCCTTCGCGCCCGCGAAGAAGCTCACCATCGCCATCGAGATGACGAACGCGGCCGCGAGAAAGAGGGCCCACTTCGCCGTCTTCCGCCACCCGCGGTCGATCGTCCACGGCCCGTTGTCGCGCCGCATGCGGGCGTTCCGGTCGCCCTCGATCCACCGCTCCAGCGGCCGGATCCATTCCTCGAGGAAGACGGTCTGGGGGCAGGCGTAGCCGCACCAGAGGCGTCCCCAGAGAGACGTGAAGAAGAACAGCGCGAACGCGAGGAAGAGCAGGATCAGCAGCAGGAGGATCGTATCCGAGGCCGTGAAGATCGCGCCGAACGCGTAGACCCGCCGCGCCGGCAGGTCGACCCGCATCAGGGGGTGACCGCCGACGACCAGCCAGGGGCCCACGAAGAGCCATAGATGGAGGAAGAACGAAGCCAGCCGGTGCCACCACTGGAACCGGCCCTTGATGGCCTGGGCGTAGACCCACTGCCGCTTGTGCGCGAAGCCCAGCATGACTCCTCAGGTTCCTTTCGATGCCGCCGTGCCCGCCGAGACACCCTTGGACAGGATGTAGGCCGCGACCTGCGCGATCTTCTGCGGGCCCAGTATCGGCCCCCAGGTCGGCATCCCCTTGGCTGCCACGCCCGTGGTGATCGTGTGGACGATCTCCTCCGGCTTCCCGCCGTGGATCCAGACCGTGTCCACCAGATTCGGTCCGATGCCGCCGTGCAGGTCGGCCCCGTGGCAAGGCTTGCAGTTGGACTGGAAGATCTGCTCGCCCGCGGCGATGTTGGCCGGCGTCAGCTCCACCGCGGCCGCCATCGTGCTCTGGGGCCAGCGCTTCTGGGCGTCCGCCATCTCCTGCTGGAAGGCCAGGGCCTCCGAGCGCTTCGCGATCGGGTGGTACCACAGCGTGTAGCCCACGGCCCAGGCGATGCAGCAGTAGAAGAGCCCGAGCCACCAGTTGGGCAGCGGGTTGTCGTATTCCTCGATGCCGTCGGCCTCGTCGGCGTGGCCGAGCACTTGATTCAGTGACTGCTTGCTCACCGCTCGCCTCCATCCATGAACGGCAGTTGCGCGTCCTCCGCCATCCGCTCCCGGTTCTTCGCCCGGAAGGCCCACCAGGTCCAGCCCAGGAAGCAGACCATGAACAGCACGGTCATCACACCCATGATCCAGGCGAGCTCGATCGTCGCGGCCGCGGCGCGGAACGCGGGATTCATCGGGCGGCCTGCACGTTCGGCGCGGCCTCCGACTTGGGGGCGGTGGCGCCGGCCGCGATCGCCGCGCGGCCGTCCTTGCCGAGCCGCTGGAGGTACGCGATCAGCGCGACGATCTCGCGGTCAGGCTCGGTCTTGATCCCGGCCGCGGCCAGCCGGCCCACGATCTCCTGGCCCTGGGCCGCCAGCTGCGCCGGCGTCCCTGCGATGTCCGCGTCGGTGTACGGCACGCCCGCGCGCTGGAGCGCGCGCACCGAGGCCTGGACGTCCGCCGGATCGATCCGCTGGCTGTGGAGCCACTGGTAGGGCGGCATGATGCTGCCCGGCGACGTCGCTCGCGGGTTGGCCATGTGCTCGAAGTGCCAGGCGTCGGGGTACTTCCCGCCCACCCGCTGGAGGTCGGGCCCGATCCGGCGCGAGCCCAGCAGGAAGGGGTGGTCGTACGCGTACTCTCCCGCCCGGGTCCATTCGCCGTAGCGCAGGTATTCGGCCCGGGTGGGGCGCACCATCTGCGAGTGGCAGAGGTAGCACCCCTCGCGGATGTAGATGTCCCGGCCCGCCACCTCCAGCGGCGTGTACGGCTTCACCCCCGCGAGATGCTCCGGCCCGAACTTGGCCGTGAACATCGGGATGATCTCCACCAGGCCGCCGATCATGATGGCGATCGTCGTCGCGACCGCGAAGATCGCCCCGCTCTTCTCCAGGACCCGGCGGTGGAAGGGGTCCCGCTCCGTGCCCGCCATCCCGTCCTCCTCAGACCACCGCGGGGGCCTCGGCGGTGACCGCCTTGGCGCTCGCGGAGCGGATGAAGTTCCAGGCCATCATGATGACGCCGATCAGGTACATCCCCCCGCCCACGACCCGGAGCCAGTAGAACGGGTTGAGCTGGTGCACGATGTCCACGAAGTTCGGATACTTGAGCTGGCCGGCCGTGTCGAGGGCCCGCCACTCGAGGCCTTCGGTCAATCCCGCCGCCCACATGGACACGGTGTAGAGCACGATCCCGATCGTGGCGAGCCAGAAGTGGGTGGTCGCCCAGGACGGGTACGCCAGCGGCCGCTTCCAGACGCGGGGGAACAGCCAGTACAGGATGCCGAACGAGACCATGCCCACCCAGCCGAGCGCGCCGCTGTGGACGTGGCCGATGGTCCAGTTGGTGAAGTGGGAGAGCGAGTTCACCGCCCGGATCGACATCATCGGGCCTTCGAACGTGCTCATCCCGTAGAAGCTCACGGCGACCACCATGAACTTGAGCACCGGGTCGGTCCGCACCCGGTCCCAGGCGCCGCGCAGCGTGAGCAGGCCGTTCAGCATGCCGCCCCACGAGGGCGCGATCAGCATGATGCTGAACACCATGCCCAGGGTCTGGGCCCACTCGGGCAGGGCGGAGTAGAGCAGGTGATGCGGCCCGGCCCAGATATAGAGGAACACCAGCGCCCAGAAGTGCACGATCGAGAGGCGGTAGCTGTAGACCGGGCGCTCCGCCGCGCGGGGCAGGAAGTAGTACATGAGCCCCAGGAACGGGGTGGTGAGGAAGAAGCCCACCGCGTTGTGACCGTACCACCACTGCACCAGCGCGTCGGTCAGTCCGGCGTACACCGGGTACGACCGGAAAAGGGTCGCGGGGATCGCGAGGCTGTTCACGATGTGGAGCACGGGGATCGTGATGACGAACGACATGTAGAACCAGATCGCCACGTACAGGTGCGCCACCTTCCGCACCGCGATCGTGCCGAAGAAGTTCACGGCGAAGGCGACCCACACCACCGCGATCGCGAGGTCGATCGGCCAGATCAGCTCGGCGTATTCCTTCGACTCGGTCATCCCGAGCGGCAGCGTGATCGCCGCGGCGACGATGATCGCCTGCCAGCCCCAGAAGTGGAACCGGGAGATCGCGTCGCTCCACATCCGGGTGCGGAGCAGCCGCTGCATGGAGTAGTAGATGCCGGTGAAGCAGATGTTGCCGCCGAACGCGAAGATCACCGCGTTCGTGTGGAGCGGCCGGAGCCGCCCGAAGGTGGTGTACGGCAGGCCGAGGTTGGCCGGCCACCACGCCAGCTCCAGCGCGATCCAAAGACCGACCAGCATCCCGACCGCCGCCCAGGTGACGGTGGCGGCGAAGAACATCTTGACAATGTCGTCATCGTAGCCCGATTCATCCGGTCGGATCGCGGCGGCCGCTACCGACTCATGCCCCGTTGGCATCGTGCTCATGGCTCCTCAGTTGCTGTTGTCCCCGTCGGGAAACGGATCGCTCGCGGCCGTGCTGCTTGGCGCCTTCCTCACCGGCCTGGCGGGGAGCCCGCACTGTCTCGTCATGTGCGGTCCCTTCGCCGCCGCCTGCGGCCGGCACCCTGCCGGACTCGCGGCCTGGCACGTCGGCCGCCTCGCGTCCTACGCCGCCCTCGGGGCGGCGGCCGGCCTTCTTGGCGCCGCGATTCCGGGCCCGCCGTGGCTGGGCGCGGCCGTCGGCGCCGCCCTGCTGCTCTGGTTTGCCGCGGCCCTGGCCGGCTTCGTCCCCGAGCCCCGGCTCCTACTGCCCGGGTTCGCCCGCGCCGGCCGGCTGCTCGAGGAGGGCCGCGGGCCCCTCGCCCAATTCGCCTTCGGCATCGCCAACGGCTTCCTGCCCTGCGGCCTGGTCTACTCCGCCCTCGCCCTGCCCGTAGCCATAGGTCATGCGCCCGGCGGCGCGCTCGCCATGCTCGTCTTCGGCGCGGGCACCGTGCCCGCCCTCTCCATCGCCGCCGCGGGCCTCCAGCGGGTCACCGGCCGGAGCCTCACGGCGCGGCGCTGGCTCGCGGCCGCCGTGCTCGCCGCGGGGCTCTGGTCCATTGCCGCGCGGGCCGGGCTGATTGAATACACACACGCCCCCCGGCCCGGCTCTCCGCCCGGCCATTCGCACTCCCCGCCACCGTAACAGGGCCGCGTGCGGGTCAGGACAAGACTAGGGGATGTTGCGTGAAGGCAGCCGCTAGAATGTCTGAAGATTTCCTTCAGCGCGGGGCCGCGCTTGCCCGGAGAGCGTTGAGGATCACGGCGACGTCCACCGCTTCCTGGAGCAGGGCGCCGATCGTGGGGGGGATCATGCCCGCCGCGGCGAATCCCATGGCGACGCTGCTGAGTCCGAGGCCGACCCAGATGCTCTGGCGGGCGATGCGCATGGTCCGCCGGCTGATCGTCATGGCTTCGGTGATACGGGTGGGGTCGTCGGCGAGGATCACGGCGTCCGCCGCCTCCGCGCTGATCCCGCCGCCCCCCGAGGCCAGCGCGATCCCGACCGTCGCGCTGCTCAGCGCGGGGGCGTCGTTGGTGCCGTCGCCCACCATGAGCACCCGCTCTCCGCCCTTCATCAACCGCTGGACGGCCGCCACCTTCTGCTCGGGCAAGAGGTCGCCCACGGCTTCGTCGATGCCCACCGCGTGGGCGACGGCGTCGGCGTTCGGCTGGGCGTCGCCCGAGAGGAGCAGCGTGCGCTGTACGCCCAGCTCGCGCAACCGGCGGAAGAACTCGGCCAGTCCCGGCCGCATCGCGTCGGCGTATTCCACGATCGCGGCGCCCCGCCCCTCGACGGCGACGTAGGCGCGGAGCCCGTCGCTTCCTCGTGATGCCTCGGCGAAGTCCACCGCGGCGCGCGGGTGGCGCTCCTTGATGTACGACCAGCTGCCGACCGCCACGGTGCGGTCGTCCACTTCGCCCGAAACGCCCTGGCCGGGCGCCTCGACGATGTGCTCCGCCTGCTTCAGCGGGCCGTCCGCCTCCGCCGCCTCGACCAGCGTACGGGCGAGGAGGTGCCCCGACCCGTGCTCCACCGCGCCGGCAAGCGCGAGCGCCTCATCCGCGCCCCAGGGCGGCACCGGCACCACCCGGGCCACCTGCGGCCGGCCGATCGTGAGCGTGCCGGTCTTGTCGAAGACGCCCACCGTGACGTCGCCGATCTGCTCGAGCGCGGTCCCGTGCCGGAAGATGATCTGGCGCCGGGCGGCGCGGTTGATCCCGCCGACGATGGCGACGGGGGCGGCGAGGATGAGGGGGCAGGGGGTGGCGACGACCAGCACGGCCAGCACCCGGATCGGGTCGCCTGACAGGAGCCAGGCGCCTGCGCAGACGGCCAGCGTGAGCGGGGTGAACCATACGGCGTACCGGTCCGCCAGCCGCTGGAGCGGCGCCTTGCTGGCCTGCGCCGTGCGCACCAACTCGACGATCCGGGCGTACTGGGACTGGCTCGCGACCGCCAGCGCCCGTACGGTGAGCGGACCCTCCAGGTTGTGGCTGCCGCTCATCAGGCGGGTTCCCGCCGCCGCGCTCAGCGGGGTCGGCTCCCCGGTGAGCGCCGACACGTCCACGTGCGAGCGCCCGTCGAGCACCACCGCATCGCACGGCAGCAACTCTCCCGGCCGGACGAGGAGCCGCTCTCCCACCGCGACGCCCCCGGCCGGCACGTCCTCGACGCCGCCGTCGCCGAGGCGGTGCGCCAGCCGGGGCGCGGCGGCCTCGAGATCCCGCACCGCCTCGGACGCCCGCCCTTGCGCGTAATGCTCGAGTCCTTCGCCGCCCGTCTGCATGAGCACCACGATGAGGCCGGGCAGGGGGTCGCGAAGCAGGATGGCGGCGATCATGGCGAGCGCGGCCACCAGGTCGGCCGCGAACCGGCCGGTCATCATGCCGCGCAGGGTGCGCCAGACGACGGGTGCCCCGGTCAGCACGAGGCCCGCCATCCAGAGCCGGGCCGCCCACTGGGGCGACCCGGCTCCGAATCGTGCGACGAGCCCGATGACTATGAAGCCGAAGGCCGCCGCCGGAATGGCGGCGGCCGGGTGGATCAGGCGGTGGAGAGATCCGCCGACTGCTCGCTCTCCCGCCGGAGGCTGAAGCCCACGCCCCGCACCGTGCTGATCAGCGCCTCTCCAGCCGAGGTCGAGAGCTTCCGCCGGAGGTTGCCCACGTGCACGTCCACCACGTTGCTCTCCGGGTCGAAGTGCATGTCCCATACCTTCTCCAGGAGCGTGGTGCGGCGCACGACCTCCTCCGGGTGGAGCAGGAAGTACTCCAGCAGCTGGAACTCCTTCGGGGTGAGATCGAGGGGGCGGTCCGCCACGGTGACGTGGTGCCGGAGCCGGTCCATCGCGATCGGCCCGTAGCGCAGGACCTCCAGCCGCTCGGCGCCGCCCCGCCGATGGAGCGCGCGGATCCGGGCGAGCAGCTCGTCGAAGCGGAAAGGCTTCGCCAGATAGTCGTCCGCGCCCGCGTCGAGCCCCCGCACCACGTCCTCCGTGGCGTCGCGCGAGGTGAGCATCAGGATCGGCGTGTGCCGGCCCTCGCGCCGCAGCTCGGTGGCCACCTGGAACCCGTTCTTCTTCGGCAGAACGACGTCCAGGAGGATGATGTCATAGTCGTACACGTGCGCGAGCATCGTGGCCTCGTCGCCGTCGGGGGCGACATCGACGACGTACCCCTCTTCCTTGAGGCCCTGCTCAATGAACCCGGCGACCTTCCGGTCGTCCTCCACGACGAGAATTTTCATGGTCTGAAGTTGGTGAAGGAGAGATGAAAGGTGCGGGAAGCCTTTGTGAAGATTCCTTCAAGTTCGTGCTTCCGCAAGACCTTCCTCCGCGGGGAGCTCCAGCACGAAGCACCCCCCCTTTCCGGGCCTCGGAACGGCGTGGAGCTCTCCCCCGAGAAGCCGGGCGAGCCGGCGGGATAGCGGCAGACCCAGGCCCGCGCCCTGACCATGCTCGCCGCCGGTGGTGGCATAGACGTCGAAGATGCGCTCCAAGTCGCCGGGGGCGATGCCGTCTCCCTGGTCCTCTACCGTCATCAGGACCCGTCCTTCAGCCGGAACCACCCGCACGCGGACCGTGCTCCGCTCCGGGGTGTGCCGAATCCCGTTTCCCAGCAGATTCACGAGGATCTGCTCCAGGCGGCTGGCGTCGGTGGAGCAGGTCGGCAACCCCGGCGCGACCTCGATGGCGATCGCCACCTGCCTGGCGGTAGCCGCGGGCTCCACTCGCCCGGCCGCCCGCCGCACGATCGGCTCGATGTCCACGGAGCGCAGGACCGGCCTCAGCCGGTCCTCGTCCAGACGGCTCAGATCCAGCAGGTCGTTGACCAGGGCAATCGCCCCGTCCGCCGACTCGAGGACCTCGAAGGCCGCCCGCGGCACCGTGGTGGGATCCTTCCTCCGGACCAGCATCTCGGCCCAGCCATAGGTGGCGGCGAGCGCGTTGCGGAGCTCGTGGTTCACCATGGCGAAGAACCGCTCGCGCGAGCGGTGGAGCAGCTGCACCTCCTCCAGGAGCCGGGCGCTCTCTTCGTGCAGCCGCGCGTTCTCCACTGCGGCCGCCGTCTGCGCGGCCAGGAGGAGGGCGATGTGCTCGTCCTCGTCGGTGAAGTAGCCGCCGCCGAGCTTCTCGGTGAGATACAGGTCGCCGAAGGTCCCCCGGCGCCCGACGACCGGAACGCCCAGGAATGAGTGCATGGGGGGGTGGTGCGGCGGGAACCCGTAGGAGTCCGGGTGCCGGGTCAGGTCCGGGAGGCGGATCACCCGGGCTTCGCGAATGACCAGCCCGAGAATGCCGTGGCCCTTGGGAGGCGGACCAATCCGGGCCCGCTCCTCGTCGGAGATGCCGAA
>DASWAI010000224.1:0-11643 GCA_036391215.1 Gemmatimonadales bacterium
TCTCGAACTTTCTCGAGATGCTGGCGATTCTCCTGATCTCCGCAGCGCTCTGCTACACCTTCGGGAAGATGGTCAAGGACACGCGCCAGGGATGGGCGATTCTGGCCGCGATGACGATCGTCTTCGTGGGGCTGCTCCTCCCCTGCGTGCTGTCGGAGCAGGGCGGGAACCCGGCGCTGGCGGACCTGGGGGTGGACCAGCACGCGAGCGCCACGCAGCCCGGCGGCAACATGGAAGGGAAGGAGGTCCGGTTCGGAGTGGTGAACTCCGCCCTCTGGGCCACGGCGACGACCGCGGCGTCGAATGGCTCCGTGAACGCGATGCACGACTCGTTCACGCCGTTGGGCGGGCTGGTGCCCCTCTGGCTCATCCAGCTGGGCGAGATCATCTATGGCGGCGTCGGCTCCGGTCTCTACGGCATGCTCCTATTCGTCATCGTGACGGTCTTCATCGCCGGGCTGATGGTTGGGCGAACGCCCGAGTACCTGGGCAAGAAGATCGAGGCCTACGAGATGAAGATGGCGTCGATCGGGATCCTGATCCCGAACCTGCTGGTGCTGGTGGCGACTGCGATCGCGGTATCCACGGAGGTGGGCCGGGCCGGACCGCCCAATCCGGGTCCCCACGGCTTCACCGAGATCCTGTACGCCTTCTCGTCGATGTCGAACAACAACGGCAGCGCATTCGCCGGCCTCGGCGCCAACACGCCGTTTTACAACATCCTCGGGGGCATCTGCATGTGGCTGTCCCGCTACTGGGTGGCAATTCCGGCACTGGCGGTGGCCGGCTCGCTCGCCGCCAAGAAGCGGGTGCCCGCCAGCGTCGGCACCCTGGCCACTCACACGCCGCTGTTCGTGGTCTTGCTGGTCGGCACCGTCGTGATCGTGGGCGCGCTGACCCACATCCCGGGGCTCGCGCTGGGGCCGATCGTCGAACACCTCATGCTCCCTGGCAGGTGACCGTCCCATGACCACTCGAGGCAAGGCCCGCCCGCTCTTCGACCCGCCCATCGTGCGGGGCGCGATCGCCGCGGCGTTCCGGAAACTCGACCCGCGCCATACGGCGCGAAATCCGGTCATGTTCGTGGTGGAGGTGGGCAGTCTCCTCACGACGGTCCTGTGGGGGCTCGCGCTCGCCGGACGCGGCGAGGCCGGCCCCGGCTTCATCCTCGCCATCTCGCTCTGGCTCTGGTTCACCGTGCTCTTCGCCAACTTCGCCGAAGCGATGGCGGAGGGACGGGGCAAGGCCCAGGCCGAGAATCTTCGGAATGCCCGGCGCGACATCGTGGCGAAGAAGCTCGCCCGGCTGGACGACAAGGAATCCGGGCTGCCCGTCCCGGCCGGCAGCCTCCGCAAGGGGGACGTCGTCTATGTGGCGGCCGGCGAGTTCATTCCCGCGGACGGCGACGTCATCGAGGGGGTCGCGTCGGTGGACGAGAGCGCGATCACCGGAGAGAGCGCCCCCGTCATCCGCGAGAGCGGCGGCGACCGCTGCGCCGTCACCGGCAGCACCCGCGTGCTCTCCGACTGGCTCGTCGTCCGCGTCAGCACGAACCCCGGGGAATCGTTCCTCGACCGGATGATTGGTCTGATCGAGGGCGCCAAGCGCCAGAAGACGCCCAACGAGATCGCGCTCGAGATCCTGCTGGCCGGGCTCACGATCATCTTTCTGCTCACGACCGTCACCCTGCTCCCCTTCTCGATCTACGGGGTCAAGACCGCGGGCCACGGGGCGCCGGTCACGGTGACGGTGCTGGTGGCGCTGCTGGTGTGCCTGATCCCCACCACCATCGGCGGCCTGCTCTCGGCCATCGGCATCGCCGGCATGGATCGCATGATCCAGGCGAACGTGATCGCAATGTCCGGGCGGGCGGTGGAGGCGGCGGGCGACGTGGACGTGCTGCTGCTGGACAAGACCGGGACGATCACCCTCGGCAACCGGCAGGCGACGGCGTTCTTTCCGGCCGAGGGCGTCACCCCGGACCGGCTCGCGGATGCGGCGCAGCTCGCGTCGCTCGCCGACGAGACGCCGGAGGGACGGAGCATCGTCGTACTGGCCAAGGAGAAGTTCGGGCTCCGGGAGCGCAACATCCATGGATTGGGGGCCACGTTCGTGCCGTTCACGGCCCAGACCCGGATGAGCGGGGTGAACTTCGACGGCCGCGAGATCCGCAAGGGCGCGGCCGACGCCATCGAGGCCTACGTGAAAGGTCGTGGCGCCGGCTTCCCCGAGGCGGTGCGCAGCGCCGTGGAGGGCATCGCCCGGCAGGGCGGCACGCCGCTGGTCGTGGCGGACGGGGCCGACGTGCTGGGGGTGATCCAGCTCAAGGACATCGTGAAGGGCGGCATCAAGGAGCGCTTCGCCGAGCTGCGCGAGATGGGCATCCGCACGGTGATGATCACGGGGGACAACCCCCTCACGGCGGCCGCGATCGCGGCCGAAGCGGGCGTCGACGACTTCCTGGCGCAGGCGACGCCCGAGGCGAAGCTGGAGCTGATCCGGAAGCACCAAGCCGGCGGCAAGCTGGTGGCGATGACGGGCGACGGCACCAATGATGCGCCTGCGCTCGCCCAGGCCGACGTCGCCGTCGCGATGAACACCGGGACCCAGGCGGCGAAAGAGGCAGGCAACCTGGTGGACCTCGACTCCAACCCGACCAAGCTGATCGAGATCGTGGAGATCGGGAAGCAGATGCTCATCACCCGCGGCTCGCTTACCACCTTCAGCATCGCGAACGACGTGGCCAAGTACTTCGCGATCATCCCGGCCGCCTTTGCCACGACATACCCGGCCTTGGGTGCACTCAACATCATGCGGCTCGCGACGCCGCAGAGTGCCATCCTCTCGGCGGTGATCTTCAACGCGCTGATCATCATCGCGCTCGTTCCGCTGGCCTTGCGCGGGGTCCGCTACCGTCCGATCGGCGCGGCGGCCCTGCTGCAGAACAACCTGCTGATCTACGGCGTGGGCGGCATCATCGTCCCGTTCGTCGGGATCAAGCTGATCGACCTGATTCTGGTCGGGCTTCGTCTGGCATGAGGTCCTCCATGCGCTCCCTGGTCTGGCCATCAGCGGCCGCAGTGCTCGTGTTCACGCTCCTCACCGGGGCCGTCTACCCGGCCGCCATCACGGTGGTCGCGCGGCTCGCCTTTCCGAGACAGGCCGGCGGAAGCCTGATCGTGCGGGACGGGAAGGAGGTCGGCTCCTCCCTGTTGGGCCAGTACACCGAAGACCCCAAGTACTTCTGGGGCCGGCTGTCCGCGACCTCGCCATCTCCCGACAACGCCGCTTCCTCGAGCGGCTCCAATCTGGGCCCGTCGAACCCGGCGCTGCGGGACGCGGTGAAGGCTCGGGTGGCCGCGCTCAGGGCGCTCGACTCGACCAACACGGCGCCAGTTCCCATCGATCTCGCCACCGCGTCCGGCAGCGGACTCGACCCGCACATCAGCCCGGCGGCAGCCGAGTACCAGCTGGCCCGGGTCGCCCGGGCGCGCGGGATCGATACGACCACGGTGAGGGCCTTGGTCTTGGCCCACACCGAGGGGCGGCAGCTGGGCATCCTTGGCGAGCCGAGGGTGAACGTGCTCGAGCTGAACCTGGCGCTGGACCGGCTCGGCGCGCCGCGCTGAGGGTTCGGGGCCATCGCACCGCACCGATGAGTCGACTCATCCCATTCCCCGGTGGTCGGGGCGGCGGCGGTGAATCCAAGCCGCCGGGCGACCTCGCGGCGCTCAACTCCCGCCTTCAGGCAGCGGACATCGGTTATCTCGCCGTGGACCGGTTCCTGGGCAACACTGCGGTGGCCAGCGTCTTTCTCGGCCACGACGTCGGCGACGGCCGACCCGTCACGCTCAAGGTGGTGGATTCCGACCTGGCCTACGATGTCGGCGGCGCCGAGTTCGTCCGCAGCATCGGAAGCACTCGGGAGCTCGCGGAGCCCCACGTGCTGCCGCCCGGTGGGGGGCCCGCCACGGCCGGCGGCATCTGCTACGTGGGGCCCTATACGGCTCCCACTCCGGTGCGCGAGCATCTCTCGCGCGCGCAGGCGCTCCCGTTTGCCGACGCGATTCGACTCGCGATGGAGGCCGCTCGCGCGCTGGACCGCTGGCATGCCCTCGGCCTCGCTCACGGGAACGTCCGGTGGGAGGGGCTGCTCCTGCAGAGCGGGCAGGTCCTGCTCTGCCCCCCGGAACGAGTGACGTACGGGTGGGATGCGCGCCGGCGCGACGTGCAGGCCCTGGCCCGCATTTGCCTCGACCTCCTGGAGGCGAGCCCTGACCAGCCGGCAGCAGACCACCGGTGGCGACGGCTCCACACCGCGCTGCTCCGCGCGGCCGAGGGGCTCGGTCCGCCCTCGCTGTCGGCGGGGCGGCTGGCCGACCGGCTGACGGAGGTGGAATACCGGGTGATGCGGCCGGGAACGGGCCGAATGGCTTCGCTCCGCCGCTTCCTCGGTTCCCTCTGGGGCCGGGTGCGAGCCATCCCGGGCATCGGGTCCTGACGGTGACCTCCGTGGCTGCAGGCCTCCTGGCGCTAGTGCTTCGCGAGGATCCCTGACCGGGGTCACGGCGTTCGGGGCGGCGGCCGTTACGGCAATGATGGTCTTCTACGCCCTGGAGGCCCGTCACTCCGCATTTGTCCTCGCTTTCGCCGCCGCTTGTCTCGCGTCGTCGGCGTACGGGTTCCTGGCCGGCGCGTGGCCATTCGGCGTCGTCGAGCTGGTGTGGTCGGTCGTGGCCGCCCGCCGCTGGTGGCGGCGACGCTCGCTCACCACCTCCGGCCGAAAACGTTAGCTTGTCCCCCATGGCCCGTCGTCCGGACCCCGATGCGCTGCTGGCGCAGGTGCGTGCCGAGGAGGCGCGGGCGCACCGCGGCCACCTGAAGATCTTCTTCGGCGCCTCCCCGGGCGTCGGGAAGACGTTCTCGATGCTCGAGGCGGCGCGCGTCAAGCGCGCGGCGGGGCTGGATGTGGTCGTCGGCCTGGTCGAGACCCACGGGCGGGAAGAGACGCGGCGCCTGCTGGAGGGGCTCCCGGTCCTCCCCCGCCAGCGCGTGGAGTATCGCGGGACCACGCTCGAGGAGTTCGATCTCGACGGCGCGCTGGCGCGCACGCCCGGGCTCCTCCTCGTGGACGAGCTGGCCCACACCAACGCCCCGGGCGTGCGCCATGCCAAGCGCTGGCAGGACGTGGAGGAGCTTCTCGCGGCCGGGATCGACGTCTGGAGCACTCTGAACGTCCAGCATCTCGAGAGCCTGAACGACGTCGTCGCGCAGATCACCGGCGTCTCGATCCGGGAGACCGTTCCCGACTCGATCTTCGACCGTGCGGACGAGGTCGAGCTGGTGGACCTCTCGCCCGACGTCCTCCAGCAGCGGCTGCGCGAGGGCAGGGTGTACATGCCCGAAGCCGCCGCCAACGCGCTCGAGCGCTTCTTCCGACTCGGCAATCTGATCGCCCTGCGCGAGCTCGCCCTCCGCCGCACCGCGGACCGGGTGGACGCGCAGATGCGCGGCTACATGCGGGCGGAGGGGATCCGCGAGACCTGGCCCGCCACCGATCGCCTCCTCGTCTGCGTCGGTCCCAACCCCGCGTCCGCGCGCATCATCCGCGCCGCCCGGCGGATGGCCGGGGGGCTCAAGGCCGACTGGGTCGTGGTCTACGTCGAGACGCCGGCCCACACCCGCTTCTCCCGTGCGGACCAGGACGCGATCGCCCAGAACCTGCGCCTTGCCGAGCAGCTCGGCGCCCAGACGGTGACGCTGACGGGCCTCCGCGTGAGCGAGGAGGTCCTCGCGTACGCCAGGGATCACAACGTCACCCGCGTGCTGGTCGGGAAACCCACCCATTCGCGCTGGCGCGACCGGTTGCGCGGCTCGGTGCTCGATGACCTGGTGCGGGCCAGCGGCGCCATCGACGTGTACGTCATCACCGGCGACGCCGACGAGGGCCGGCCCCGCCCGGCGCTCGGTCCGGCGCCGCGGGCCCGCCTCCGGGACTACTTCCAGGCGGTAGGGGCGGTGGCGCTGGCGACAGCGCTGAGCTTGTTGCTCCGGGCCCATGTGCAGAGCAGCGACATTGCGATGATCTTCCTGCTGGCCGTGGTGGTCGCGTCCTCGCGCCTGCCCCAGCGCCCGTCGCTGTTCGCCTGCCTCCTGAGCATCGCCGCGTTCGACTTCTGCTTCGTGCCGCCGTACTACACCTTCGCCGTGTCGGACGTCCGCTACGTGCTGACGTTCGCCGTGATGCTCGTCGTCTCCTTCGTGATGAGCCATCTCACGACCCGGATCCGGGAGCAGGCCGTGGCGGCCCGGGAGCGCGAGGAGCGGACGGGTGCGCTCTACGGCATGACCCGCGAGCTCGCGGCGGAGCGGAACGCTGGCGACATGGTGCGGACCGCCGCCCGCCACCTGCGCAACACCTTCGGTGGCGAGGTCCTGCTGTTCACCGCCGGCGAGGACGGGCGGCTGGCGCTCCATCCGGCGCTGGGGGTGACGGCGCCGGTCGACGAGAAGGAGCTTTCGATCGCGCTCTGGGTGTACGACCACGGGCAGCTCGCCGGCGCCGGCACCGCCACGCTGCCGGCGACGGAGTGGCTCTATCTGCCGCTGGCGACGTCGGGCCACACGGTGGGGGTCGCGGGCATACGGTCGGAGGATCCCCGGCGGTTTCAGGACCCGGTCCGCCGCCAGCTGCTGGAGACGTTCGCCGGCCAGGTCGCCGCCTCGCTCGAGCGGGTCCGCCTGGCCGGCGCCTCGCAGCGGGCGAAGCTCGAGACCGAAGCCGAGCGGCTGCGCACGGCGCTCCTGAGCTCCCTGTCCCACGACCTGCGGACGCCGCTCGCCGGAATCGAAGGCGCCGCCACCAGCCTGCTCCAGGACGGCGGGGTCCAGGCCCCGGAGGCTCGGCGGGAGCTGGCCCAGACGATCGTCGAAGAGTCGCGGCGGATGACCCGGCTGGTCGCGAACCTGCTGGACATGGTACGGCTCGAGTCCGGCGCGCTCCAGGTGCAGCGGGAGTGGCAGCCGCTGGAGGAGGTCGTGGGGGTCGCCCTCATCCGGCTGGACGAGCGCCTGGCCGGACGGGTCGTTACGACGCTTCTCCCGCCAGACCTGCCACTCCTGCCGATCGACGGGCTCCTCATCGAGCAGGTCCTGATCAACCTGATCGAGAACGCGCTCAAGTACACACCGCCCGGGACGCCGATCGACCTCTCGGCCCGCATGGGCCAGCGGGAGGTGATCGTGGAGGTGGCGGACCGCGGTCCCGGGCTTCCGGCTGGGGAAGAAGGCAGGATCTTCGACAAGTTCTACCGCAGCCGGGACCAGGGCCGGGCCGGCGGCGCCGGCCTGGGGCTGACGATCTGTCGCGGCATCGTGACCGCCCACGGCGGACGGATCTGGGCCGAGAATCGGCCCGGGGGTGGGGCGGCGTTCCGCTTCAGCCTTCCGGTCACCGGGTCGCCGCCGAGCCTCCAGCGGGATGACGGCGCCGCCGCGTGAGCCTGCTTCGGTCCCGATGAGCGGGTCGCCGCCCACGGTCTTGGTGATCGAGGACGAGCCCCAGATGCGGCGCTTCCTGCGGTCCGCGCTCGAGGGGAACGGCTACCGGGTGGTGGAAGTCGCGACCGCCCGCGAGGGATTGGCGCAGGCGGCGGGCCGGAATCCCGACGTGATCCTGCTCGACCTGGGCCTGCCCGACGCCGACGGGCTCGACGTGACCCGCCGGCTGCGCGAGTGGGCGGCGACGCCGGTGATCGTGATCTCCGCCCGCGGATTGGAGAAGGACAAGATCGGCGCGCTCGATGCCGGGGCCGACGACTACCTCACCAAACCGTTCGGCGTGGGCGAGCTGCTCGCACGCATCCGGGTTGCGCTCCGGCATGCGTCCCGCACGGCCGACGAGGCCGCGGAGCCGGTCTTCACCGAGGGTGAGCTGACCGTGGATCTCGCCCGCCGCCGGGTGTTCGCGGCCGGCGCAGAGGTGCACCTCACGCCCACCGAGTACAAGCTCCTCACCCTGCTGGTCCGCCACGCGGGCAAGGTCGTGACGCAGCGCCAGGCGCTGCGCGAGGTCTGGGGCCCGAACTACGCCACCCAGACGCACTATCTCCGGGTGTACATGGCCCAGCTCCGGCACAAGCTCGAGCGCGACCCGGCGCGGCCTCGCCTCCTCCTCACCGAGCCCGGCGTCGGCTACCGGCTCAAGGTGGACTGACCGCCGGCGCTCAGCCGCTCCGGGCCCGACCGACCCGGTCCTGGAGCGCGTCGCCCAGGAGCGTGCAACCCACCACCACCAGGACCAGCGCCACGCCCGGCGCGCCCGCGATCCACGGCGCGTCCATCAGCGCGTCGCGCCCTGCGGCGATCATGTTGCCCCACGAAGGCGCCGGCGGCTGGACCCCGAGCCCGAGGAACGAGAGGCCCGCCTCGAGCAGGATCGCATTGCCCACTCCGAGCGCCGAAGCGACGACGATCGGGGTCAGCAGATTGGGCAGCAGGTGCCGTACCAGGAGCCGGCCCCGGCTCGATCCCAGCGCGAGCGCGCTCTCGGCGAACGGCCGCGCGGCGAGACTCAGCGACTCGGTGTAGACGAGCCGGGCGATCGTCATCCAGCCGGTCGCGCCCAGCACCAGCACCACCAGCGTCATGCTGGGCGCCCACAGCGCCGCGAGAAGGAGCAGCAGCACGACCCTCGGGACGGCCAGCGCGAAATCGGTAAGCCCGAGGAGCACGGCGGAAAGCCGGCCCCGCACGAGCGCCGCCGCGCCGCCGACCGCGACGCCGACCGCCACCGACAGGACCACCGCGAGCGAGCCGACCGCCAGCGACACTCGCGCGCCGTACGCGAGCCGGGTCCAGACGTCCCGGCCCAGCCGGTCGGTCCCGAGCAGGTGGAAGGCCCCGAAGCGGTCGGTGCTCCCCGGCGGCAGGAGCCGTGTCGCCACGACGTGGTGCTGTCCGGCGGGGTTGCCCGTGGTGATGAGCGGGGCGAGGACCGCCACCAGGATGGCGGCGGCGAGCAGCGTCCCGCCGAAAACCGCGCGCCCGTCCCGGCGGAGGGGCTGCTCAGCCCGCATGGGATGCCCGGATCCGCGGGTCCGCCCAGCTCGCCAGCAGCTCGGCGAGCAGGTTCCCCGCCACCACCAGCGCCGCGCTCACCGCGGCGGCCGCGAGCACCACGGGGTAGTCCCGCGCCTGCACGGCCTCCACCAGCACCCGGCCGACGCCGGGCCACGCGAAGATCGCCTCGACGAAGACCGCGCCGGAGAACACCGCCGGGAGCGACAGTCCCAGGAGCGTGATCACCGGGATCAGCGCGTTCCGAAGCGCGTGCCCTATCAGGAGCCTGCCCGGCGTGACTCCCCGGGCCTCCACGGTCGTGAGAAACAGGCTCCCGCGGAGGTCGAGCATCGCCCCGCGCACGAACCGGGCGATGCCGCCCACCCCGATGATGGTGAGCGTGGCGACGGGCAGCACGAGGTGACGGATCGCGTCGAGCAGGCGGGCCGGCCCCGGGAGGAACTCGGCGTCCAGCCCCGCGGCACCGAACGCGGGCAGCACCCGGAGCTCGTAGGTGAACACCATCATCAGCATCAGCCCGAGCCAGTAGCCCGGCAAGGCGAAGAGCGTCACACTGGCGGCCGAAAGGGCGGTGTCCAGCCCCGTGCCGCCGAATCTCGCCTGGACGACGCCGAGCGCGATGCCGAGGGCGTAGCTGAGCATGAGGGAGAGCAGCACCAGCCGCGCCGTCGCCGGCCAGGCGCCGGCCAGCATGGCGCGCACCGGTCGTCCGGTGGCGATGCTCGTGCCCCAGTCGCCCCGGGCGAAACGGGCCAGCCAGACGGCGTACTGCACGGGGAGGGGGCGGTCGAGCCCGAGCGCGTGGCGCTGCTCGGCGATCTGCGCCGGCGTGGCGGCGCTGCCGACCAGCAGGGCGGCCGGGTCTCCGGGCGCGGCGTGCAGCAGCAGGAACACCAGCGTCACGACCCCCCAGACGACGGCGACCCCGGCGACCGCGCGGAACAGGAGGGGGCGGAGCATGGGCGGAATGTCGCGCGGTTCACACTTCCCGGCAATTCGGGGTAGAATGCGCGGGTGAGCCGGCCACTCGCGTGGGGCATGGGGGTTCTCGCCGCGCTGGGCGCCTGTGCGCCGGCGCCGGACCGCGGGGCAACCGTGCTCTACGCCTCCGGCGCCGACCTCCAGAGTATCAACCCGCTGCTCACCGTGCACCCGCTCGCGCGACAGGTGCAGCGCTACGTGCTGCTCACCACGCTGGCGCGCTACGACAGCGCGCTCGTGCCACGGCCCTATCTCGCCCGCGAATGGATTTGGTCGCCCGACCGCAGGACGCTCACCTTCCGACTGGCGTTCGGCGTCCGCTGGAGCGACGGCGTCCCCACCACGGCGCGGGACGTCCGCTGGACCCTCGACGCCGCCCGCGATCCCGCGGTAGGCTACCCGCGCCTCGAGGACCTTGCGGATCTCGCGTCCGTCGCCGCGCCGGACGACTCCACCGTGGTGCTGGGCTTCTCCGCTCCGCAGGCCGCGTTTCCCGACGTCCTCACCGACCTGGCGATTCTCCCCGCGCACCTGCTCGATTCGGTGCCGCGCGCGGCGTTCCGCCGGGCCGCGTGGAACGAGCGTCCCGTCGGCAACGGGCCGTTCCGCTTCGTGCGGCACGAGTCCAACCGCCGCTGGGTGTTCGCGGCGAATCCCGACTTCCCCCCGGCCCTCGGCGGGCCGCCGAAGATCGCCCGGCTGGTGCTCGCGGTGGTGGATGAGCCGGTGACCAAGCTCGCCGCGCTGGTCGACGGTGAGCTCGACTTCGCCGGCATCCAGCCGGCCTACGCGGGGTACGTGCGGCGGGACCCCCGGCTTCGCGTGCTCGACTATCCGCTGCTCTTTACCTACGGCCTCGTCTTCAACACGCGGCGCGCGCCGTTCGATCGGATCGAGGTGCGGAAGGCGATCTCGGCGGCGCTCGACCGGCGGGAGCTGGTCGAGGGGTACGTTTACGGGTTCGGCACGCCGGCGACCGGGCCGGTGCCGCCCGGCGTGACGGCGCGGCCCGCGGCGTTCCGGCGCGACGCGCCCGCCTTCGAGCTGCTTACCGTCGGGAGCGGCGAGGGTCTCCTCGAGCAGATGGTCCAGGCCCAGCTTGCCCGGGCCGGCTTCCGGGTGACGATCCGGCAGCTGGAGCTGTCGGCGTTCCTCGACCGCCTCTACGGCCCGGCTCACGACTTCGACGCGGCCATCCTCGGGATTCCGGGCGATCTCGGCCTCGGATATCTTGGCCCGCTCGCGACGCTGGCCGGGATGAGGGCGCCCCGCGATCCCGTGGCGGCGGAGCGGACGTTCGCGGACTCCGTGCCGGTGGCTTTCCTCTATCATGCCCGGGGAATCCAGGGTGTGAATCGGCGGGTGCACGGGGTGCGCATGGACCTGAGGGGGGAGCTCGTGACCGTTCACGACTGGCGGGTGAGTCCCTGATGCGGCACGCCCGCGCGACCGCGCCGGTGCGGCTCGATTTTGCCGGCGGCTGGACCGACGTGCCGCCCTTCTCCGCCAGGGAGGGCGGCGCGGTCGTGAGCGCGGCGATCGCCCTGCCGGCGGAAGCGGAGGTGCTGCCGGGCGGGACAG
>DASWAI010000225.1:0-3410 GCA_036391215.1 Gemmatimonadales bacterium
AGGTCGCGAGACTGACGGGCGGCCTTCCCAACCGGATGGCGCCCAATACCGCACTGTGCCTGGCCCTCCTGGGAGCCGCGCTCCTCCTGCTCGATTACCGCACGAGCCGGGGCCGGCGTCCTGCCGAGGCGCTCGCCGCCGGAGCGGGGGCCCTGGGATTGGCCGCCGCGGTCGGGTACGCCTACCACTCCAGCCTCCTGTACGGAGTCGGCGCCTTCAACCCCATGGCGCTGAATACGGCACTCGGGGTTCTCCTGCTCTCCGCCGGAGCGCTCTGCGCCCGCCCCGGCGGCGGGTTTGCCGCGGTCGCGCTGGGCTCGGGGTCCGGCGGCATGCTCGCCCGGCGCCTGCTTCCGGCCACGCTCGTCATCCCCCTCGTGCTCGGTTGGCTCCACCTCAAGGGCCAGGAGGCCGGGCTCTACGACGCGGCAGGCGGGATCGCGCTGCTGTCCGCCGCGACCACCCTGGTGGTCGCGATCCTGATCTGGAAGGCCGCCGCGTACCTGAACCGGAGCGACCTTGCCCGGCGCCAGGCGGAAGAGAACCTCCAGACGCTGAACGAGCAGCTCGAGGCGCGCGTGGTCCGGCGCACCGAGGAGGTCCGCCGCGCCACCGCCGAGCTGCGCGCCCTGTTCGAGGCATCGCCTCTCGCCATCTGCAGCGTGACCGCCGCCGGGGAGGTCCGCAGCTGGAACCGGGCGGCCGAGGAGCTCTTCGGCTGGACGGCCGCCGAGGTGATCGGCCGGCCGCTCCCGAACCTCCCCCCCGATCTGGTCGAGGAGCATCGCGGGCTACGCGAGCGGGTGCTGGGCGGCAGCCCGTTCACCGACTTCGAGACCAGACGCGCCCGCAAGGATGGTCGCCTGATCGACGTGAGCATCTCGACGGCGGCGCTCTACGACGCGGCCGGCACCGCCCAGGGCGTCGTGGCGGTGTACGCGGACATCAGCGGCCGGAAGGGGCTCGAGGCCCAGCTGCGCCAGGCGCAAAAGATGGAGGCGGTCGGACGGCTCGCGGGCGGCGTGGCGCACGACTTCAACAACCTGCTCACGGTCATCCGCACGGCGGCCGAGTTTCTGGTGGCCGACCTCGCCCAGGACGACGCACGCCGGGCCGATGCCGCCGAGAT
The DNA here is from genome assembly GCA_036391215.1 of Gemmatimonadales bacterium. Lineage (GTDB taxonomy): Bacteria > Gemmatimonadota > Gemmatimonadetes > Gemmatimonadales > GWC2-71-9 > DASQPE01. The sequence goes on from DASWAI010000225.1 coordinate 1,130, forward strand.
CCGCGACGCCGCGGCCCGCGCGGCCGCGCTCACTCGCCAGCTGCTCGCGTTCAGCCGCCGGCAGATGCTCCAGGAGCGCGCGGTGGACGTGAACGGGGTGGTGACGGAGCTGGAGCCGATGATACGCCGGCTGGTCGAGGAGAACGTCGCGGTCGTGACCCGCCTCGCGCCGAGCCTCGACCGGATCAAGGTGGACCCGAGCCAGCTGGAGCAGGTGCTCCTCAACCTCGTCGTCAACGCGCGCGACGCGATGCCCCAGGGCGGCACGCTCCTCATCGAGACGGCAAACGTGCTGCTCGACGACCAGTACCCCAAGTCGCATCTCACCGCGCGACCGGGGCCGTACGTCGTGCTGACGCTCACGGACACGGGCTGCGGCATGGACGCCGCGACCCAGTCGCGCCTCTTCGAGCCGTTCTTCACGACCAAGCCCGTGGGCCAGGGCACCGGGCTGGGCCTCGCGACCGTCTACGGGATCGTGAAGCAGAGCGGCGGGAACATCTGGGTCTACAGCGAGGTGGGCCGGGGCACGACGTTCAAGATCTACTTCCCCCAATACGCCGGGGCCGACGAGATGCCGGCGGCCGCGGCCGTGGGGTCGCGCGCGCAGGCGGACAGCGCCGGCGCGAGCATTCTCATCGTCGAGGACGACGCCGCCGTCCGGAACGCGGTGCGCCGGCTGCTGGAGCGCCACCGCTACGAGGTGCTCGAGGCTGCGAACGGGGGCGACGCGCTGGTCGTCCTCGCCGAATCGCCCAGGCCGGTGGACCTCGTCATCTCGGACATGGTGATGCCGGAGATGAGCGGCCTCCAGCTCAGGCAACAGCTTCGGAAGCTCCGGCCGTCCCTTCCGGTCCTCCTCATGTCGGGCTACACGGAGGAGGCGATCACCCGGCTGGCGGCCTCGGGGCCGTTGCCGGCCCTCATCGAGAAACCCTTCACGGTCGACGGCATCCTGGCCAAGGTGCGCGACCTGCTCGGCGCGGGAGTAAGCGATGCGTGAGAATCGGTTCGCGGCAGCCAGGATCCTGATCGTGGACGACGAGCAGAGCAACGTGCGGGCGCTCGACCGGCTCCTGCGCGCCGCCGGCTACACCAACATCGTCGCCACCATGAACCCCGCCGAAGTGCGCGGGCTGTACCGGGACCATGACCTGGTACTTCTGGATCTGCACATGCCGGCGCTCGACGGCATCGCGGTGCTGGAGCAACTCCGGGCGGACGCACCGCCGCATACGCTGCTGCCGGTGCTGGTGCTCACCGGCGATTCCTCCCGGGACGCGCGCAAGCGGGCGCTCGCCGCGGGCGCGAAGGATTTCGTGACCAAGCCGTTCGAGATGGACGAGGTGCTTCTCCGGATCCACAACCTGCTCGAGACGAGCCACCTGCACCGGGAGATCACGGCGCAGAACCAGGTCCTCGAGCGGCGGGTGGCGGAGCGCACCGCGGAGCTCGACAGCGCCCACCTCGAGACGCTGGAGCGGCTCGCGCTCGCGGCCGAGTTCCGGGACGACGAGACCGGCCGGCACACCGAGCGGGTCGGGGAGACCGCCGCCCTGCTGGGGGCCGCGCTCGGCCTGCCGGAGGAGGAGCTGTTCCTCATCCGGCGCGCCGCGCCGCTGCACGACGTGGGCAAGATCGCCATCCCCGATGCGGTACTCCGGAAGCCCGGCTCGCTGACGGGCGACGAGTGGGAGATCATGAAGAGCCACGCCGTGATGGGCGCCCAGATCCTGTCGGGTGGGCGGTCGCGGGTGATCCGGTTGGCCGAGCAGATCGCGCGGTTCCACCACGAGCAATGGGACGGAAGCGGCTACCCGGAGGGCCTGGCGGGCGAGGCGATCCCGCTGGTGGCCCGGCTCGTGATGGTGGCGGACGTGTTCGATGCGCTGACGTCGGATCGGGTCTACCGCAAGGCGTGGCCGGCGCCCGACGTGCTGGCGTACATCAAGGAGTATGCGGGCCGCCGGTTCGATCCGCGAATCGCCGCGCTGTGCGAGAAGAGCGACACCCGCCGGCGGCTCCTCGCGATCCGGAAGGGCGACGCGGCCCAGGCGGAGCGCCGGCGCGCCGTTTCCGTGGCGGCGCGCTAAAGGGTCGCGTCGAGCACCAGGTCCACCGTCACCGGCAGGCCGCTATCCCCCAGGCCTGCCGCGTGTGCCCTGTCCCGCACGGCCTTCAACGGCACCAATCCCGGCCGCCCGTCGTCGATCAGCGTGATGTTGGCGCCCCGAGCCCGGTGAACCTCCACCCGGTACGCGGCGTTCACGGTCAGGCCCAG
>DASWAI010000226.1:0-18551 GCA_036391215.1 Gemmatimonadales bacterium
GCTGGAGCGTCGCTGCCTGCTCCGCGACGCGGGCCGCGACCGTCGGATGGGAGTGCCCGCAGGCGACCGTGGCGATGCCGGCGAACAGGTCCAGGTAACGCCGCCCGTTCTCGTCGAAGACGTACTGCATATGCCCCTCGACGACGAGCAGGGGCTCCCGGTAGAGCGTGAACAGCGAGGGATGACCGTACCGCTGGCGCAGGGCCAGCACCTCCGCGCGCGACGGGCCGGTATAGGGACGGGGCCGGTGCGCGCAGGCGGGCATGGCGGGCGGAGAGGCTCCGAGCGCGGTCGCCATGGGGGAATCAGCTCAGGGCCGGATCGCGAGACACGTCGGGGGCGCGATCAGATAAGGCCGGGCACCGGCGCCGCAAGGCTCTCCGTCCGTGGCTCCGGTGGTCCGTAGCGGCCGGCGGGAGCGTGGATCCGGTTCCATTCCTCCCGGAGGCAGAAGGGGTCGAGGCCGTAGGGGCGGTCGACCGCGAGGACACCGTCGAGGTGGTCGATCTCATGCTGGAGCAGCTCGGCGCGGTCGCCCTCGAGGTCCTCCTCATGCCACGCGCCCTTGGTGTCCTGATACCGGATGCGAATCCGGTGGGCGCGGGCCACTCTTACGAGGAGGTTGGGGAAGGAGAAGCAGTCGTCCCACACCCAGAAATCCTCCGTGCCGATGTCCACGATTTCGGGGTTGATGAGCGACCAGGGCTTGTCCATCTCGAGGTGGATCACCCGGACCGGCGCGCCGATCTGCGGCGCGGCGATTCCCCGCCCGCTCCCGAAACGCGACTGCCAATCGCGCAGCGTCTCCCGGAGATCGTCAAGGATCACGCGGACGGCAGTCGAGCCGGGCTTCGTGATCGGCGCGCACCGAGTCCGGAGGATGGGATCGCCGAGGAGGCGGATGCGATGGATAGTCATGGGCGTCGAGCCGGCTCGTCCGAGGTGCGAAGAGTGGAGCCCAATATTATGGATGGACCCGGTAAGAGCCAGAATTGGTCCGTTTTCCAGGTGCCATGGCATCGATTAATAGTAGTTGTATGCAATACTCATTGTGTCTCAAGTGACTGCCGCTGCTGCGCTCCGGCAAGTTCGCACCATTTTAGTGGTACGAATTGACAAGTGAGAGCACGAGGCTTACGATTGGAGCCATGGGTGCTCCGCTGCCTCAGGTGAATCCGATCAGATGTCCGCCGGGCCAGCGCGGCCCGAGGGGCGAGATTCTGGTCGAGCTCAAGCGGGCCCAGCCCCTGACGGCCCGGGGCCTCGCCGGCAAGCTGGGGATCTCGCTCAACGCCGTGCGGCATCACATCAAAGAGTTGGAGGCTGAGGGCCTGGTCGCTTACGACCGGCAGCACCGCGGGGTCGGCGCGCCGGCGTTTGCCTATCGGCTGAGCGCCTTGGGAGAGGGTCTCTTCCCGCGGCGCTACGAGGCGACGCTGCTCCAGTTCCTCGACCGCATCGTCGAGCGGGAAGGGCGCGGCGCTGCCGTCCGGGTGCTCGAGGGGCACTTCGCCAGCCTTTCCCAGCGGCTGCGCAACGAGACCGCAGGCCTTGCGCCCGCGCGCCGGCTTGAAGTGGTCGCCCAGGCTCTGGCCGATGAGGGGTACATGGCCGAAGCGGGCGCTGACGCCGACAGCATCGGGACACTGACCGAGCACAATTGCGCCATCCAGTCGGTCGCCGAACGCTTCCCCGAGCTCTGCGCCGCCGAGGCCCGGTTTCTCGAGGAGGTCCTCGGCGCCGCGGTGGACCGCCGGGCGCACATCCTGGGGGGCTGCGGCGCCTGTGAATACCAAGTCCGGTTCGATGAATCGAGCCAGGCGTCGGAGGAGAGCACATGAGTTCGCCGGTCGAGACGCTGGTCAATCGCGAGTACAAGTACGGCTTCGTAACCGACATCGAGGCCGATGTCGCGCCTTTGGGTCTGAACGAGGACATCGTCCGGCTCGTCTCCGCCAAGAAGCACGAGCCGGCGTTCATGCTGGAGTGGCGCCTCAAGGCCTACCGGGGCTGGCTCAAGATGACCGAGCCGCACTGGCCCAACGTCACGTACCCGCCGATCGACTACCAGGCGCTCCGTTACTACGCGGCCCCCAAGACGCAGAAACCCCTCGGCAGCCTCGACGAGGTGGACCCGAAGCTCCGCGAGACCTACGAGAAGCTCGGGATCCCATTGTCGGAGCAGAAGATCCTGGCAGGCGTCGCCGTAGACGCGATCTTCGACAGCGTCTCGGTGGGCACCTCATACAAGAAGAAGCTCGCCGAGCAGGGCATCGTGTTCTGCTCCTTCGGCGAAGCCGTGCAGGAGCACCCCGAGCTGGTGGAGAAGTACCTCGGCACGGTCGTGCCGCCCAGCGACAACTTCTTCGCGGCGCTCAACGCGGCCGTGTTCAGCGACGGCTCGTTCGTGTATGTCCCGAAGGGTGTGAAGTGCCCCATGGAGCTGTCCACCTACTTCCGGATCAACGCGGCGGACACCGGGCAGTTCGAGCGCACCCTGATCGTCGCGGACGAAGGCGCCTCGGTGAGCTATCTGGAGGGATGTACCGCGCCCAAGCGGGACAGCAACCAGCTCCATGCCGCCGTGGTCGAGTTGGTGGCGCTCGAGGGCGCGGCGATCAAGTACTCGACGGTCCAGAACTGGTACGCGGGAGACGAAGAGGGCCGGGGCGGGATCTACAACTTCGTTACCAAGCGAGGTAAAGCGCTCCGGAAGGCGAAGATCTCGTGGACCCAGGTCGAGACCGGCTCGGCCATCACGTGGAAGTACCCGAGCGTCATCCTTCAGGGCGACGACTCGGTGGGCGAGTTCTACTCGGTGGCCGTCGTCAACGGCCGACAGCAGGCCGACACCGGCACCAAGATGATCCACATCGGGAGAAACACCCGGAGCACCATCGTGTCCAAGGGAATCTCCGCCGGGCGGGGGAACAACAGCTATCGCGGGCTGGTCAAGGTCCTGCCGAAGGCGGAGGGCGCCCGGAACTACACCCAGTGCGATTCGATGCTTATCGGGAACCGCTGCGGGGCCCACACGTTCCCCTATATCGACGTGCAGAACCCTACGGCGTCGGTCGAGCATGAGGCCTCCACGTCCAAGATCGGCGAAGATCAGATCTTCTATTGCAAGCAGCGGGGCCTCAACACCGAGAACGCGATCTCGATGATCGTGAACGGGTTCTGCAAAGAGGTCTTCCAGGAGCTGCCGATGGAGTTCGCCGTGGAGGCGCAGAAGCTTCTGGGCGTCAGTCTGGAAGGAAGCGTTGGATGACCGCGAACCGGGGGAGCTTGGCGTGCTAGACGTGATCGGCCTGCGGGCGTCGGCGGGTGGCAAGGAGATTCTGCGGGGCATCTCGCTCACCGTCAACAGGGGCGAGGTGCACGCCATCATGGGGCCGAACGGGTCCGGCAAGAGCACGTTGGCACAGGTGCTCGCCGGCCATCCCGCGTACGAGGTCACCGGCGGCCAGGTGCTGTTCGAGGGCAGGGACCTGCTGGATCTGGAGCCGGAGGAGCGGGCGCAAGCCGGCGTGTTCCTCGCGTTCCAGTACCCGGTCGAAATCCCCGGCGTGACCAACGCCTATTTCCTGCGCGCAGCGTACAACTCGCTCCGGAAGGCGAAGGGCCTGGACGAGGTGGATCCCATGGATTTCCTCGACATCCTCGAGCAGAAGCTCAAGGTGGTCGAGTGGGGCCCGGAGATCATGAGCCGGGCGGTGAACGCCGGCTTCTCGGGCGGCGAGAAGAAGCGGAACGAGATTCTCCAGCTCGCGGTCCTGGAGCCCAAGCTCGCCATCCTCGACGAAACCGACTCGGGACTGGACATCGACGCTCTGCGCATCGTGGCCGGAGGCGTGAACCGGCTCCGGAGCCCGGATCGGTCGTTCATCGTGGTCACCCACTATCAGCGGCTGCTGAACTACATCGTGCCGGACGTCGTGCACGTCCTCGTGAACGGGCGGATCGTGAAGTCGGGAGGGAAGGAGCTGGCCGTGGAGCTCGAGGCGCGGGGCTACGACTGGGTCGAGGAGGAGGCGGGCGTCTCGTGACCGAGACCTACCTCCGCCAGTTCGAGGCCTTCGCCGCCAACGGGGGCTCGGAAGGACCAGGCTGGCTACCTGGCCTCCGGCGGGCCGCCATGGACCGGTTCGCCACGGTCGGCTTTCCGAGCGCCCGGGACGAGGAGTGGCGGTTCACTCCCGTCGGCCCTATCGCCCAGGCTGAGTTCCGGCCGGCCGCCACCGGGACGGTGACCCGGGATGCCCTGGCCCCGTTCCTCTTCGGCCATGCCGAGTGGCCCCAGCTCGTGTTCGTGAACGGGAAGTATGCCCCCGAGCTGTCGGTCGTGCCCGCGCTTCCGCCGGGCGTGCGCCTCGGCAACCTGGCCGCCGCGCTCCGCGGAGACGGCGAGTTGCTGGAGCGCCACCTCACGCGTCATGCGGCGCCGGAAACAACGCCATTCGCTGCGCTCAACACCGCCTTCATGCGGGACGGGGCCCTGGTCCATGTGCCGGCCGGGACGACGCTGGAGCAGCCGGTGCATGTGCTGTTCGTGACCAGTCCCGATGCGGCGGGCACGGTCGCCCACCCGCGGAACCTGGTCGTGGTGGAGCGGGGGGCCCGGGTCTCCGTGGTGGAGAGCTACGTCACGCTGGCCGAGGGGGCGAGGTACCTGACCAACGCGGTGACCGAGGTCGTGTCGGGAGAGAACGCCTGGACCGAGCACACGCGCATTCAGCGGGAGAGCGAGGGCGCGTACCACGTCGGCCTCACCCACGTGGACCAGGCCCGGGGCAGTCACTACCGCTCGTTCACGCTGGCGATGGGCGGCGCCATCGCCCGGCACAACCTGCACGTGCGCCTCAACGCGCCGGAAGTCGAGACGCTGATGTACGGGCTCTACCTGGCGCGGGGGGAGCAAGTCGTCGACAACCACACGGCGATCTATCACGACCATCCCAACTGCAACAGCTGGGAGGTCTACAAGGGCGTGCTCGACGATCGTTCCCGCGCCGTGTTCAACGGCAAGGTGTTCGTGAAGCCGGAGGCGCAGAAGACGGACGCCAAGCAGACCAACCGGAACCTGCTGCTCTCGCCGGGCGCCAAGGTGGACACGAAGCCGCAGCTCGAGATCTTCGCCGATGACGTGAAGTGCACCCACGGGGCGACGGTCGGGTTTCTTGACCCGCAGGGCCTGTTCTACCTCCGGAGCCGGGGCATCCCGCCGGAGACCGCTCGGAGGGTTCTCACCTACGCCTTCGCCGCGGAGGTGGTGGACGAGGTCGCGCTGCCCCCGGTACGGGAGGAGCTGAACCGCCTCGTGCTCGCCCGGCTGGGCTACGTCGAGTAGGCCTCGGTCATGCCAGCGGCCCCCGTCGTCGCGTCCGGCTGGCCGGCCGCCGGCGCGTCCGGCTTCGACGTCGCGCGGGTGCGTGCCGAGTTCCCCATTCTGGCGGCGCGGGTCCACGGCAGGCCGCTCGTGTACCTGGACAACGCCGCGACCACCCAGAAACCCCAGGTTGTCATCGATTCGCTGACCCGGTACTACAGCGCCGAGAACGCAAACATCCATCGGGGCGTGCACTATCTGAGCCAGCTCGCCACCGATGCGTACGAGGGCGCCCGCGCGAAGGTAGCCCGGTTTCTCAACGCGGCGTCGCCCCGCGAGATCGTCTTCGTCCGCGGTACGACCGAGGGGATCAACCTCGTGGCGCAGAGCTTCGCGCGCTCGGTGGTCCGGCCCGGGGACGAGATCCTGATCACCGGGATGGAGCACCACGCCAACATCGTTCCCTGGCAGCTGCTCGGCGAGCAGACGGGAGCGGTGCTGCGCGTAGCGCCGCTCACCGACGCCGGCGAGCTCGACCTGGCCGCCTTCGAGCGCCTGCTGGGCGAGCGGACCCGGCTCGTGTCGGTGGTGCATCTGTCGAACGCGCTGGGCACGGTCAATCCGGTCCGCCGGATCATCGCGGCCGCGCACGGCCGGGGGATCCCGGTGCTGGTGGATGGCGCGCAGTCCGCGCCGCACCTGGCGGTGGACGTGCAGGCGCTCGACTGCGATTTCTTCGTATTCTCCGGGCACAAGCTGTTCGGGCCGACGGGCATCGGCGTGCTCTACGGTCGCGAGGCCCTGCTCGATCGGATGCCGCCGTGGCAGGGTGGCGGCGACATGATCTCGTCGGTCACGTTCGAGCGGTCCACCTGGGCGGCCGTGCCGGCGAAATTCGAGGCCGGTACCCCGCACATCGCCGGAGCGATCGGCCTGGGCGCCGCGATCGACTGGCTGTCGGCCATCGGATTGGGGGCGGTGACGGCCCACGAGGACGACCTGCTGCGCTACGCCACCGCCGAGGTGGGGCGGGTGCCGGGCGTCACGCTGATCGGCACCGCACGTGAGCGCGCGAGCATTCTGAGCTTCGCGCTCGACGGCGTGCACGCGCACGACATCGGCCAGGTGCTGGATCTCGAGGGCGTCGCGATCCGGGCCGGCCACCATTGCGCGCAGCCGGTCATGGAGCGGTACGGCGTCGCGGCGACGGCGCGCGCGTCCTTCGCGCTCTACAACACGCGCGCCGAGGTGGATGCCCTCGTCGACGGCCTGAAGCAGGTCAGACGGGTGTTCGGGCGATGACGGAGCTGAGCGCGCTCTACCAGGATGTGATCCTGGAGCACAATCGATCGCCTCGCAACTTCCGCCGCATGGAGGATGCCGACCGGCACGCGGAGGGACGGAACCCGCTCTGCGGCGACCAGATCACGGTCTGGCTCAAGCTGGACGGCGACCTGATCACGGACGTGAGCTTCCATGGGTCGGGGTGCGCGATTTCCAAGGCGTCGGCGTCCCTCATGACGGGGGCGGTGAAGGGGAAGACGCGGGCGGAGGTGGACCGCCTGTTCGACCGCTTTCGCGGGGTGGTGACCGGCCAGGGGGGGGATGCCCAGGGCGGTGAGCTCGGCAAACTCGCCGTTTTCTCCGGGATCTCGGCCTTTCCGATGCGGGTGAAGTGCGCCACGCTGCCGTGGCACGCGCTCAAGGCGGCGCTGGAGCGTGCGGAGCAGGTATCGACGGAGTGAGTCGTGAAGGGTGCGCACGGCCGCTGCTATCGGCCGCATGCGCGATTCACTGACTCAGCCAACAAAGACCCAAGGAGTCCCAGGATATGCCCTACGATCCGAGGCTGGTCGCCCCCATGCGGGATGAGATGGTGCGGATGGGTGCGAGAGAGCTCAAGACGGTGGCCGAGGTGGACGAGGCCCTCGGGGACCAGAAGGGAACCATGCTGGTCTTCGTCAACTCCGTGTGCGGGTGCGCCGCCGGCAATGCCCGGCCCGCGCTCGCGCATGCGCTCAAGCACGCGATCCGGCCGCAGCAGGTCGTTACGGTGTTCGCCGGGCAGGATGTCGATGCCACGGCGCGAGCGCGCCAGTACTTCGGCGAGTACCAGCCGAGCTCCCCGTCGATCGCGCTCCTCCGGGACGGCGAGGTCGTGCACTTCATCCACCGCCATCAGATCGAGGGGCAGGCGCCGCAGACCGTTGCCGCGAATCTCACGGCGGCGTTCGACAAGTTCTGCGGCGCGACGGTGTGACGTGAGCGGGCACGTGTTCCACCCGGGGCACCACGCGTTGCACGGAATCACCGTGGTGCTCGACACGACGGGTCCCGTTACCTATGTGGGCCGGTTCGATACGCAGGACGAGAGCGGCGTCCACCTTCTCGATGTGGCGGTTCACGATGGGAGCGATCCGGCCGCATCGAGGGAGGAGTTTCTGCGGCGGACGCTCAAGTTCGGCGTTCCCGTGACGCGGAAGCATGTGGTGGTGCCGTCGGGCGATGTCGCGACCCTCGCACCGCTGAGTACCGTAGGCGGCTGAGTCTCCCCACCGGTCCGGACCATGACGGACTTCCATGTGATCGTCGTTGGGGGCGGACACGCGGGCACCGAGGCGGCGGCACTCGCGGCGCGCGCGGGGGCTCGCACGCTCCTCCTCACGCAGAATCTCGAAACGATCGGACAGATGTCGTGCAATCCCGCCATCGGCGGGATCGCCAAGGGCACCGTGGTGCGCGAAGTTGACGCGTTGGGCGGCGTCATGGGCCGGGCCACCGATCTGGCGCGGATCCAGTTCAGGATGCTGAACCGCTCGAAGGGACCGGCGGTGTGGTCTCCCCGAGCGCAGTGCGACCGGGGCCTGTATCGCCGGGCCGTGCGGAGGCTGCTTGAGCAGCGTCCGGGGCTCGCGTTCGCGCAGGGCACCGTGTCCGGGTTTCTGGTGGAGGGCGGAGCCGTAAGCGGCGTCGTGACCGCCGACGGGCGGCATCATCGAGCCTGTGCGGTTGTGCTGACGGCGGGCACATTTCTCCGGGGCGAGATCCACCTTGGCCTCTCGACGAGGATCACCGGTGGTCGCGCCGGGGATGCAGCTTCGCAAGAAGCTTCGCAAGCGCTTGTAGAACTTGGACTTAACATTATGCGCTTCAAGACGGGGACGCCGCCGCGGATCGACGGGAGAACGGCGCGCCTGGAGGAGCTCGAGCGCCAGGACGGGGATCCCGATCCCTATTGGTTTTCCTCGTTCGAGCAGGCGGCGCATCCCGCGCAGCTCCCCTGCTATCTCACCTGGACCGATGGCAGACTGCGTGATCTCGTCGCCCGGCATCTGGAGGAGTCCGCGCTCTACGGAGGGGCGATCAGCGGTCGCGGTCCCCGGTACTGCCCGTCCATCGAGGACAAGATCGTGAAGTTTCCGGATGCGGAACGGCACCAGATCTTCCTCGAGCCCGAAGGCCTCGAGACGCGCGAGATGTATGTGAACGGGCTCTCGACTTCCCTGCCCAGCGGCGTGCAGTTGGCGATGCTGCGGACGGTGCCCGGGCTCGAGGCGGTGGAGATGACCCGCCCGGGCTACGCAATCGAGTACGACTACATACCGCCCACTCAGCTCGAGCCCACGCTCGAGGCGAAGCAGGTTCCCGGGCTGTTCCTCGCCGGGCAAGTGAACGGAACGACCGGCTACGAAGAGGCCGCGGGTCAAGGAGCCTTGGCGGGTCTGAACGCGGCGGCCCGCGCGTTGGGCGTTGAGCCAGTGGTGTTGCGGAGGGACGAGGCCTTCATCGGGATCCTGATCGACGATCTCGTAACCCGCGGCGTAGACGAGCCGTACCGGCTGTTCACGTCCCGGGCGGAATACCGTCTGCTGCTGCGCCAGGACAACGCGTTGCGGCGCCTGTTGCCGCTCTCCGAGCGGCATGGGCTGCTGACCGAGGAAGAACGTCAGGCGGCGAGGGCTCGCCTTGGCGAGGAGGACCGGATGGCCTCGGCGGCTGCCGCGACGGCGATCCGCCCGGCGGAGGCGAATCCGGTGCTGGGAGCCGGTGACGCCGGCATCTCTGCTCCCGAGCGAATCGCCGGCCTTGCAAGGAGGCCGGGTGTCTCCCTCGCCGCCCTTCTCCGAGCAGCAGGGGTTCCCGGGGTTACGGACGAAGCGTGTCGGTCGCCTGAGGTGGAACTCAAATACTCGGGCTACCTCGAGCGGGAGCGCGAGGCAGCCGAGCGGCTGGCAGAGCTGGATGGGTTCCGCTTGCCAGCCGCGATCTCGTACCGTGAGCTCGCGACAATCTCGTACGAGGCTAGGGAGAAGCTTTCCGCTGCCCGCCCGGCGACGATCGGCCAGGCTGGCCGGATCCCGGGAGTCTCTCCGAGCGATCTCCAGAACCTGGTAGTCGCGGTGCTTCGGCTCCAGCGCAACGGAGCCGTTTCACGTGAAACAATAAGCTAGGTGATTGTTTCACGTGAAACCCTCGCTCCCGGGCCGGCCTGGACGCGAGAACGCCGGCTCGACCGCTCAGTCCGTCGATCCCCCGCCACTGGTTGCCCCCACAACTCCCGGCCTTCTTCCCGGAATCGCCAGCCGGTTTGACCCTGGCCCCTAAATAGTGTGACGGCTGCTTGAGCCTCGGCGTCATTGCCTATCGATGTGTGGCTCCTATATTTCCTTCCGGCCTCCAGACGGTGGAGGCGGCGCCGCCAACATGTCGCTATAACTAGGTAATATCTTGCAATACAAGAGCTTAAGCTGAGTATCGTGGCCAGGGTCATCTCGATCGCAAACCAGAAGGGCGGGGTCGGAAAGACCACTACCGCCGTCAACCTCGCTGCCTCCCTCGCGATCGCGGAGCGGAAGACGCTGCTCGTCGATGCCGACCCCCAAGGAAATGCGACAAGTGGAGTCGGCGTTCAAAAGGGCTCGGTCCGGTTCTCCCTCTATGACGCCATGGTCGATGGCCGCCCCGCGGCCGACGCCATTGTCCATCACGACGCGCTGCCGCACCTGGACGTGCTGCCGGCCACTCAGGATCTCGTCGGCGCGGAGCTCGAGCTGGTCAACCGCCCGGGGCGGGAACTCGCCCTGCGAACCGCGCTCGATCCCATCCGGGGCTCGTACGACGTCGTCATCATCGACTGTCCGCCCTCGCTCGGCCTCATCACCCTGAACGTGCTCACCGCCTCCGACGGCGTGCTCATCCCGATTCAGTGCGAGTATTACGCCCTCGAAGGGATCTCGCAGCTGCTGAACACCGTCCGGCTGGTGCAGCAGAATTTCAATCCTCCGCTCGCGATCGACGGCGTGCTGCTCACGATGTACGACTCGCGCCTCAATCTCTGCCGCCAGGTCGCGGAGGACGCGAAGGAGTACTTCGGCGCGAAGGTGTTCCGCACGCCCGTGCCGAGGAACGTCCGGCTCGCCGAGGCGCCCAGCTTCGGCAAGCCGATCCTGCTCTATGATGTCCAGTCGGTCGGGGCGAAGAGCTACCTGGCGGTCGCGCAGGAGCTGCTCCACCGGCTCGAGACCCCGCCGGTGGCCGAGCCGGCGCCGCCAGTCCCCGAGGTGATCCCATGACGGAAACGAAGCGGCTGGGCCGAGGACTCGAAGCGCTCCTGGGTCCGATCACTCGCGAGCAGGCGGAGGCCAGCGGGGCGCTCCGCGAGCTGGCCGTCACGGCGATCCGGCAGAATCCCTTTCAGCCGAGGACGCGACTGGACGAGCCGGCCCTGACGGAGCTCACCGCCTCCATTGAAGCATCCGGCCTGCTGCAACCGGTCGTAGTCCGCCCGAGGAACGGCGGCTACGAGCTGATCGCCGGCGAGCGGCGCTGGCGCGCCGTGCAGCGACTCGGTTGGGCCACGGTCCCGGCCGTCGTGCGGGACGTGGACGACCAGACGCTGCTGACGCTGGCCCTGGTCGAGAACCTCCAGCGAGACGATCTCTCGCCGATCGACGAAGCCCAGGGGTACCACCGGCTGATGGAGGAGTTCTCGCTCTCGCAGCTGGAAGTGGCCCGCGTGGTCGGCCGCCACCGGACGACCGTGGCCAACCTCGTCCGTCTCCTCAAGCTCCCGGACGAGGTCCGGGCGATGGTGCACGAGGGGAAGCTGTCCGAGGGGCATGCGCGAGCGCTCCTCGCGTTGGAGCAACCCGAGGCCGTCGCGCGCCTCGCCCGGCGCGCCGTGGCCGACGGATGGTCGGTGCGCGAGGTCGAGGCCCGGGTGCGCGGCGAGGGACGGAACCGGCGGCGGGAGCCCCGGCCGCTCACGCCGGAGGGCCGCCGGGTCGAAGAGGCGCTCCGCCGCCGGCTGGGCACCGACGTCCGGATCCACGCGGGCCGCCGGGGCCGCGGCGTCCTCGCGATCAACTACTACTCCAACGACGATCTCGCCCGCCTGCTGGAGCTGATCCTGGGCGAGCCGTTCGCGGGATGAAGCCGGGCGCGCGCGCCTACACCGTCATGGTGCAGCGGGACGGCGCGCTCGAGTCGCGCACGTTCCGCGTTCCGGTGTGGGCCGTGCGGGCCGCGGCGGCGGGAGGCGTGGTCGCGGGCGTGCTCATCCTGGCGTTGCTGGCCTTCTACGGCCCCGTCACCCGCGCCGCCGCGCGGGTCCCCGGCCTGCAGCGGGACGTGGCCCGCCTGCAGGCGGAGAACGCGAAGATCGTGACGTTGAGCGCGGCCGTGGACAGCCTGGAGCAGCGCTACGCCCAAGTGCGGCAGATGATCGGGGCCGACATCGTGCCCGATCCGCTGCGCCACGCGGCCACGCTGCCCGTCGCGCCCGCCATCCGAGCCTATCCGCGGTCGGCGACGCCGCGGTTCGTCGCCGGCAACGCCCCGCCGCACTACTGGCCGCTCGACGACACCGGCTTCCTGACGCAACGCCAAGTGGGCGACAGCGCCAGAGACGAGGCCCACCCCGGGATCGACATCGCCGTCCCCACCGGGAGCGTGGTGCGGGCCGCGGGCGGCGGAGCCGTGGCGCAGACCGGACAGGACCCGGAGTACGGCTGGTTCATCCTGCTCCAGCACGTCGATGGCTACCAGTCGATGTATGGCCACCTTTCCCGCCGGCTGGTCGCCCAGGGAGATTCGGTGGTCGCAGGCCAAGTGATCGGGCTGAGCGGCAACACCGGCCGGTCGAGCGCCCCCCACCTTCACTTCGAGATCCGCCGTCAGGGGACGTCGCTCGACCCCCTGACCATGGTCAAGGAGGGCAGACAATGAGCCTTTTCGCGAGTCCGGCCCGTGACGAGCACGGCAACGAGCTGCGCCGCCGGCGCACCGACCAGATGCCCTTCTCGATCATCGCGAAAGACATGACGGTGGTGGGCGACCTCGAGACGGAGGGCGTCGTTCGCATCGAGGGCCGGGTGCGCGGGACCGTACGGGCGGGCACCCAGGTGCTCATCGGCCAAGGCGCCCTGCTCGAGGGCGACCTCCATACCAAGGAGGCGGTGGTCGGCGGCGACGTCACCGGATCCATCCACGCTACCGAACGAGTGGAGCTCCAGCCGACTGCCTCGGTCACCGGAAACATCATCACGCCCAGAATCGCGGTCCTGGAAGGCGGCAAGGTGACCGGCGAAGTCCGGATCCAGGATCAGCCGGACGCGGAGAGCCAGCGTGGCGGGTGATTCGCAGGCTGCCAGTAATCCAATGATGGGAAATAGTTTGTCCTGATGTTGTCCCGTTACTGCGCGCTTAGTGTCGCTATGCTCCTGTCCGGTTGCGGGCCTGGGCGCGCTGCGACAGGCGGGATGCGCGTCGGCCTCATCACGCCCGGCTCGATTGCGGACGCCGCCTGGAACTCCGGGGCATACCGGGGTCTGCTGGAGATCCGCGATTCACTCGGAGTCCCGGTCTCCCAGGTCGAGGCGCGGACGCCAGCCGAGCAGGAGGAAGCCCTGCGGACCTACGCAGCGCAGGGGTACAATCTCGTCTTTGCGCATGGCTTCGAGTTCCAGGCTGCCGCAGAGAGAGTGTCGCGACAGTATCCCAAGACTGTCATCATCGTGACGTCGGGGGAGCGGGCGCTCGGCAACGTCGCCCCCCTCATCTTCCGTTTGGAGGAGGCCAGCTACCTGTGCGGCATGGTGGCTGGCGGGATGACGAAGTCGAACGTGATCGGGTTCGTGGGCGGCATCGAGCTGCCCCCCATCAAAGCGGCCTACGACGGATGGGTTCGGGGTGCGCGGGCGGTGAACCCGAGGGTGGAGGCCCGGCAGATCTACCTGAACAGCTTCGACGACGCCGCGGCTGGCCGCGAGGCGGCGCTGGCCCTGATCCGGGTCGGCGCGGACATGCTCCACCACAACGCCGACGCCGCCGCCCTGGGCCTGTTCCAGGCCGTGAAGGAGACGTCGGGGGTGTACGCCTTCGGGGCGAACTCGGATCAGACGCAGCTCGCGCCGGATC
Organism: Gemmatimonadales bacterium; assembly: GCA_036391215.1. Classification (GTDB taxonomy): domain Bacteria; phylum Gemmatimonadota; class Gemmatimonadetes; order Gemmatimonadales; family GWC2-71-9; genus DASQPE01. The sequence continues at coordinate 13,748 of DASWAI010000226.1, forward strand.
GGGTGCTCGGCTCGGCGATCATAGACCTGCCACGCGCGCTACTCCTGGTGGCGCGGGAGGTGCGCGAGGGCAAGTTCGTTCCCCGGGTCGAGTCGTTCGGCCTGGCGAGCGGAGTCATACGCTACGAGCCCAACCCCGCCCTCGAAGGGCTCCTGCCCGCCGGGCTGATGGCCCGGGTGCGGGCCGCGGCCGATTCGATCGCCGCGGGCACTCTGCGCCTGACGGGGTCGCCCCGGTGACGGCTATCGCCCTCGCGGAGGTCGTGCGGTTCCTCGACGCCTTCCTCCGCGTGGGCGAGGTGCCGGACGAGCCGAATGCGGTGAACGGCCTCGAGGTCGAGAACCGCGGGTGGGTGGATCGGGCCGTGGCGGCCGTAGACGCGTCCCTCGAAACGATCGAGGGACTGGGCGCCGCAAGCGACAGCACCGGCACGCGCCCTCTACTCCTGGTGCACCACGGCCTCTTCTGGGACGGGAACGTGGCGCTCACCGGACGGCGCTTCCGGCGCATCAGGGCACTGCTCGAGCGCGACGCTGCGCTCTATGCCGCCCATATCCCGCTCGACGTCCACCCCGAAGTGGGCAACAACGTGGAGCTCGCCCGGCGCCTCGGGCTGCCGGTCGAGGGCTGGTTCGGGAACTACCGGGGCGTGCCCATCGGGGTCCATGGTGCGGCGCCCCCGGCCCTGGCGGATCGGGGCCGTCTGGTGGCGGCGCTCGAAGCCGACCTCGACACCAGCGCCCAGCTCATCCCCGGCGGACCGGAGCGGGTGCGCCGGATCGGGATAGTGACCGGCGCGGCGGGATCGATGATCGCGGCGGCGCGCGACGCCGGTCTGGACACGTTCATCACGGGTGAAGGCGCGCACCATACCTACTTCGATGCGATGGAATGGGGCGTGAACGTGATCTACGCCGGCCACTACGCGACGGAGCAGGTCGGAGTGCAAGCCCTGGCCCGCCGGGTACACGCCGAGTTCGGCCTCCCGTGGGAGTTTCACCGGCACCCAACCGGTTTGTGACGACGCCGGCCCTCGAGCTCCATGGCGTCGTGAAGCGGTTCGGCCCCGTGCAGGCGCTGCGCGGGGCCGATTTCACGCTCGCCCCCGGCGAAGTCCACGCGCTGCTCGGGGAGAACGGCGCCGGGAAATCCACGCTCATGCACGTCGCGTATGGGCTGGTGCGTCCGGACGCTGGTGTTATGACAGTTCGGGGTCGGACCGTCCTTCCGCGCTCTCCCCGTGACGCGCGCCGACTGGGGCTCGGCATGGTGCACCAGCACTTCACCTCGATCCCCGCCTTCACCGTCGCCGAGAACGTCGCGCTCTCCGCCGGTTGGTCCGTGCGGCCCAAGGAGCTGCGCCAGCGCGTGCTCGATCTCATGGGGCGGGTGGGCTTGGCCCTCGATCCGGACGCGCGGGCCGGGACTCTGACGGTCGCGGCCAAGCAGCGGCTCGAGATCCTGAAGGCGCTGGCGGCGGACGCCACGATCCTGCTTCTCGACGAGCCGACGGCGGTGCTGGCGCCCCCGGACGCCGAGGAGCTTCTCCGGGTCGTGCGTGAGTTCGCGGCCGGGGGAGGCGCGGCCGTGCTCATCACCCACAAGCTGGACGAAGCCTTGCGGGCGGCGGACCGGGTGACGGCGCTGCGTGGGGGGCGGGTGACCCTGACGGGGCCGGCCTCGGCACAGACGCCGGACTCGCTCGCCCGGGCCATGATCGGCTCGGGCGCGCCGGTTCATGCGGGCCCTCGCCCCGGCGAGCGCGTCGAGCGCGCGAGCCTGATCCGTTGCGAGATGCTCGATCTGCCGCGGGAGGACGGGCGGGGACTCGCGGTCAGAGGCGCCTCCCTGACGGTCGCGGCCGGCGAGCTGGTCGGCGTGGCGGCGGTGGAAGGCAGCGGCCAGCGCGAGCTCCTTCGCACGATCGCCGGGCTCGCCCGGCCGCTGCGCGGCCGCCTCGAGGTCGCGGCCCCCGTCGCTTTCGTGCCTGAGGACCGCACCACGGAAGGACTGATCGGCGAGCTGGCCCTCACGGACAATGTGGTACTGGGCCTCGGGCGGGGCGCGGCCTGGGTGCATCGGAACCGGCTCGACTGGAATGCCGCGCGGGAGCGGACGTCCCTCCTCATCCGCCAGTTCGGGATCCGCGCCTCCGGCCCCGATGCGCCGGCCGGCTCGCTGAGCGGCGGCAATCAGCAGAAGCTGCTGATCGCCCGTGCGCTCGAGCTCGCGCCCCGCGTCATCGTGGCCGAAAACCCCACCCGCGGGCTCGACATCCACGCTGCCGACGACCTCTGGCAGCGTCTCGCCTCGGCGGCGGCCGGCGGCGCGGCAGTGCTGGTGCATTCGAGCGATCTGGACGAAGTGCTGGAGCGGGCCGACCGCGCCATCGTCGTGGCCAGAGGCACGGTCACGCCCGCGCGGGCGGGGGCTGGGAAGGCGGAGCTCGGGGCAATGATGCTGGGTGGCCAGTCAGGCGGCGGGGAATGAACGAAACGGGGTCGGGCCTTCGGGCAGGGGCGGCTGCGCTTGCGATCGGACTTCTACTGCTGGCCGCCGGGCTCTGGGCCGCGGGGTTCGACGCCGCCGCGGCCCTAGCCGCCTTGTGGCAGGGAGCGTTCGGGTCCTGGTACGCCTTCACGTCCGCGACGCTGGTGCGGGCGGTGCCGTTGATCGTCATCGGGCTCGGCATCGCGGTCGCGTTCAGGGCGAACGCCCTCAACATCGGGGCGGAAGGGCAGTTCTATGCCGGCGCGATCGCGGCGACCTGGGCCGGTCTTCACCTGGGTGGCGCAAGCCCCGTCCTTGCCATTCCCGCGGTCTGGCTTGCGGCAGCCGCGGCCGGCGCGCTGTGGGTGGCGCTGCCGGCATGGCTTCGGCTGCGGTTCGGCGTGCTGGAGGTGATCAGCACGCTGCTCCTCAACTTCGTCGCGGAATCCCTGGTGAGCTGGATGGTGCAGGGACCCCTCCAGGAGGCCAAGCATATCTACCCCCAGAGCGATCCGATCGCGACCGCCGCCCGGCTCCCGATGCTTCCCGGCACCCGGCTCCATATGGGCTTTCTGGCCGGACTCGCGCTCGCGGTGGTGGTGTCGTACGTGTTCCGCCACACGGTGTGGGGCTTCGAGCTGCTCGCGACGGGCACCGGACCGCGGGCCGCCCGCGTGAGCGGCCGCATCGACGTCGGCCGGGTAACGGCTCTCGCCCTGCTCTGGTCCGGCGCGATCGCGGGACTCGCCGGCGGCCTCGAGGTGGGGGGAGTCTCCTACGCCCTCTTCCAGAATCTGTCGCCCGGGTACGGCTTCACCGCCATCGCGGTGGCGCTGCTCGCGAGGCTTCGGCCGCTGGCCATCGTGCTCACCGGCATCGTCTTCGGCGCGCTCGAGGCCGGAGCGCAGGCGATGCAGCGGGAAGCGGGCATTCCGGCCGTCGCGGTGTACGTGGTCGAGGGGGTAATCATCCTCGTCCTGCTCCTGGCCGAGGCGACGGGGCGACGTGCCCGGACCAGCGTGGCGTTACCCGACGCGGAGGCGGACCCCGCATGAGCCCGGCCCTCGAGGCCGGGGCCCTGGTCGGCTTCCTGGCGGCGTCCGTGCGGGTGGCGACCCCGCTGCTCTTCGCGGCGATCGGCGAGACGATCACCGAGCGCGCCGGGGTGATCAACCTCGGGCTCGAGGGTGCGATGCTCGCCGGCGCGCTCGCATCCGCGCTCGGGGCGAGCGGAGGTGCGTGGGCCGGGGTCGCGGCCGCGGCGCTCGCCGGCGCGGCGGTCGCGGCGGTGTTCGCCGGCTGGGTCGTTGGGGCGCGAGTGAATCAGGTCATCGCGGGCACGGCGGTGACCCTCGCCTGCGTGGGGCTCACGGGGACGGTCTACCGGCAGGCCTACGGTGCCGACGGGGCGGGGCTCTCCCTGCCGACGCTGGGCGCGCTCGCCGTGCCGGGCCTGAGCCGCATCCCGGTGCTCGGCCCGGCGCTCTTCGCCCAGCCCGCGCTCACCTATATGAGCCTCGCGCTCGTGCCCATCGTGTGGTGGATGCTTTACCGCACCCGTGCGGGTCTCGCGCTCCGCGCCACGGGCGAGGCGAGCGACCTGGCCCGCGCCGCGGGGGTGCCGGTCGGCTGGCTGCGCTTCTCGGCGACCGTGTTCGGCGGGGCCCTCGCGGGACTCGGCGGCGCGAGCCTGGTGCTCGCGCAGGTGGGGACATTCGCGGAGAAGATGACGGCCGGGCGCGGGTACGTGGCGATCGCCATCGTGGTGCTCGGGCGGTGGCACCCCGCTGGCGTGGCGCTGGCGGCCCTGCTCTTCGGCGCGGCGACGGCCCTGCAGTTTCTCTTTCAGTCGCTCGGGCTGGCGGTGCCGTACCAGTTCTTCCTGATGCTGCCGTACGTGCTCACGCTGCTGGCGCTGGCAGGCGCCGTGGGGCGAGTGGAGGCCCCGGCGGGCTTGGCGAAGGACGAATGACCCGGCTCAGCCGTGCTCGCGCCGGAGCGCGTCACGCGCGTCGAGAATCTGCTGGCGGACGCGGTCCCGGAGCGCCGGGACGTCCTTCACCGTGAGCCCCGTGGTCTCGACCGGTTCCAGCACGCGGACCTCGGCGACCGAGCGGCCGAAGCGCCAGTCGTGCTTCCTGAGCGCGGGGCCGGTGCCGCTCACGGCCAGCGGCAGGATCGGCACGCCGGACTGGATCGCCAGGCGAAACGCGCCGTCCTTGAACGGGAGCATGTCCTCCGTCATCGACCGGGTCCCCTCGGGGAAGATCATGACGGAGACCCGGTTCTTGAGGACCTCGCGGCAACGTTGGAG
>DASWAI010000227.1:0-6583 GCA_036391215.1 Gemmatimonadales bacterium
ACCGCCTGGGACATTTACGCGGACGCGATGACCGCGGGGCCGGACGTTCGGGACTCGGCGCCCGCGGAAGGCGCATATCTCGAGGAACAGGCCCGGCGCGCGCGGGGCACGGGACTGACGGTGAACGCCAGCCTGCTGGAAGGCGAGGTGGCTCCCGCGATTGCCCGCCGGGCCCGCGCCGTCGCCGATCTCATCGTCATGACGACCCATGGCCGGGGCCCGTTCAGCCGTCTCTGGCTCGGCAGCGTGGCCGACCAGCTGCTCCGGTCGCTTGCCCAGCCGATGCTGCTGGTCCGTCCCACTATGGAAGCGTGGGCCGTGGCATCGTCGCCTCCCTATCGCCGGATTCTGGTCCCTCTGGACGGCACCGATGGCAGCGAGGCCGCGCTCGAGCCGGCCCTGGCGCTGGGGGCGCCGGACATCACGGAGTACGTGCTGGTTCGGGTGCTCAACGTCCCGGTGCCGGCGCTGGCCGTGCCGGTCCCGATGGCAGTGGAGACCGAGCCGACCGAGCTGGAGGAGGCGCGGGCCGCGGAGAAGCTGGAGGCCGTAGCTGCAGGCCTCCGGGTCAGGGGATTCAAGGCCCGGGTCTGCGTCGAAGTCGGCGGCGGAGCGGCGGAAGGCATCCTGGCGGCGGCCGAACGAGAGGCGCCCGACGTCATCGCCCTCGCGACGCGGGCGCCCGGGCGGGTCGAGCGAATGTTGCTCGGGAGCGTCGCGGACAAGGTGGTGCGCGCGGCTCACGAGCCGGTCCTGGTGGTCCCGGCGAAATAGCGCCACCACGCATCGGCGCGGTACGGGGCCGGGGCACGATCGGCGGTAGCGTCGGTCGTGCCCCGGCCCGTTTCGCCCGTCCCGTCCTCCCTCCCCCTCGCCCGCCTCGTCGCGCTCAGCCGGGTGGCCGAGCCGCTGGGCGTCTGGCTCGAGGCGGCGCGTCCGCCCGTTCGACTCGTGGTGCCGGGGCCGGGCGGCCGCCGCCTCCTCCTCTTCGGCTCCGATCTCGGCATGCTGCTGGCGCTCACGCCCCGCATCGTCGTCTGGAGCCGGTGCTCGCTCCGCGTCATCGCCGCCCGCGCCCTCGGCCGGGCCCGGCGCCTCGCGCTCGGGCTCGACGGCGCCGCGCCGGACCGCGCCGATTCCGCCGCTTCCCTGGCCGGGCTGTGCCGCGCGCTTCGCGCGCAGCGCCATGTCGCGCCGCGACAACCGATTGACTGCGTCGCGGAGGGGCCTCTAGCTTAGCGGCGTGCCCCTCCTCCCCGAAGTCCAAGCCGTGCTGGAACGGATCGCGCAGTTCCTGCGGCTCGATGGCGCGGAGCTGACCCGGAAGCTCGCCCAGGTCGTCATCATCTGGCTCCTGGCCTGGGCGGCCATGCGCCTCACCCGGCTCGCCGCGCGCCGCATCGAGCGCCTGGTGGACGACGGCAACGCCGCGGTCACCACCCTCCGCGAGAAGCGCGGCATCACCATCGCGCAGCTGCTCCGGACGGTGGGCGGCACTACCATCCTGGTCGTCGCCTTCCTTCTCACGCTGAATCTCTTCGTCGAGATCGGCCCCCTGCTCGCCGGCGCGGGCATCATCGGGCTCGCCATCTCGTTCGGCGCCCAGAGCCTGGTGAAGGATTTCATCTCCGGGTTCTTCATCCTGTTCGAGGATCAGTTCGCCGTCGGCGACGTGATCGAGGCCGCGGGCAAGAGCGGGGTGGTCGAGCGCATGTCGCTCCGGGTCGTGGTGCTGCGCGATCTGCAGGGCGTGCTGCACGTGATCCCGAACGGAGAGATCAAGGTCGTGAGCAACAAGACTCGCGGCTGGTCCCGGGCGGTGATCGACGTCGGCGTCGCCTACGACGTGGACATCGACCACGCGCTCGACGTGCTGCGGGACGAGGTTGCGCGCTTCTCGGCCGAGCCGGCCTGGAAGGGGCGGCTCGAGGGAGCGGTCGAGGTGCCGGGCGTCGAGTCGCTGGGGGACAGCGCGGTCGTGATCCGCGTGCTGGCGCGGACCCAGCCGGGGAGCCAGTGGGACGTCGCGCGCGAGCTGCGCCGCCGGCTCAAGAACCGCCTCGACGCCGAAGGGCTGGAGATCCCGTTCCCGCAGCGGAAGGTGCACGTGAAGGTGGAGGGCCCGGCCGGCCCCGCCGGCACGACCGAGGCGGCGGCGGCGGCGGGGGGCGCGTGATGCTCCGGCTCTACAACACGCTGTCCCGCAGCGTCGAGCCGTTCCAGCCGATCGCCCCGCCCCGGGTGACGTTCTACACCTGCGGGCCCACCATCTACAACTACGCGCACATCGGGAACTTCCGCACATTCCTGTTCGAGGACCTGCTGCGGCGCTGGCTGGAGGCGAGCGGCTACGAGGTGTTCCACGTCATGAACCTGACCGACGTGGACGACCGGACCATCGCGGCCGCCCGCGCGCGCGGCGCGACGCTGCGGGAGCACGTGGAGCCCTTCGCCCGCGCGTTCTTCGAGGACCGCGACTACCTCCGGATCCGGCCCGCGCATGCCTATCCGCGGGCCACGGAATACGTCGGGCCGATGATCGCGCTCACCCAGTCGCTGCTCGACAAGGGGGTGGCCTACCGCGGCGAGGACGGCTCGGTCTACTTCGCGATCGCCCGGTTCCCGGCGTACGGCCGGCTCTCTCGCCTGGACCTGCGGCAGCTCAAGACCGGGGCGAGCGAGCGGGTCTCGGCCGACGAGTACGCCAAGGAGGACGCGCGCGACTTCGTGCTGTGGAAGGCCGCCAAGGCGGACGACGAGGCCGTCGGCGCCGCGTGGGACGCCCCCTTCGGCCGGGGCCGTCCCGGCTGGCACCTCGAGTGCTCGGCCATGGCGCTCGACCTGATCGGAACGCGCTGGGGCGCGGACGTGCTGGACATCCATGCGGGCGGCGTGGACCTGATCTTCCCGCACCACGAGGATGAGATCGCGCAGAGCTGCGCCCATACCGGGAAGCCCGAGTTCGCGCGCTACTGGCTCCACGGCGAGTTCCTCGACATCGGCGGCACCAAGATGTCAAAGCGCTACGGCAACATCCTCACGGCGCGAGACCTTCGGGAGCAGGGGGTCGACGTCGGCGCCATCCGGCTGCTGATGTTCCAGACCCATTACCAGCAGCGGCTCGACTGGAACGACGAGGCGTTGGCCGCGGCGGCGCAGGGGTCCGCCCGGCTCGGCCGGTTCCGCGACCGCCTGGCCGCCTCTCCCGCGGCCGAGGCAGCATCGGAGGACCCCGAGTTCGGGCGGCTGGCGGAGGCGTTCCGGGCGCGGTTCACGGACGCTCTGGACGACAACCTCAACGCCCCCCAGGCTTTGGCGGCCGTATTCGGCCAGCTCCTGCCCGAAGGGAACCGGCTGCTCGACGCCGGCCGGAAGGCCGGGCCCCTCCTCCGTGCGGCGTGGGCCCTGGTGGAGCAGGTGCTGGACGTGGCGCCCGCGGCGCGGACCCAGACGGTGAAGCTCACGGGCTCCGCCGCGCTCACGCTGCCCCGGCCCGAGGCGGGTGGGGTCGCATCCGGGCCCGAGGGGGTCGCCTCGGAGGACGACGTGCTTACCACGCCGCCGGAAGTCCCGCCGCCGGACGCCGAGGGGGCGGACCGCTGGGCCGCACGCTGGGCGGAGGTCCGGGCGGCCGAGAAGCGCCGCCGCAACTTCGCTGAGGCCGACCGGATCCGGGAGTTGCTTCGAACGCACGGTTTTGAGGTCCGGGACGCCAGGGATGGGTCTATCCAGGTCATCCGTATCACGCCTCCACCGGCGGCCTGAGGGCCCGCCACGCCGTTTTGTTGCCCCACCCCGTTGACGCAGGCTAAATCCCCTTCTATCATATGGGTCTGCTCTTTTCGGCCTGCTTTGGCTGACGTAGCTCAATTGGCAGAGCGCCTGTTTTGTAAACAGGGGGTTAGGGGTTCGATTCCCCTCGTCAGCTCGGTGATGCCGAACGCCCGCAGGACGACGACGACCGAACCCCGCCAGGGCGGCGGGGTTCTGTCTCGAAAGGGTGAGTGGAGCGGCTTGGGTGGGGTGGCCGAGTGGCTAATGGCAGCAGACTGTAAATCTGCCGGGCTTCGCCCTACGTAGGTTCGAATCCTACCCCCACCACTCGAGCGGGGCGGTCGCGGCGGGCGGGACGCAAGGCGGCACGGACACGCGGGCGTAGCTCAGTTGGTAGAGCGTCAGCCTTCCAAGCTGAGGGTCACGGGTTCGAGTCCCGTCGCCCGCTTATCGGTTGAGCGGTTCGCTCGCGTAGCTCAGTCGGTAGAGCGCATCCTTGGTAAGGATGAGGTCACCGGTTCAATCCCGGTCGCGAGCTTTCTGAGGAGCCAGCATGCCACGCGACAAAATCATCCTCGAGTGCACCGAGTGCCGGAGCCGGAACTTCTTCCAGGACAAGAACCGGCGGAAGCACCCGGAGCGCGTGGAATACCGGAAGTACTGCCCCCGCTGCGACCAGCACCGGGTGCACAAGGAGTCGAAGTGAGCGGTGAGGTGCAGGCGGCGCCGCCGGCCAACCGGCTGACTGGCGCGGTGGCGCAGGCGGGCGGGTTCCTGAAGGCGGTGCGGGCCGAGCTCGATAAGGTCACCTGGCCCAGCCGGCCCGAGCTGATGAACGCCACCCGGATGATCGTGGTGCTCTCGATCGCGCTCGGCATCGCCATCGGCCTGCTCGACTGGGTGCTCCAGAAGATCCTGGTGGACGGCGTCGCGGCGCTGGCCCGGTGACGGCGATGGACTACCGCTGGTACGCCATCCAGACCACCGCGGGCCACGAGAACAAGGTGCGGAGCCTCCTGGCCAAGCGGATCGCCGACGATCCCCGGCCGGACGACGAGAAGCTGATCCGGCAGGCGCTCGTGCCGGTCCAGGAAGTGATCGAGATCAAGAACGGCAAGAAGGTCAACGTCGAGCGCAAGCTGTACCCCGGATACGTGCTGGTCGAGATGCAGATGAGCCAGGAGGCCCTGCACGTCGTCAACAGCATCCAGGGGGTCATTAAGTTCGTGGGCTCGGGCAAGTTGCCGCAGCCGCTCCGGCAGGACGAGGTGAACCGCCTGCTGGGCATCGCCGAAGCGGTGGCCGAGGCGGAGCCGAAGGAAGAGATCCCCTTCATGGTGGGGCAGGTGGTCGAGATCACCGAGGGGCCGTTCTCCGACTTCAGCGGCACCGTCGAAGAAGTGCTGGGCGACAAGGGCAAGGTCAAGGTCAGCGTGAGCCTGTTCGGCCGGCCGACCGCCGTCGAGCTCGACTACACCCAGCTGCGCGGGCACTAGGCCCGCCCCCCGCGACCGCGCGGGTCATCGCGGCAGCCGGCATCCCGGGCCCGTCCCGCGGCGCGGCGTCAGAGGAGACGTATGGCGAAGAAGATCCAGGCGGTCGTGAAGCTTCAGGTCCCGGCGGGCGCGGCGACTCCAGCCCCGCCGGTGGGTACTGCTTTGGGCCCGCACGGCGTGAACATCATGGAGTTCGTGAAGCAGTTCAACGCGCGGACCCAGTCGCAGGCGGGCATGGTGATCCCGGTCGTGGTGACGATCTTCGCCGACCGGACGTTCACCTTCATCACGAAGACCCCGCCGGCCCCGAACCTCCTGCTCAAGGAGGCGGGCATCGAGAAGGGCAGCGCGCAGCCCAACCGCACCAAGGTGGGCAAGGTCACCCGGGCGCAGGTCAAGAAGATCGCCGAGATCAAGATGCAGGATCTCAACGCATCGGATCTGGCCAGCGCCATGAAGATGATCGCCGGCACCGCCCGGTCGATGGGGCTCGAGGTGGCCGACTGATGCCGGCCGTCGGGAAGAAGTTCCGGGACGCGGCGGCCCGGGTCGACCGCCACCGCCACTACCCGGTCGCCGAGGCGGTCGCGCTGGTGAAGCAGTCCGCCTTCGCGAAGTTCGACGAGACGGTGGACGTGGCCGTCAATCTGGGCGTCGATCCCCGGCACGCCGACCAAGTGGTGCGCGGGACGGTGGTGCTGCCCCACGGGACCGGCAAGTCGGTGCGGGTGCTGGTCATCGCACAGGGCGACAAGGCGCGGGACGCCGAGGCCGCGGGCGCGGACTTCGTCGGGGTCGAGTACATCCAGAAGATCAAGGACGGCTGGCTCGACACCGACGTGATCGTCGCGACGCCGGACGTCATGGGCCAGCTCGGCCAGCTGGGACGCGTCCTCGGCCCCCGGGGGCTCATGCCGAATCCCAAGGCCGGCACCGTGACGCTGGACGTCACCAAGGCCGTGCGCGAGATCAAGGCGGGCAAGATCGAGTTCCGGGTGGACAAGACCGGAAACGTGCACGCCCCGGTGGGGAAGGTGTCCTTCAAGGCGGAGCAGCTGGCCGATAATGTCCGCGCCTTCATGGACACCATCGCGCGGGCCAAGCCCGCGGCGGCCAAGGGCACCTACATCAAGTCGGCGACGGTCTCGAGCACGATGGGGCCCGGGGTCAAGCTCGATACGGCGGAGTACCGATGAGCAAGTCCGAACGCCAGGCGACGGTCGAGTCGCTCGCGGAGCAGCTCCGCGGGTCCCCGAATCTCTACGTGACCGACTTCAGCGGGCTGAGCGTGCTGCGGATGACCGAGTTCCGCC
>DASWAI010000228.1:0-9076 GCA_036391215.1 Gemmatimonadales bacterium
CTCGGGCCCGGGAATCGCCGTGGTGACGTAGGTGCCCGCCCCGACCCTCCGGGTCAGGAAGCCCTCTGCTTCCAGCTGGGAAAACGCCAGCTCCACCGTATTCCGGGATACGCCGAGGTCTTCCGCCAGGGTGCGGGACGAGGGGAGCCGGGTCCCGGGCGCAAGGGTGCCTCCGAGAATGGTGCCGCGAATCCTTTCGTAGATCTGGCGGTAAAGGGTAACGACGGGGTCAGAGGCTGGACGACCGAAGACTGGAAGCGGTACCCCGACGCTTTGCTTGGCCACGGTATCCATACTCGGATCGTCGGGTGGCGGTTTCAGGATGCCACCGACATCCGCGGCGCCGGGGTGCGGGTCTCGCGCCTCTTGTTAGCGCTGGGGCTCCGGGACCACGGCATGCTGGCGGAGCACGAGCGAGTCGCCGTCCAGCGAGAGGCGGACGTGCAGCTCCTCGGCGGGGCAGCAGTTCGGGTCGCGCGGCCCGTAGAACCCCGCCGTGCCCTCCAGCGTGCGCGGATCGATGCGCGCGCCGTGCCACATGCGGGCGGCGAAGCCGTCCGGCAGCTGGTCGCGCCAGACCTGCCAAACCGGCGCCCAGCGGCCGTCCCCGTAGCGCTGCAGGAACTCCTGCCCGCACCCGCCGGTCCCGTTCACGCAGCTCATCACGCTGAGCAGGGTCGTGCCAGCCGCCGTCGGGGCGACCTCGGGCGTGACCGAGCGCCACACGGCGTACGCGCCGGTCTCGAAGCGCGCGTGCCAGACGGGGCGGGCCCGGCCCGGGCGCGGGGTCACGAAGACGACGGCCTCCTCCTCGGCGACCGTATCACGCGCGGCGGGAGGGCGCGTGCTGTCCTCGGCGGTGAAGACCGACGTCCAGCGATACCGGGCGGCCATCCAGGACGCCGCCGAGTCGGGGCCGAGCGGTCCATACCCCACGACCTCGCAACGGGTGGAGACGAGCGAGTCGCCGTGGGGCCCCTGCAGGCGATCGTCGGGCGGGGCCACGGGGAGCACGAGGCAGCGCCGCCGCGCCTCCGTGTCGGGCACGGCGCCTTCGGCGGGCAGCAGTCCGAGCAACGCGTCCTGCAGCATGGAGTAGCGCGACGATCCGCTGGAGTCGTACCCCATCAGCGACGCCTCGGCGTCGGCGGTCGTGCCGTTGTGATGGTAGACGTAGCGGGCGACGCCCAGCCCCGGCACGAAGCCGACCTCCGTGTAATCCGGATTCGTGCGGTAGGCCAGCGTGTAGAGCGAATCGCCGGTGCCCGGCCGGAGCCGGCGCACGGATGGCGGCACCGGCTCGGCGCGCTCGACCAGCCAGGCGTAGAAGGTGTCGTCGCGCTCGGCCGGGTCGCGGCCGAAGAGCCGGCCGGTATGGAGCGGCAGCTCGAGAATGAGGTCGTCCGGGTTGGGGCGCCGGCGGCCGCTCAGAAGCGAGTCGGCGAGCGCGGCGGCGGTCCCGATCGCCGGGTGCACCTGGTAGACCCGCCCTGCGGCGCAGTAGAGCACCGACAGCGTGGGCGCGCGGCCGGGCTCCCACCAGGCCAGGTCGGTGGGCCAGTCCTGGACCGTGGCGGCCACCGCGGAGTCGTTGGCCTGCACGGCGAGAACGCTGGTGGTCCAGAGGAGCGCGCGGCGCGCCGCGCTGTCGCCGCCGGCGGCCCAGGCCACGTCGGCGCGATAGGTCCAGGAGCTTCCGGCGGCAAGCGGCAGGGCCGGGCAGGGGTTCGGGCCCGCGAGGGCGAGGAGCAGGGCTAGCATCGGACGGAAGGCGCCGGCGCCGTCACCTCTACCACGTCGCGATGCCCCGGATCTCGTGCTCGAGGCTCATGCCCACCGCCAGCCCGAACTCGCCCATGCGCGCATTCGATGGGTATGCGATGAGATAATCACGGACCCGGTGCGACTTGGCCGTTGCCGAAGGACCACGGCGATCATCCTCGCCGCTTGAAGAACTCCACCTCCCGCTCGTGCTTCTCGGCGGCCGCGCGAGTCGGGAACGTTCCCAGATTGCGACGTCGCCCCGTCCTGGGATCCTTCTTCAACGAGTAGAGGCGGTAACGCCCGTCCTTGAGCTTGCGAATCATGGGGAACCTGCCGGCTCGAGGCGTCTCACGGCGTCACGCCGAGCGCGCGGTACAGCTCGGCCGGCTGATACATGATGCCGTTCTTCACCACCAGCCAGGTGCGGCGGATGTCGCTGATCCGCCGGGTCGGATCGCCGTCGGTGAGGACGAGGTCGGCGAGCTTGCCGACCGCGATCGAGCCCCGCTCGTCGTCGTGCCGCATGATGCGGGCGGCGCCGATGGTGGCGAGGCTGAGCACCCGGGGCGCCGGGATCCCCGCCTGGACGTACAGCTCGAATTCGCGGAAGAGCGCGAAGCCGACCGGGCCCGCGTCGGTGCCGGCCACCACGGGCACCCCCGCGTCGTACATCACCTTCACCATGTGAAGCATGGCGGCGTAGGAGTCGCGGTAGCGCTGGTCCATACCGGGCGGCACCGGCAGGCCGCCCCCGTAGAAGCCGCGCCGGACCTGGGGCGGCATCCGGTCGGCGATCGCGGCCTCGCTCGGGCCCAGCTGGCCGGGGCGGGCGGTGAACCAGTCCTCGAACGCGACCAGCGTGGGGTCGATGTCGGCGTGCCGCGCCTGGAACAGGGCCACGAAGTCCCGCACCCGCCGGGACGAGAAGTCCAGCTCCGCGCCGTGCTGCGCCACGGCGGTGAAGCGCTCCATGGTCCGGGTGTCGCGGACGCTGTCCATGAAGTTCAGCATGAGCATGTTGGCATGCTGCACCTCGTCGAACCCGAGCCGGATGACCTCCTCCGCCCGCATGAAGGCCGGCACGTGTCCGCTCACCCGGAGGCCGCGGGCGTGCGCCGCCCGGACGATGCCGGGAACCAGCTCGGGCCTGACCGAGCTGTAGATCTTGATCTGCTCGTAGCCGTGGGCGGCGAACCAGGTCACCGCGCGCGCGGCGGCGACCGAGTCGTCCGCCACGACGCCGACGGGGACGCGGTAGGGGCCGGAGCCGTCGATGAGGCCGGCCAGCACGAGCCGCGGCCCGATGAGCGAGTCGGTGGCGAAGCGGCGCTGCAGCTCGAGGACGACCACGGTGTCGTTGCCCATGTCGCGCGCGCTGGTGACGCCGGCGGCGACGTGGAGCAGGCCGTCCTCGCCCGGCTGGATGTGCACGTGCATGTCCCAGAGGCCGGGCAGGAGGGTCCGTCCCCCGGCGTCGATCACCTGCGCGTGGTCCGGCACGCGGATCCGGTCGTCGGGGCCGACGGCGGTGATCCGGTTGCCGGTGACGACGACGGTGGTCTTCGGCCTGACGGTGGCGGACTCCGCGACGAAGAGCCGGGCGTTGCGGATGACGAGCGGGCCGGTTGGACGGTGCTCCAGCTCGCGGGCGAGGCGGATGAGGCGCGCATCGCGGGCCTGCCGCTGGTCCGCGAGCATGGCGGGGATCGCCTTCTCCCACGTTTCGGGCACGACGCTCGAGAAGTCGGACAGGGCCGCGAAGCGCTGGCCGCCGTCGTCGAGCCAGACGGGGATGGGCGAGAAGCCCAGGCCTTCGATCGAGTACTGGGTGAGATGGACCGGCGAGTCGCCGATGTCGGCCGTCAGGTCGCCGACCCGCTCGACGGCGGCCTCGCCGCTCGGGAGCAGGGGCAGGCGTCCGCCCCGCGCGAGGGCCGCGCGCACCAGCAGGGGCAGCTCGGCGGGCGTCTCCGCGGCGTTGACGTAGAAGGCCCGGTCGGTGTCGGGCCGGCTCCCGTGCTCGATCGCGCTCTGCCAGGTGGCGGTGTCGCCGGCCGCGGCGAACCGCTCGTCCACCGTGTCCTTGACGTAGCCGTGGCCGACGATGTGGAGGGCGGTGGGGACGTTGCCGGGGCCGGCGTGGATCGTGGCCTCGATGTGGGGCCCGCGCCCGCGGTCGTTGTACTCGAAGACGGAGCGCAGGTCGCCGCCCGCGCGCCATTCCGTGTAGTAGCCGGCGACGCGGTCGGCGAAGAGGACGTGATAGCGGGTCGTGTCGGCCGGCGCCTGCGCGGCGAGCGCGCCCAGGGGGAGAACCGCGAGGAGCAGGGCGGGGACCGCGAGAATGCGGCAGCACGCTTTCTGGAACATCTACCGGTTGCCTCGCAAGAGACTCTCGCCGGCGGCGCGCTCCAGCTCGGCGATGCTGATCTTGTTCATCTTGAGCATCGCCTCCATGGCGCGCCGGGAGCGGCCGGGGTCCGGGTCGGCGAGGAGTTGGTGCAGCCGCGTCGGCACCACCTGCCAGGACAGTCCCCAGCGGTCCTTGAGCCAGCCGCACCGCCCCTCCGTGCCGCCCTCCGACAAGGCCGCCCAGAGCCGGTCCACCTCCGCCTGGTCCGCGCACGCGATCTGTAAGGAGACGGCCTCTGTGAAGCGATACTGGGGACCGCCGTTCAGGCCCACGAAGCGGGTGCCGGAGAGAGTGAACTCGACCGTGAGCACCATGCCGGCGGGCCCGCTCGGCGTGTCGGCCGGCGACCGGGTCACCCGGTCGATCCTCGAGTCCGGGAACAGCGACACGTAGAGCCGGGCGGCGTCCTCGGCCTGGCCGTCGAACCAGAGAAACGGGGTGATCTTCTGCATGCTATCGCCTCTCCTCCCGTTTACGAACCTCGCACTACCCGATTGAGGGTCACGATCTGGCCCGCGTGGCGGGAGGAGTGCTCGGCCGCGTGAAGGATGAGACCGAGCGTGGTCGAGGGAAGCTGCTTCCGCCCCACCGGCCGCGGCTGGAGGAGACTCGTCTCCGGGACCGTGCGCAGGTAAGCGACCGCCGCCTCGATCCCGGACCCGAACCGCGTCGTGAGGCTCCGGAGGTCCGGCCGGTCCTCGTGCGCCGTGCGCTCCGCCGCCAGGTACTGGAGCTGTTGCGGATCGAGCGGCTCGCCCCGCGAGTACGTCAGCAGGCGGTCCAGGCTTCCGGGGAGATGCAGGAGGTGGAACCCGATGGCCGCCGCGCCGCCCGGCCGGGCCCAGAGCTGCCCGGGCGTGAGATCGGCGACGATGGGGAGGACGTCCTCGCCGACCTGGAGGATGGCGTGGGCGGCGGGCTGGAGGAGCGGATGGACGCCCTCCACGGGCCCGCGGAGCCAGACTTCGGGAGGGATGGTCATGCCGGGAAAGCTAGCCATGGTGGGGCCGCGCGGATCATGGCTTGACGACGGCGTAGTGGAGACGGACGACCCCGTCGGAATAGCGCCGCGACGAGCGCAAGGCCAGGGAGACCGAGCGATGCCGGGGCGCGACCAGCGGGATGCCTTCGCCGATGAGTATGGGCATCATGTGGATGATGAACTCGTCGATCTCCCCCGCGTCGAGAAACGAGGCGATCAGGCCGGCTCCCCCCATCATCCAGACGTTCTTCCCCGAGGTCGCGCGCAGCCGGCTCACGAAGGCCGGAATCGGGCCGGCGACGAACTCGACGGCCGGCGGCCGTGTCCGGGGCGGGCGCCGGGAGAAGACGCAATTCCTCACCTTCAGATCGAACTCCGCGCCCCGGATCCCCCGCTTCTGAAAGCCGAGGGCCACCTCGTACGTCTTGCGGCCCCAGAGGATCGTATCAATGGACCGGTAGAACGACCGCATCCCGTAGTCGCCGGCCGTTTCCGGCCGGTCGAGCCAGTCCACGTTGCCGTCGGGACGGGCGATGTAGCCGTCGGCGCTCGTGGCGATGTAGACGATGATCTTCCGCATGATGGCTACGGGGTGAACGTGGGTCGCGCAGGCACCGGCCGGGCGGGTGGACGGTCAGAGGAACGGCACGATCGCCCGCACCTGGCGCCGGTACTCCTCGTACGCCGCGCCGAAACTGTCAACCAGCATGGCGTCCTCGACGCGGATCCGGTAGGCGTATGCCGCGAGCGTCGTCACGAGCGAGGCCGCCAGCACGGGCGCGTTCCCCGAGGCCAGCGCCATCCCGTTCAGGCAGAGCAGGGATCCCAGGTACCCGGGATGGCGCACGAACCGGTAGGGGCCGCCGCGCTCGATCGCGTGGTCGTGCCCCAGCACCAGCAGGGTACGGGTGTACCGCTCGCGCAGCGCCAGGACTGCCCACAGGCGCACCAGAAGTCCAACCAAGCCGATGCCGACGCCCACCCATGCGACCACCGGCATTCCCGGCAGGGCGCCGGCGCGCCCGAGCCAGGCCGGGAGCCGGGCGTGGTACGCCGCGGTCTGCGCCTTGAGCGCCAGCACGAACCCGATCACCGGCACCACGGCGGCGAGCGACAGCGCCACGGTGCTGCCTCGATCCGATGGCCCGGCGAAGACGGTGCGGGCCCGCTTCCCGAAGCGGACCTCGGATTCGACGGCCTGGAGCAGCATCACGACGACCCCGCCGACGCCGTAGGACGGCAAGGCCCTGAATCCTTCGAGCAGGCCGGACACGGATCCTCTACGACCGGCGGACGCCGCGGGTTTCCCCCTGGCCGCCGCGGCGGCGCGGCGCGAGATTCGGGGAAGATCGGGCGGGCAGCCGCCGACCGCAAACCATTGACGGGAGGATCAGCGTATGTCGAAGCACTCGGGTCTGCTGCTCGTCGGCGCCGCCGCCGCGCTCGCGGTGACGGCTGGCGCGGCGGCCGCGCAGGCGCCCAAGCCTCCGTGCACCTTGCTCACGCCGGCCCAGGTCGCCGCGGCGCTGGGCGTGAAGGACGTCGCCGCGGGCGCGCCGATCGGCAAGACGGGCTGCAGTTGGCAGGCGCAGGGCGGCGCCAGGGGAATGGTGACGCTGAGCTTCTGGGACCCGGCGGGCTTCCCCGCCATGAAGACGCCGCTCCCCAACGTCACCAAGGTCCCCGCGCCGGGCATCGGCGACGACGCGCTGTACTCGACGATCGGCCAGTTCACCACGCTCTCCGTCAAGAAGGGCGGCGCCGTCTTCCTGGTGAAAGCCTACGGCGTGCCGGACCAGGCCAAACAAAAGGCGATCGAGAAGACGCTCGCCGGGGACGTGATCGCGAAGCTCTGAGCGGGCTCCCTAGCTCCAGTGGGGCCCGAGCTTCCGGAACAGCGCCGGCAGGTCCATCCGGGGCCGCCGGCAGACGAAGATCGGCACGTCCTGCTCCTCGTCCACTCCCCAGGGGTTGCGCGATCGCGCGGCCTCCCTGACGTCGTCCCAGTACTCCCGCCATTGGTCCAGCGACCCGCCGATCACGATCGTCACGTCGCCGGTGCTCCGGCCGGGGTCGCCGGTGCCCCAGAGGTAGAAGTCGCCGTGCCGGCTCACGGGGTAGGGCAGGCCCGGCTTCCGTCCGAACAGGGCCACCGCGCCGGTGCGGCCGTAGTTGACGCCGAGGATCGCGGCTTGGCGCTGCTCGTCGGGGGACAGCGAGTGGAACACCGACGCCACGACGCCGACCTGCTCGGGCCAGCCGGTCATGTCCGCGAAGTCCTGCGGCAGGGGCAGGGTCGTGCCGTAGTTGGTGCGCACCGCTTCGGTGACGCCGAGCGCCGCGCCGTAGCGCGCCAGGAGCGGCGGGGGGAGGATCGGCACGCCGAGCGGGAGGAGCGCCGCGCCGCCCAGGATCAGGAACGCCAGCATCGCGGCGAAGACCGGCGTCCGGGTGCGCGGATCGAGCCACGTTCCCAGGACGCAGGCCGCGGCGGCGACGAGCAGGGTGTCGAGCGGGCCGAAGTAGTAGTCCTTCCCGCCGCCGACGAGGAGCAGCAGGAAGACGCCGAGCGCGAGGAGGCCGAGCCCGCGGAAGGCCCGGAGCGCGGGTGCCGCGAGCAGGGCGATCAGGCCGATCAGCCAGAGCGGCGCGCCGGGCCCGAGGTTCAGGAACTGCCCCACGACGAAATCGAGCCGGTCGAAGTGGCCCAGCTGAGTGGCCTTGAGGGCGCGCATCTGCGCCAGGAACGGCCAGCCCCAGGCGACCTGTCCCGTCAGGCTCGGCAGGGCGAGGGCGCCGGCCAGCGCCGCGGCCAGCCAGGGCCAGCGGGTGCCGAGATCGCGGCGGAGCGGCGAGAAGGCGATCGCGAAGACGAGTCCCGCGCAGAGGAAGGCGACGCTGAACTTGGTGAGCGCGCCGGCGCCGACCGCCGCCCCGGCGGCCAGCCACCAGCGCCGGTCGCGTCCCGCGAGCAGTTTGGCCAGCGCGAGCGCGGCCACGGTCCACCAGAGCTGCTCGAACACCACGGGCTGGAACAGCGTGCCGGCCCGGACGAAGAGCGGGGCGACGAGCACCGCCACCGCCGAGACCAGCTGCGCCCGCCGCCTGCCGCCCAGCTCCCGGCAGACGAGCGCCGTGAGAATGGCGAGCGCGGCGCCGGCCAGGGCCGGCAGCAGCCGGACGGCGGCGAGGAGATCGAGCGGCAGCGCGCGCGCCGTCTCGGCCAGCACGGCGATCAGCGGCGGGAACGACATCCGGAACAGGTGGAGGTGGTCGCCCATCGCGAGGTAGAGCAGCTCGTCGCGATGGAAGCCGTAGCCGGGCTGGGGCAGGAAGTGGAGCGCCAGCGATGCCAGTGCCGTGAGCCAGACGCCGGCGCCAAGGCGCGGGCGGTCGGACGACGGGCTACTGGCGGCAGGGTGCATGCGGGTCGGGCTTGGGGACGTCGAGCCTCGGCCGGTCGTCCGCGTCGGCCAGGCGGAACGCCACTGCGTGGACGAACCGGGCGACGCGCGCGAGCGCCTCGTAGTCGATGTACTGGGGCTCGTCGGTCACCTGATGGTAGTCGAGGTGCTCGCCCCGCGAGAGCGAGACGCTGGGGATGCCGTACCGCGCGTAGTTGAAGTGGTCCGCGCGGCAGTAGTACTGCAACGGGTGGCCGGGCGCGTCGTACGCGGTGTTGAAGCTCATGGGGTCGGGCAGGGCCCGGTTCACCTCGACCAACAAGTCGCCGAGCCGGCGGGAGAGGCGCCAGGCGCCGACCACCTCCAGGTAGCCCGGCCCGCCGCCGGGCAGGTCGGTCGCGTCGCCGCGGCCGACCATGTCCTCGTCGATCTCGGCGACGATCGAGTCGAGCGGCACCGTGGGGTGATCGGTGAACCAGGCCGAGCCGGAGAGGCCGTACTCCTCCGCCGTGT
>DASWAI010000229.1:0-1561 GCA_036391215.1 Gemmatimonadales bacterium
TCCGGCGGAGTGGCCTGCTCCGCGACCGCACTCGCGGCGATGACCTGGAGCTCCTCGCCGAAGGCCTTTGCGGTCTGGAACCGGTCGGCCGGGCTCTTGGCGATGGCCCGCTCGACCGCCGCCGTGAGCTGAGGAGACAGGTCCGGCCGGAGCTCGGCGAGCGACGGCGGCGGCGTCGCCACGTGCTGCTGCATCATCGCGCGGGCCGACCGGCCGAGAAACGGCGGCCGCCCCGTGAGCAGCTCGAAGAGCACGCAGCCGAGCGAGTAGACGTCGCTCCGGCCGTCCACGTCGGGCCGGCCTTCGACCTGCTCCGGGCTCATGTACGCCGGCGTCCCGATCGGCAGGCCGGTCACGGTGAGCGCCTTCCCGACGGAATCGGCGCAGGTCTCGATGGCGCGGGCGATGCCGAAGTCCGCCACCCATGCGTGCCCGTCGGAGAGGAGGATGTTCTCCGGCTTGATGTCGCGGTGGATCACGCCGCGGCCGTGGGCGTACGTGAGCGCGTCGGCCACCTCCCGGGCGATCCAAGCGGCGCCGCCCACCGATATCGGGGGCTCCCGCCGGAGCCGGTCCCGCAGCGACTCGCCCTCGATGTGCGGCATCACGTAGTAGACCAGGCCGCCTTCCTGGCCCGACTCGATCAGCGAGAGGATGTGCGGGTGGTTGAGCCGGGCGGTGATCGCGATCTCGCGGAGGAACCGCTCGACCCCGATGGTGCTGGTCAGGGCCGGGTCGAGCAGCTTGATGGCGACGGCGCGGCCGAGCCGGACGTCCTGGGCGAGGAAGACCGTGGCCATCCCGCCCTGGCCGAGCTCCCGCTCGATGGTGTAGCGCCCGGCGAGGACCGCCTGCAGCCGCCGCCGGAGCTCCGTGCTGACGTCCGCGATCGCCATGTCTCGCGCCTAGGTCAGTTCCACCCGCTCTGCGGACGGGCCGAGCCGGTCACGGAGTTGTGATGCGAGCGCGGCGGCCGGGACCTTCCGCCGGAGACGGAGCCGGTACTCGAGGCCGCGGGCGCCGTTATCGCCCGCCACCACGCCGCTGAACCTCCACGCCTTCACCTGGGTCGTCAGGACGGCCTCCGCCGGCGCGCGCAGCGCGTTCGGCTCGGGGCCGTAGACCCGGAGAACGGAGTCCATCGGCTTCTCTTTTCCGAGCTCCACGTCCCCCTCGCCCCGCGCCTTGAGCCGCCGCGCCCGCTCGCTCAGGACGTCGAGTTGCTCGGGCGAGAGCGACCGGAGGACCTCGCGCTCCATCACGGACATGAACATACCCGTGCGGTTCACCGCGGCGAGCTGGCGCGCCCGCTCCAGCCGAGCCCGGGCCCGGGCGCCCTCGAGCGCGGCCGGGCTGCGCCCGAAGTCGGTCCAGGCGAGAATGAGGATGATGAGGTTGAAGATCATCGACACGGCCAGCGCCACCGTGATGATCTGCACGCCGGCGGCCAGGCCGATCACCATCGCCAGGAACACGTAGACCATGTCCTTGCTGTCGCGCAGCCGGGCCCGGAAATTCATCGCCGCGACGATGCCCGCCAGGCTGAACGCGAGGGCGAGGC